>DDKG01000237.1 GCA_002339265.1 Massilia sp. UBA2604 | reverse complement strand
ACGCCGTTGTGCACCACCTGCGAACTGCGCGCCCGGACCCGCTGGGTCTCCCAGTACGAGCGCTGGTTCTTGCAGACGAAGACCAGCAGGTCGGACATCCACATCAGGGGCCGGTATAAATACATCTGCAGCCAGGCGCGGCGCGTGAACGGCTCGGTCGAGTGCAGGATCTCGACCACGCGCAGGCGTTTGCGCGACAGCAGCCGTACCGCCCATGCATAGATCAGCGGATACGGGTTGGCGCAGACGACGATGTCGACTTCGTGCTGCGCCGCATAGTCCGCCAGCCGGCGCGCCGCGCCCAGGTCGAGCTTGTTGCGCGCGTTCAGGCAGAACGCCGACACCCGGCACCCCTCGTCGTCGAAGGCGCCGGGAATCTCGGCCTCGTCCTTCAGATAGACCAGCGACACCGAGAAGCGGCGCCGGTCGAGCGCCTGGGCCAGGGTCACCGCGTGGGTCTCGGCCCCGCCGACGCTGGCGGACACGACCAGGAACATCACATGCAGCGGCCGTTCAGTTCCTTGTTCCATGGCAGACCTCCGTGAGTCCATCCAGATAGGGGCCGAGCACGTCCTGCTCGGCATAATGCCGCTCCATATAGGCAAGGCAGCGCGCGCTGCGCGCCTGCCAGTCGGCGCCGCACGCGGCCAGCGCCGCGACCTGCGCCGCCATGTCGTCCAGCGTGCTTGCCGCATGGCCGAGTCCTTCGCGGGCGATCACGCCGTCGGGATCGAAAAAGGCGACCGTGGGAGTGCCGTGGATCCAGGCTTGCAGATAGGAGTTGGGAAAGCCTTCGCTGTCCGAGGTATTGACGAACACGCGCGCCGCCGCGTAGCGCCCGGCCATCCGGTGATACGGCACGCGGCCGCTGAAGGACAGGTTCGGCAGCTGCGCGGCCTGGGCCGCGATATCGGCATACAGTCCGGCGGCGCCGGGCTGCTCGCCGCCGATCATGCAGAAGCGCAAATGTGGCAGGCGGCGCGCGAGTTCGAGCAGCAGGTCGGGACGCTTGAACTGGCGCAGGTTGTTCACCCACAGCACATCGATATCGCGTTCCACCGGCCCCGCCGCCGCCTGCACCAGCATGCGCGCGATCGTGCTGTCGCGCCGGTAGTTCTGCAGCATGGCGTCGCGCTGGCGCCGGGTCTGGACCAGCACCAGGTGGGCTCGCCGCAAGCCGTATTCGTACAGCTTGCGGTCGCGCCGGTACTTGATCAGGAGCGCATCGGGCACGCAATCGCTGTCGTGCGCGACCCGGAACACCAGCTTGCGGCCATGCCGGCGGCAGAACAGCGCCACCAGCCCCAGCTGCATGCCGGCGCAGCTCAGGTAGTACACGTCGGCATCGGCGCGGCGCAGGGCGAGCCAGGTCTTGATCCAGCGCGGATACACGAAGCGCAGCAGGGGCAGCCCGGCCGTCTGGCGGAAGGCGCGGTGGGTGACGATGCCCGACCAGCTGCGGCGGTCGGCCTGGCCGTAGTCGTACACCACCATGCTGACCTCGAAGCCGCGTTGCACCAACGCCAGGGCCAGCAGCGTCTGCTGGACCTGCTCGCCGCCGATGCCGTGCATATTGAATTCTTCGGCCAGCACCGGCAGGTTGTCCATGCCGACGAAACAGACTTTCATGACGCGCCTCCCGCTGCGGGGCGACCGCGTGCCGGGGCGCTCGACGGCTGCACGTCTGCAGGCCGCGCGCTTGACGGCTGCGCGCCAGCCAGGGTCCCAACGGCCGCGCCGTAGCACAGCCAGAAATACACGTGGGTATAGGACGGCATGAAGCTGTCGTCGGTCAGGCCCTGGACCAGCAGCAGCAGGATGCAGGCCGCGCCGCCACTGAAGAAACCGGCCAGCGCGCCCTGGGCGTTTGCGCCGGCCTGGCGGGCCGCACGCCGCAGCAGCCGCCACGCATGGGCGAAGAACAGCGCAATCAGCATGCTGCCCGCGATGCCGACGTCGAGCAGCGCGGCCAGATAGGCGCTGTGCGGATGGCCCACCGGCAGGATCGTGCGCGCCTGCGCCGCCTGCGACCACAGGATCGATGCGTGGCCGGCGCCCAGGATCGGGTGGTCGAGGATTTCGGACGCGAGCGGCAGCCAGATGGCGTCGACCCGGCCCGAGCTGAGCAGGCCAAGGTCGCCGCCGCCGATGCCGTGCAGCGCCCGCTCGGCCAGGGAATCGGACGACAGGGCCACGGCCAGCGCCAGAGCGACCAGCACCCAGACCGGCCAGCTGCGCGCGCGCACGGTCGCCACCGCATACAGGATGACCACCGCCAGTCCGAGGAAGGCGCCGCGCGAGAAAGTCATCAGGACGCCCCCGATCAGCACGGGGCAGGCCAGCGCCAGCACGGCGCGCGCGCTGGCGCGCCGGCTTGCGCCGAGGGCGCACAGGGCCAGCGCGAGCGCCATGTTCAGCAACAGGCCGAGTTCGTTCGCATGCAGGCCCAGCACCGACAGCGCGCGGCGCGATTCCTGCTGCGCCAGGTCGGCGCCGGCGCTGGCGCCCTGCAGCGCGAACAGGCACACCAGCGCCGCCAGCAGCACCGCCGACGACAGCACCGGCAGCAGGAGCCAGCGCGGGTCGCGCACGTTCGCCGCCAGCAGGCCCACGATCGCACAGCCGGCAACCACCAGCGCGGGGGCGAACAGGCTCACCTTCAGGTAGCCCAGGGGTGTGGTCTCGGCCACCACCTCGAGCACCCGGAAATACTCGGGGATGGCGCCCGCCGACCTGGCGCCGTTGAGGGCGGCGAACACGAACACGGCGACATAGGCCAGGAAGGCCGGCCGCCAGCGAGGGTAGCGGATGCGCCAGGGATCGAGCGCATGGCCGCACGCGACCGACACCAGGGCGAGCAGCATCACCAGGGCGACGATGCGCTGGCCGGACACGCCGGCCACGCCCTCGGACAGGAACAGGGTCGGCACGAAAGGCAGCAGGAAGACCACCGCCACGGCCAGGACCCGGAAATCGCGCATGCCGAGCAGGACCACGAGGCCGGCGCCGATGACGGCGAGCGCGCGCACGGCGCCAAGGAGTTCGCACGCCATGCCGGCCGCCAGCGCCGCGCCCACGCAGGCCAGGTACACCAGCGCCGCCCCGGCCGGCCGGTCTGCGGCGGACGGACGCGCGGCGGATCGCGGAAATTGGGCCGAGCTCCGGGCAGAGAACGGCGCCGACATCGGTGGCAGCGGCGGCGACAGCGGTGGCAGGATCGGTTCGCTCATCGGGTTATCGTCGAGTGGGCGCCTCAGGGAGCGAAGCAATGGGTCTTGAAATCGACCACGGTCACGCCGCCGGTCGACGAGATGTGGTGGCTGCCAAGCGAACGCTGCAGGTAGTCGTGCCGGATGTCGGTGACCTTGCGCTCCGAATACCTGGTCTCGTCGAGTTCGATGATCTCGTACAGGGCCAGGCCTTCGCCGTACTGGTCGAATCCCTGGCGCTGGGCGGCGCGGTAGATGCGTCCTCCGTCCACGATCAGTCCGGCATTGCGCCCCATGTCGGTATCGATATAGAGCGGGTTCATGGGGTGCGGCGTCCATGCGCCGCCGAGCGGATCGGGCGCGTAGAACAGGCACAGTTCGGAACAGTGGTCGTTCAGGCCAGCGCGGTCGATGCTGGTGAGCAGCCACCAGCGTCCGCGGTGCTCGAAGAACATCGAGTCGGCGGCCGAGATGCCGTCGATGGCGATCGAGTCGAGCGACCAGCGCAGCGGGAATTCGTCGCATTTGTAGATGCGGATCTGGTTGCTCTCGGACGTCTCGGGGCACATGTAGAGATTCCCCCCGTACTCGAACAGGAAGGGAAACGACAGGTGGAAGGCCTCTCGCAGGGCCACGCCCAGGCACTTGACGTCGGCCTTGGTAATCTCGAGCACCGAGATATGCGCGCGGTTGGTGGCGTAGACATAGTCTTCGACGAAGCAGTACACCCTTCCGCCATGGACCCGCAGGAAGGGATCGGCCCAGAAATGCCCGGCCGGCGCCGCCACCGGGACGCCGCGCCACAAGGCGGCGTTGCGCCAGCCGGAACGGGTCACCGACAGCGTCCATTTATGACGGATGCCGAGCATGCGCCGCAGGCCGCGCACGCCCAGCCGCCCGGCCAGCTTGAGCGCGTAGGACAGCGCGTGCAGGTTGCCCGGCGGCGCCAGGCAGCAGCCCGAGTAAGGGACCGGATCACGCACGGCCGGCAGCTTGCCCGTCGCGGCCACGTCGTCCAGCAGCCGGCGCAACTGGGCATGCGCCTTGCAGAACAGGTGCGCCTGGTTGAGCAGAAAGGAATATTTGGTGCGGAACGCCCCCTCGACCAGGACCTGGCCCGCCTCGCCTTCGCGGTTCAGGCGGACGATGGCGAATCCGGTCTTGCGTGCGCGGTGGTAGGTTTCCCAGAAGCCGATGGGCGCGCTGTCGTCGATCTGGTCGCGCCGGTAGTCGATGCCGATGGCGCCGAGGCGCGCCGCGCGCCCGAGGCGCTCGTCGCACGCGACGCCGTCGCAGCACACCAGCAGGTCCAGCTCCAGGGCGGCCAGCTCCGGCTCCGGGATCGCGGGCAGCGCGGCTTCGGACGCCGGACCGGATACCGGAACGGAAACGGAAACGGGAACGGAAATGGAAACGGGATGGGGGACGGGATGAGATGCTGCAGCGGGCGCCGGGCTGCGCCGCGCCATGCTGCGCACCGGCACTCCGCGCGCGGCGGCCCGGGCGGCCACGTCGACCACGTCCAGGTGCGCGCGGTGCGCCTCGTAGTGGCACAGCAATCGACGCTCGAAAGCCGTCACGCCGGCCAGCAGCAGCGGTGTCCGCGAGGCCATCTGCGGGGCCGTCCGCCCCGGGACCGCGGATCGACGCTTGCGCCCTGCCCGTCCTGGCGCCGCATCGCCGGTGACCAGCACCAGCGCCAGCTCGATGCCCTGGCGTTGCGCCAGCCAGTCGCACAGTGCGGCCGTATACGCGTCGCTCTCTCGCCCTTCGAGCAGCAGGCCGACGCGCAGCGACTTCACTGAACCCGCACGCTGCATGGCTCACCCCTTCCCAGCGCCGTGTAGTGGTCGATCAGGTACTTGGTATGGCGCACCTTGCCCAGACTGGACGCGCCGAACACGATCGATTCGATGCGCGGCTGGCCGCAAACGTACTCGATCGCTTCCTCTGCGGGAATCGCACCGGAAGCGAACACCGACATCGCCACCGCGCGGAACTTGCGCGTGGCGACGGTTTCCTCGTAGGCAGGCAGGCCGCCGCACATCCGGAAGCCGATCTTGTTGACGTTGGCGCAGACGATCGGGTCGTCGATGCCCACACGTTCGAGCGCCTCGAGCAGCCGCGGCAGGTTCATGGTGATGAAGCCCGGTTCGGCACCGTAGCGCTCGCGCACATGGTCGTGGAAGGTGCGCAGCGCGTCGTGGAAGCCGAGGCCCAGCGCCAGGTCGGTGACCACGTTCTGCAGGAAGATGACCGGTGTCGGGATCGCCACGAACATCTTCATCTCGGCGTCGATCAGGCGCCGGATCAGGGCGTCGACGTCGCGCCGCGCCACCGCGATGCCGCTCTTGACCGCCGCCGTCAGCGGCGACTCGTCCGGCAGGAATTTGCGGACCGCCTCGATGATTCCCAGTTCGGACACCGCGTTGGCATACTTGTGCGCGTAAGGCATGCAGGGATAGATCTTCAGTTTGCGGTAGCGCGCCGGCTGCGCGCGGACGGTCTCGCAGATCGCGGCCACCCGCTCGTGCGTGGTGCACATCAGCACTTCGATACCCTCTTCCAGGACGCCGTCGAGCATCGCCATGACGGCCTCATTGCTCTGGAACTGCATGCTCTGGGCCCGCGCATGCTCGTCGGACATGTGGTTGATGCCAAAAAACTGGTTGTCTCCAAAGAGAATACGGTCCATCAAGGGCTCCCTTTCAATGCCTTCATGATCGTCTCGGGCGAACTCAGCACCGCGTCGCGCAGCCTTCCCCAGCGCCCCGGGACGCCGCGTGCGGCCACCAGGTCCGCAGTAGCGTCGTTGCCTGCGCCGGCGCCGGCCACGCCGGCGGCATCGCGCCGGATCATGTCGGCCACGATGTCGGTGGCCAGGCCCGCGGCCAGTCCGCAGTGGCTGTCGACCCGGCGCTGCCGGATCGATTCGGCGAAATAATCGATCTGGGCCGAATACTCCTCGCCACGCAGGTAGAACCACACCGGCCTGGTCAGCTCGGTGGTGTAGCGGACGTTCCATCCCGCCGCCAGGTCGGGCCTGGCCGCCACCGGCGTGCGCAGGTGGATGTGCAGCTCCTGGCGGCTGGCCTCGATCTTGCCGTTGGTGCCCCACAGCACGAGCGTGGTCGACATCTTGCGGTGGCTGTCGTCGCTCCAGTTGGCGGACAGCTGGGCCGTCTTGCCGTCGGCGTAGGACAGGTTGGCGTACACCTCGTCGTCGGCCGACGCGGAAAACACGCTGCTGAGGATCGAGCCCGAGACCCCGGTTGGCGGGCCGACCAGGAAATTGAGCAGGTCGATGCCGTGGCAGGCATAGTCGTACAGGCAGCCGCCGCCCTCGTTGCGACTGCTGCGCCAGGTCGCTCCCTTCGGCCGCAGCACCACCGGGCCGTAGCAGTCGACCCGCGCATGATGCACGCGTCCGATCGCATCCACGTCGAGCAGGCGCCGGGCTTCCTCGAAGGTGCCCAGGAACCGGTTGTGGTAGCCGACCTGGGTCACCGCGCCGCGCGCGGCGGCCAGCGCCGCCAGGCGCGCGCCTTCCTCGACGTCGAGGCAGAACGGCTTTTCGCAGAACACGTCGAGGCCGCGCTCGAGCGCCGCGCGCACCATCCGCGCATGCAGCCGCGACGGCGTGGCCACCAGCACCGCATCGAGCCGCTCGCGCTCGAGCATGCGCGCATAGTCGCTGTAGGTGGCCACCCCGATGTAGCGGCCGATGATGTCCAGCAGCCAGGTGGCAGGGTCGCACACGGCAACCAGCTCCAGGTCGGGGTGGGCGTTGACGATGGCCTGGTGCGACAGGCCCATCTTGCCGAGGCCGGCGATGGCGATGCGGATCGGCGGCTTGTCAGGCGTGTGCATGGGTCACCTCGTGCTTGATCATGTCGTAGGCGGCGCGCCCCTTGGCGAGCAGGCCGGCATTGGGTTCGGCGCGCGCGCGCGAGGCCAGGTAATCCAGCGCGTCTTGCGCGCTGAGCGCCGGCAGGTGGGTGCAGGCGCCTTCGGCAATCAGGTAGCGGTCGACGTCGAGCAGCGCGTCCTGGTAGACCGAGATGGTGGGCACGCCCAGCACGGCCATCTCGCGCGTCATGGTGCCGCCGGCGCCGATGAACAGGTCGCAGTCGCCGGCGATGGTGTCGATGTCGATCACCCCGGACAGGCTGCGGCAGGCCCTGAACGCCGCACCGGCGTAATGCTGGTACTGCTCGCGCGAGCGCGGCAGCACGGTGACGCTGGCCCGGTGCTGCAGCGCGCCGATGACGTCGTCCAGGAAGTTCCTGGGGCCCCGGTAGTACTGGGCCGTCCAGGGCTCGGGACGGACGTAGATGCGCGGCAGCGTGCGCGGATCGCGGCCACGCGCCGGCGCCGGGGACGGGGTAAAGGCCGAACGGCGCTGCGCATACTCCCACAGGTAGATGCCCTCCTTCACGCCGGGATAGCGCTCCACCTTGGCCAGGCGCGCACCCTGGCGCCTGAGATTGTGGGCCGTGAGAAATTCGGGCACCATGATCCGGTCGGCGCAGGCAAAGGCCGGTACGTTGCCGGCCGCATGCTCGTTGTCGTTCAGGTAGACCGAGCGGATTCCCAGCAGCCGCGCCACGACCGGCGAGTGGAAGGAGCTCTGCGACACCGCCACCTCGACCCGGCGCCGGCGCAGGAAGCGCACCAGCTGCGCGACCCGGATCGGGAAGCCGCAGGCCTTGCCGACCAGGGAACGGCCATAGTGCATCCCCACCGGCGTGTGCGCGATGTGGTGCATGCGCAGCAGGTCCTCGGTATTGGCCAGCGGACGGCTGGTAACGATCACCTCGTGGGACCGCTGCAGGTCACGGATCATGGTGCGGAACATATTGATGTGCGGCGAATTGGATAGATCGAACCAGATCTTCATGGATCCCCCCTCGTCAGGCAGCCGCTCGGTGTCGCTGCCATGGTCAGCCGATTTTCTCGTCGAAGCGCTCGCGCGTCCCGGGACGGGGCACCTCGGTCGCTGCGAGCTTCTCGTACAGGTCTTCGAGCGTGGCGATCATCCGCGTGCTGGAGAACACCGACCGGACCCGCTCGCGGCCGGCGGCGCCCATGCGCCTGCGGGCATCCGGATCGGCCAGCAGCCCGAGCACCGCGTCGGCCAGCGCCCCCGTATCGCCGGGCGCGACCAGCACGCCCTCCACCCCGTCGCGCACCGCCTCCGGAATGCCGCCGACCGCCGTGGCGACGACGGGGACGCCATGCGCCATTGCCTCCAGCAAGCTCATCGGCAAGCCTTCGGCATGCGACGGCAGGACGAAGACCGTCGCCGCGTCGAGCAGGGCCGCGCGCTCTCCTGCATCGACCCAGCCCGGCAGCTCGACGCTGGCCTGCAGGCCAAGGGAGGCGGCCAGCGCGCGCGCCGCCTCGCGCTGGCCGTCGCCGCACAGCAGCAGGCGCGCCTGCGGCGCGGCCGCGACGATCGTGCGCATCGCGCGCAGCAGGTCGTGGCAGCCCTTGCCCGCCTCGAGGTGGCCGAGGAAGACCAGCGTCGCCGGCGCGCGCGCGGGCGCGGCCCCATGGCCGCACTGCGGCAGGAGCACCGGGTTGTGCAGGACGACGACGCGGCCCTGTGAAGAGATGCTGCGCACCCAGGCCTGCAGTTCGCCCGAGACGACGACGACGGCCTGCGCCCGGTCGAAGGCAAATCGCATCAGCAGGCGGGCCAGCGGCCCGCACTGGCTGCGGTAATAGTCCGGATAGCGCCCGGCGTGCAGGTGCAGGGCGACCGGCACGCGGCACAGGTAGCCCAGCAGGAAGAAGACGTACTTGCGCCAGAAGCTGGCGTTGATGGCCACGTGGATGTGCAGCAGCGCGACCTCGCCCCTGGCCAGCAGGCGCAGCGTGGCCAGCACGGCCTGCGCGAACAGGTGGATCTTGGCGCGTCCCGGCCCGGTGCGATGGGTAGGCAGGTAGACGATGTCGCCCCGCGCTAGCAGCCCCGCGGCCCGGTACACCGCGATGACCGACGCGATGCCGCCGCAGCCATCGACATGGGTTCCGAGCATCACGATTTTCTTTTCATGGTTCATGGCTGTCGCTCCAGGCATGGTCGTTCCCTCGTGTCACAGGAAGTGGGAAGCCAGCAGGATCGCGCCGAGCAGGGTCAGGACCACCGTCTTGGCGCGCCGCGTCTCGCGTTCGATGGCGGCGTCGCGCTCGCTCGCCGCGCGCGGCGCCGGATGCCCGGGAGCCGGCGCCGCTGCCTCGTCCCACAGCAGTGGCAGCTGTTCGGGCGGCGCGCTGCGCTTGCGCTCGGCCACGGGCCGCTCTACATCTAGGATTTCCACGATTGCCTCCAGGACGAAATGCGCTGTTTTGCCTGGCGCCCGCGGCCGCGCACCAGGGTGCGGACCCAGGTCGGCAGGCTCGCCACCACCGAGGCCGGCGAGCGATACACGACGATGCGGTCGAAGTCGCGCTGCTGCCCGAGCAGCCGCCGCTTGTAGTCATAGCGGCCGGACAGCAGGTGGTACTCGCGCATGCCGCGCCGGATCGACTCGCAGATGCTCATGAAGCAGCACAACAGGCCGAGCCGGGCCTGGTCGAAGCCAAGATCGTGGGCGATCACATGCATGTAGGCATGCCTGCCCACATGGGTACACGCCACGCCGGCGCGGATCTGCCCGCCGCTTCGGGCCAACAGCACGCAGCCATACGTACCCAATATGCTGTCCAGCATGGCCAGCGACTCCGCCGTGTGGCTCGGCGCCTGTCCCTTGTGCGCCAGGCGCAGGCGATTGAGCTTGACCAGGGCGGCGACATCGGCGCGGTCGATGGTGTCGGGTCCGTGGAGGGAAAACGTGATGTCGGGCGCCTGCCGCGCGACCATCTTCTGGGCGCGCCGGATCGCCGCGCGCGTATTCGGCCCGAGGCTGGCCAGATAGGCTTCGGGCGTGCCCTGCAGCGAGATCACCAGGTCTTCGGTGGCGCCGTAGCGCTGGCACGGGAACGGCAGGCGCCAGGACGGCGCCGCCACCGCCGGAAAATGGATCAGGTGGACGCCCTCGTGCCGCGCGAGCAGCCAGCGCACCATCTGCTCAAGGGCCGCGCCGCCCATGGCGAACAGCTCGCTCAAGACGGTGATCGCGCGCCCCTCGCGGCGATACAGCACGCCGTTGGCTGGAACGCCGTCGCGCAACGCGACATAGCAGGCCACCTCGGCGTCGGCCGGGAACGCCGCGCAGCGCGCC
>DDKG01000184.1 GCA_002339265.1 Massilia sp. UBA2604 | reverse complement strand
CGATAGCGCCGGATTCGCGCAAGTCGGACATCACGGGACGTTTGTTGGGGCGTTGTTCCAGCGAGCGGTTCAGCTGCGACAGCGCGATCACGGGGCACTGCAGCTCCTTGGCCAGGCCTTTGAGCGAACGCGAGATCTCCGAGATCTCGGACGCGCGGTTGTCGCCCGGCTTGGAACCCTGCATCAGCTGCAGGTAGTCGACGATGATGAGCCCGAGCTTGCCGCACTGGCGCGCCAGGCGGCGTGCGCGCGCGCGCATCTCGATCGGATTCAGCGCCGGGGTCTCGTCGATGTACAGCTGGGCGTCGTTCATCTTCTGGATGGCGTGCGTCAGGCGCGGCCAGTCCTCGTCGTGCAGGCGGCCGGTACGCAGGCGGTGCTGGTCGAGCTGGCCGACCGAACCGAGCATACGCATCGCCAGCTGGGCGCCGCCCATCTCCATCGAGAACACGGCGACCGGCAGGCCGGCCTCGATCGCGACGTTCTCGCCGATGTTCACCGAGAACGCGGTCTTGCCCATCGACGGACGGCCGGCGACGATCACCAGGTCGCCCGGCTGCAGGCCGGACGTCATGCGGTCGAGGTCGATGAAGCCGGTCGGCACGCCGGTGATCTCGCCCTGGTTTTCGCGCGAATACAGTTCGTCGATGCGTTCGACCACCTGGGTCAGCAGCGGCTGCACCGCCAGCCAGCCCTGGGCGCCGCGCGCGCCCTGCTCGGCAATGGCGAAGATCCGCGACTCGGCTTCGTCGAGCATCTGCTTGACTTCCTTGCCCTGCGGATTGAAGGCATTGCCGGAAATCTCGTCGGCGACGGTGATCAACTGGCGCAGGATGCCGCGGTCGCGCACGATCTCGGCGTAGCGGCGGATATTGGCGGCCGATGGCGTGTTCTGCGCCATCGCGTTCAGGTATTGCAGGCCACCCACTTCCTCGGCCTTGCCGAGCTGGTTGCAGGCTTCATAGACCGTGATCACGTCGGCTGGTTTACCGGCGTTGATCAGGCGGACCATCTGTTCGAAGATGATGCGGTGATCGTAACGGTAGAAGTCTTCCGCATGCATGAAGTCGGCGATGCGGTCCCAGGCGGCATTATCGCGCAGCAAGCCGCCGATGACGGACTGTTCTGCTTCGATGGAGTGCGGGGGGATGCGCAGCGCTTCGATCTGCGGGTCTGAGGGTGCTGCGTTCATGGGCGGCATTATACCTTCTCCTGTCACACGGCTGTCATAATTGGTGAGATTCAAAAGCAAAAAAGCCGGGAGAACCCGGCTTTTTTGTTGTACTGCTTTACTTCAAATCAGCATCTGCTTAGGCAGCTTCGCCCACGACAGCGATGGTGATTTCCGACACGACGTCGGTGTGCAGGGCGACTGCAACCGGGAATTCGCCGGTGGTCTTCAGCGGGCCGGTCGGCAGGCGAACGGCAGCCTTCTCGACTGGGAAGCCTTGCTTGGTCAGCGCTTCAGCGATGTCCGCGTTGGTGACCGAACCGAACAGACGGCCGTCGACGCCGGCTTTCTGGCCGATGGTGACGGTCAGGCCGCTCAGCTTGTCGCCTTGGGCTTGGGCGGCTGCCAGTTTCTCGGCGGCTGCTTTTTCCAGTTCGGCGCGCTTGGCTTCGAACTCGGCCACTGCCGACGCGGTAGCGCGGCGTGCCATTTTTTGCGGGATCAGGAAGTTACGTGCGTAACCGTCTTTGACTTTGACGACGTCGCCCAGGTTGCCGACGTTGATGACTTTTTCCAACAGAATGATTTGCATGTTTTATCTCCAGGATAGCTGACGTAACCGATTAACCGTGGTGCAGGTCGGTGTACGGCAGCAGCGCCAGGTAGCGGGCGCGCTTGATGGCGGTGTCGACCTGACGCTGGTAGTGCGCCTTGGTGCCGGTCAGACGTGCTGGCATGATCTTGCCGTTTTCCTGGACGAAGTCCTTCAGGGTATCAACGTCTTTGTAATCCACTTGCTCAACGCCAGCGGCGGTGAAGCGGCAGAACTTCTTGCGCTTGAACAGCGGGTTCTGCTGTTTGCGCTTGAGTTTTTCTTTAGCTTTGTTTTTGTCGAACTTTTTACCGAATGCCATTTGAGGCTCCTGTATCTAAATTGCCGAACTAGGCGGCACTGAAATCAATGATGTGAAACACCAGGGCTTTGCTGTTGCGATTTTTTCGTGCGAGGAATCCGTCGAAGCGGTAGCTGGCGCCGAGCTCGGCGCTCCCGAACCTGCCCGAAATCTCGCCCGCGGCGAACGCGGGGACTTCGAACTCGACCAGGCGATCGATCCCCGCCTCCCGCTGATGCGAACTGTGCATCAGGACGGCTGAAACGATCGGCACGCCGGCCGGGGTGTAGCGCAGTACGTCACGCTCGGCGATGGTCGCCACGAGCTGGAGCTGGTTCACCCGGTCCTACTACTTTTCTACAAATTCCTGGAAAAAATCTTAGGCAGCGGCGGCTGGAGCAGCTGCAGGAGCGGCTGCTTCTGCGCGGTGGCTCTTGGCTGCGTCTTCGCGCTGCACCGATTTCATCATCGGCGACGGTGCGGTTTCTGCTTTCTTCATCTTGACGGTCAGATGACGCAGAACGGCATCATTGAACTTGAATGCGGTTTCCAGCTCGACCAGGGTCTCGTTGTCGCATTCGATGTTCAGGCAGATGTAGTG
>DDKG01000271.1 GCA_002339265.1 Massilia sp. UBA2604 | reverse complement strand
TGGCGGAGAGGGTGGGATTCGAACCCACGGTACGGTCACCCGTACGCCTGATTTCGAGTCAGGTACATTCGACCACTCTGCCACCTCTCCTGAATCGGTGCTGCGTGGTCGCGTAAGCGAGGCCGCATTATAGCGGACGCCTGGCGAAAGTTGCAAGGCATGCGCGCCAGGTATTTTCACGCCGGCGGACCGTCCAGGCGCAGGCTCCAGTCCTCGACCTGCCCGCTCGCCACACGCCGCTCGAACGTCGTGCGCCAGCGCTGCGCCAGCGGCGCCAACCGGGACGCCTGATCCCACTCGCCGCGCAGGCCGGGCGCCTGCGCATCGTCCGGGAACATGGCCGCGATCGCGCGCGCCAGCGGCCAGTCGGGACATGGCCGGTCGACCAGTTCGAAAGAGTCGCCCGCCGCCAGCCACCCTTCGCGCAGCACGCGGTAATACCAGCCGGTGCGGCCACTGGCCTGCAGCGCCAGCGCCGCATCCGGGCGTCCGAAACGCAGGTTGACGCGAAAGCATGGCTGGCGCCCCTGCGACACCTGCACCAGCGTCTCGCCGACGCGGAACACGTCGCCCACATGCACCTCGCGCTCGCTCATGCCGACGGTCGACACGTTTTCTCCGAATGCCCCGGCAAGCCAGGGCACCGGGCTGTCCGGATACCAGTCACGAAAGTGGGCGTAATGCTCGAAAGCGTAGTGGTGCAGCGCCTTCTCGGGACCGCCGTGGTAGACGCGGTCGCCCTGCTCGTCCCCATCGAGCCCATTGAGCGCCAGCCACAAGGCGCCCTGGCGCGCCTGCTTGCCGATGCCGCTCAAGACCTCGAGCGCACCTGGCGTGCCGATGGTGCGCGCGCGGCCCGTCAGCAGCGTCTCGATCGGACGCGGTTGGAATGCCTCCATGCGGTTTCCCCTCAGGCGAAGATGGCCCAGTTGCGCTGCTGGGTGACGGGATCGGTCGGCTCGTGCTCGGCGCAATCGATGCGCAGGAAGGAGATCGGCAGCGGCGCCCCGACCAGCGCGCAGTGGTGCGGCACCTCGGCGCCGGGATATTTATTGGCCTCGAAGTGGCGGCACGACAGGCAGGCGCGCAGCTCGGGGAAGCGGTCGGTCTTCTGCAGTTCGGCGATCAGCTTGAACAGGCCGGTAAGCATCTGCACCTGCTGGCCGGACGGCAGGCGCGATGCGGCATTGTCGGCGAACGACAACGCATGGCCCAGGCGTTCGGCCACCCGTTCGCCCTCGGGCGTGAGGTGCAGCGCGGTGGCGCGGCCATCGTCCTCGGCGCGCGCCTTGCGCACCAGGCCCTTGTTGACCAATGCGGCCACCGAATCGCTGGCGCTGGCCGCCGAGATCGACAGCTGCTTGGCTAGCCACGACAGGCGCACCCCGCGCGTGCGGTGCTGCAGCAGGTGCAGGATCTCGGCCTGGGCCGGATTGAGGCCCTCGCTGGTCGAGACTTCCCACATGCCGGCGCGCAGCACGGTCGCGATGCGGCCGATGGCGGTGACAATGCGGGCGGAAACGTCGGGCGTGCTGTCCCAGGGGGTTTCGGGTTGGATGTCCATGTGCTTCAGGATAGCAAAGCACGCGGGTTTGTCAAGGAGTCCTAATTAGAGATTTGCCCGATGCAGCGAGTCCAGGCGGCGCACGAAATCGCGCAGCACGATGCGGTACAGTTCGTCGCCCAGCACGCTGTCTTCGGCGCCGGCATCGATGTTCGGATTGTCGTTCACCTCGATCACCACCGGCCCGCGCGGCGTCATCTTCATGTCGACGCCGTACAGGCCGTCGCCGATCAGGTTGGCCGCGCGCAGCGCATGGTCCAGCAGCTCGGGCGGCGCCTCGCCCAGCGGCACCGCCGCCGCCATGCCGAATTCGGCCTTGCCGCTGGCGTCGCGCTTGGCGACCTGCCAGTGGCCCTTCGACATGAAGTATTTGCTGGCGAAGATCGCTTGCCGGTTGAGGACCCCAATGCGCCAGTCGAAATCGGTGTACGGGTATTCCTGCACCAGGATCAGGGCCGACTGCCGCAGCAGCTCTTGCGCCACGCGGTGGAATTCAACGGCGTCGTGCACCTTCACGACGCCGCGCGAAAAGGCGCCGTCCGGGATTTTCAGCACCATCGGGTAGGCAATGCGGGCCTCGATGGCGGCCAGCGCGCCGGCATCGGCCCTTTGCAGGGTGAAGGTCAGCGGTGTCGGAATGCCGTGCCGGCGCAGCAGGTCGGCGAGATAGACCTTGTTGGTGCAGCGCAGGATCGAGGACGGATCGTCGATCACTACCAGCCCTTCGCTCTCGGCCTTCTTCGCGAACAGATAGGTGTGGTGGTTGATGGCGGTGGTCTCGCGGATGAACAGGGCGTCGAATTCGGCCAGGCGCGAGAAATCCTGGCGCATGATCGGCGCGACCTCGACGCCCAGTTCTCGGCCCACGGCAGTGAAGCGCGCCAGCGCGCCCGGATTGCTCGGCGCCAGCTCTTCGTGCGCGTCGTGCAGCATGGCGATGCGATAGCGGTAGCGGCGTGCGGCCGGTGCGCGCCGCGGCAGGCCCGCCCATGCAGCCGCCAATGCCTCGCAGGCGCTGCGTTCCCGCTCACTTAGCGCATTGGCTCCCTGCAGGCGGATCGCAGTGATATGCCATTCGTCGCCACGCGCGAAGTCGACCCGCATCAACGGCGCCGGGAAGGTATCGAAGATACTGCGCGCAAGGTCTGCCAGCGGTGCGTAGTCGGTCGTCCCGAAACGGATATTGAGCGAGAACGCGACCGGCATCGGCATGCCGGCGCCACCGAGCGCGTCGTTCAGCGCGCGGTCGAGTTCACCCGTATCGAGGGTATAGATCGCCTTGCGCGACAGGTCGTTGATGGTCTTCACCGACGGCAGCACCTGCTGCCCCCTGGCCTGCGCCATCAGCGAGCAGTAGTAGCCGACCGACAGGTATTTGTAGCTGCCGCACAGGTTGATGACAAGGACGCCTTCATCGGATTCGCACGCTCCCAGGAAGTCACTTGCTTCGATCACCGTGCATTCGCCGTCAAGCGCGCGCCAGTCGCGGGCATGGTCGACGACCACCAGGCGGCGCGTTCGCGGCGCTTCAAGGTCGGAAGAAATCGTGGAAAGCGTGTTCATGGTGGCGATGCCGGAGTTGGGTTGGTCGGAACTCTACCGGCGCGTTCATAAAAATCGTATAAAGAACTTCCGCCCTCACGCCAAGCCGGTGTAAACGCGGCGCCTCACGCCACCCAGTCCTGGCGCAATAGCGCCCACAGGTCGACGTCGCGGGTCGCGCCGCCGACGCGCCAGCGCGCGTGCAGGCGTCCTTCGCGGCGAAAACCGAGGCGCGCCAGCAGCGACTGCGATGCGAAGTTGTGCGGCGTGACCTCGGCCTCGATGCGTTCGAGTCCGAGCGTCCCGAAGCCATGCGCCAGCAGGACCTGCAGCGCCTCGCGCGCCAATCCCTTTCCCCAGTACGGCGCGGCCAGCAGGTAGCCGAGCGTGGCGCGCCGGTGTTCGGGCGCGATATCGTACAAGGCGCAACTGCCGGCCAGGTGGCCATCGGGCCACGCCTCGATCGCCAGGTGCAGCGCCCGTCCGCTTTCCAGGTCGCGCTGCGCCTCAATGATCGCCGTGTGTGCCTGCGCCAGCGCAGTCCAGGGCGGATGAATCCAGTGGCGCATCACTTCGGCATCGGCGTACAGCGCCAGCAGATTCGGCGCATCGCTTGAGCATAGCGCGCGCAGGCGCAGGCGCTCGCTGGATAGTACGGGAAAGTGAACATCAGGCATAGCGGCTCCAGGGTTATCGAGGACCGGCACCTTATCCCGGCCTGGTCGATCGCGATAGCGCACGTTTACTCGGCGTTTATCCGCCCTGCCCCGTCTTTTTCCCTGTTTTTACAGCCGCCTCACTAAGCTTGACGACATCGAACCTGCACTGGAGACCATCATGATCATCGCCATCGTCAACCAGCACGGCAACCCGGACCGCAGCGTCATCGCGCGCAATCTCGCGGTGCTGCGCGCGCGCAGCGGACGCCGGGTGTGCCTGATGAACACCGCACGCGACGATGGCTGGGGCGCCGACCGCAGCGCGGCCGCGGTGCGGCCCTGGATCGACACGCGCCAGGTCGGCAGCCGCGCGGTCAAGACGCGGCTGGCCGCCCTGCGCCCGCTGTTCAACGACATCCTGGTCGACGCCGGCGCGCGCGATACCGAGGAATGCCGCTGCGTGCTGGCGTCGGCGCGGCTGGTCGTGGTGCCGGTGCGCGGCGGCGAGATCGACCTGGATTGCCAGTACCGGCTGCTGACACGCCTGAACGCCGCGCGCGTCTTCAATCCCGCCATGCGGGTGCTGTTCGTCGCGGTCTGCGGCGCCGAAGGGCCCGTCATGGAAGAGCGCGCGGCCGTGCTGGCCCACGTGGCGCGCGTGCAGGACGCTAGCCTGGCCAACGTCGTCCTGCACCAGCCAGCCGCGCATGACTATGGTCCGGGGCGCTGCGTATGCGATGCGGAGACCTGCGACCCCGAGTCCGCCGGCGAGATGCACGCGCTGTACGACGAGGTGTACGCAACCTTGCCGAAGCTGTCGCCCCTCCCCGTGGCGCAACTCGGCGCGGCGCACGCGCTGTGGGGCTAAAGCGCATGGCGATCCGGCACGCCACCCTGGACGACGTCGCGGCGCTGGTCGGCATTGAGGACGCCAGCTTTCCCGGCAACCGGCTCGACCGGCGGCGCTTTCGCTACCTGCTCGCCACCGCGCACAGCGCCCTGCTGGTCGATGCCGGCGACGACAGCTCCCTTGATAGAATTCACGGCTACGTCCTGCTGCTGTTCCGCGCCAACTCGACGATCGCGCGGCTGTATTCGATCGCGACCCACCCAGCGCACCTGGGCCGCGGCGTCGGTACGCGGCTGGTCGACGCCGCCGAACGCCAAGCGCGTGCGCACGGCTACACCTGCCTGCGGCTCGAGATCCGCGCCGACAATGCGGCTTCGCTGGCGCTGTTTCGCGGACGCGGCTACCGCGAATTCGGCCGCCACCCCGCCTATTACCATGACGGCATGGATGCACTGCGCCTGCAGAAACCGCTAGCGCCGCGCACCCCTTGCTGCAGCCTTACTGGTTGACCTTGCCCGGCAGGCTCAGGTTGCCAGATGCGACCTTGAACACGTCCGCCACGCAGACCAGCGGGTTGTGCACGCTTTCGTTGATGCGCAGCGCCGCGGTCACGCCGTCGAAGCTGGCCGCAGTGAGCACGCCGATGTCGTCGAACGGCACCTTCACTTCGAGCGTGTCGCCCTTGAAGACCGGGCTGTAGGCCGGGCTGTCGATCAGGATCGGCAGGCCGGGCCAGGTCTTCGGCAGCTTCGGCTTGGCGCCGTCAAGGATGTCGACGATCTTGAGGGCGTCCTTGCCGCAAGCTGCGTCCTTGGTCAGCACCACCCAGTGCGAGTGCCACAGGTCGCCATCGTTATCGAGCTTGCCGTCGCCGTTCTCGTCGTACAGCGGGGTGTCGTCGAAGTCCGGGTGCGAAGTCACGGCGAAGGCGAGGATGCCGGCGCCGCGCTCGAAGCCGACCGTCGACGGGTCCATGGTGGTCGGCCACACATACGAAAACACCTTGCTGCCGGCCAGCTTGCCGGTTTTGGACGGCTTCGACGCGCCGGCCTTGCCCGAGACCGACACGTGGAAGGTCGCGATATTGCCCTCGGTCGTGATCTTGGTATGGTGGATGTCGAACGGCGCCTTCACGGCCTTGCCTGGTGCGCTCTTGATGCCGCCCTTGTGTTCGCCCTGGTGGGCAAAGGCACCAAGCATGGTCAGCGACAGGGCCGCGGCGAGGGTGGTCTGGATCAGTTTCATATCAGGTTCTCTTTCTTGTTGTGTCAGTCAATCGAATCGTTCGATGGCGGCCGGCGGCACCCTTCTCCTGGGGGCCACCGGGCCGGCATTTTTTGCTAGCGCACGCTGCAGGCGTCGCCGTCGCAGCCAGCCTCGGCATCGGCTTGCGTCGGTTCGGCCAGCAGCCGGCCGATCAGCGCGCCGACCTGCATGTCTTCGGCCCGGCCGAACAGGCTATGACGCAGCACGCCCTGGCGGTCGAACAGCAGCAAGGTCGGCGTGCCGCGCAAGCCATAGCGCTCCATCGTGCGCGGCACCGGTCCCGTGTCGCTGGCGCGGTCGATGCCGACCGGGAAGCCGATGCGGTACTCATGGACGAAGGCCTTCAGGGCGCCCTCGTTCATGGCGTCGTGGTGTTCGAACACCGTGTGCAGGCCCAGCACCGCGACCTCGTCCTGCCCGAACAGCTGGCGGAGGCCCTTGGCCTGCGGGATGCCGTGCGAGACGCAGCCCGGGCACAGCATCTGGAAGGCGTACACCGCCACCACCTTGCCGCGCAGCGACGCCAGGGTCGGCGCCTGCGTGGCGTTGAGCCAGCCGCTGACCTCGAACTCGGGCGCGGGGGCGTGTGCATATAGCACGTTCAGGGGCGCGTTCATTTTGCGCGCAGCTTCACGCCGGGGAAGTCGACCGGCACGTCGAAGGCCACGTTCACGTAGTTCGTGAACAGGTTCAGCGCCACGTGGGCCATGATCTCGACGATCGCACCGTCGTCGAAACCGACGTTGCGCAGGGCCTGCACCTCGGTCGCGTCGACGTGACCGCGCTTCTCGACCACGGCCAGCGCGAAGCGCAGGGCGGCGGCGGTCTGCGGATCGCCCGACTGGCCGGCCTGGGCCTGGGCCATCTCTTCCTTCGTCGCGCCGGCTTTCTGGCCGAGGGCGGTGTGGGCCGCGAGACAGTAGTGGCAGTCGTTGCGGTCGGCGATCGCGACGGCGATCTGCTCGCCCAGGCGGGCGCCGATGGTGCCGCCGCCGAGGGCTCCGAACGAGCCCCACATGCTGGTCAATGCTGCCGGCGAGTTGGCCACGCCGCGGAACATGTTCGGCACGACGCCGAAGGCGCCCTTGATCTGTTGCAGCAGTTCGCCGCTGGCGCCTTGGGCGGTGGCCGGGTTCACGAGTTCGATACGGGACATGATGTTTCCTTTCAGTGGATTGGCCAGGTCGGAGGGTGCGGCCACGTCACCCAGTTTACAAAGGAGTCCTAAATATATTGTGTAAAAAAAGAAGCAGCCATGCTGCCGGCCTCGCGGCGCTCCGGCATGCGGCGGCATGTACGGAGCGTCTTGCTGTATTGCGGTTGCTGCAATTGCTGCGATGCTGGCTGCTTGACTGCCCGTGAACACAGGATAGCAGGGTTCGAGTTAATGTCAAGGAGTCCTAATTAATTTTTTTCAGATGCCTTCGTCGTGGCGGGCGATGGCCAGGGCGACACCGTCGCCATAGGCCGGGTCGCAGCGCACGCAGTTGGCGATGTGACGCGCCTTGACCTCGCTTGATGCGCCGGCGATGGCGCGCGCCGTGTTCTCGAACAGTGCGTCCTGTTGGGCCGGCGACATCTTCTGGAACAGCAGCGCCGGCTGCGAGTAATAGTCGTCGTCGACCCGGTGGTTCCAGTGGTCGGCCGCGCCTTCAAGAGACAGCGGCGGCTCGCGAAAGTCGGGCTGTTCCTGCCACACGCCATGGCGGTTCGGCTCATACGCCGGCGTTCCGCCGCGGTTGCCGTCGACCCGCATCGCGCCGTCGCGGTGATAGCCGTGCACCGGACAGCGCGGCGCGTTCACCGGGATCTGGTGATGGTTCACGCCCAGGCGGTAGCGCTGCGCGTCGCCATACGAGAACAGCCGGCCCTGCAGCATCTTGTCGGGCGAGAAGCCGATGCCGGGCACCACGTGGGCCGGATTGAAGGCCGCCTGCTCGATCTCGGCGAAATGGTTCTCGACGTTGCGGTTCAGTTCCAGCACGCCGACCTCGATCAAAGGATAGTCTTCGTGCAGCCAGACCTTGGTCAGGTCGAACGGGTTGTATCGGTATGTGGCCGCCTCTTTCTCGGGCATGATTTGCACGTACATCGTCCAGCGCGGGAAGTCGCCGGCCTCGATGCTGTCATACAGGTCGCGCATATGGCTCTCGCGGTCGCGGCCGATCAGGGCGCCGGCCTTGGCATCGTCCAGGTTGACGATGCCCTGCTGGGTTTTAAAGGTGAACTTGACCCAGAAGCGCTCGTTGTCGGCGTTGATGAAGCTGAAGGTATGGCTGCCGAAGCCGTGCATGTGGCGATAGCTTTTCGGGATACCCCGCTCGCTCATGACGATCGTCACCTGGTGCAGCGCCTCTGGCAGGCTGGTCCAGAAATCCCAATTGTTGTCGGCGCTGCGCATGCCGGTGCGCGGGTCGCGTTTTACCGCGTGGTTCAGGTCGGGGAACTTCAGCGGATCGCGCAGGAAGAATACCGGCGTGTTGTTGCCGACCAGGTCCCAGTTGCCCTGCTCCGTATAGAACTTCATGGCGAAACCGCGGATGTCGCGCTCGGCGTCGGCCGCGCCGCGCTCGCCCGCCACCGTCGAAAAGCGCATGAAGAGCTCTGTCTTCTTGCCGATTTCCGAGAACAGGCGCGCCTTGGTATAACGCGTAATGTCCTGGGTGACGGTGAAGCTGCCATAGGCGCCGGCGCCCTTGGCATGCATGCGGCGCTCGGGGATCACTTCGCGGTCGAAGTGGGCCAGTTTTTCGAGGAACCAGACATCCTGCAGCAGCAGCGGGCCGCGCGGGCCGGCGCTCATGGTGTTCTGGTTGTCGACGACGGGTGCGCCTGCGGCGGTGGTCAGCTTGTTCATCGCGGTCTCCTTGGGTAGTTAGTGGGGTTTGCGTCTTGTTCACGTTGCGGTGATCTGGAATGAATGTTAGGACACCTAATTTAAAATGAGAAATTGGAAATTCCTCTGGACGTGATTGGGAATATCGATCAGCCCGCTGGTTGGCAGCGGTCCGAGAAAAAAAACAGCGCGCGCTGTAACGAAACGGCGGATGCGCCGACTTAAGGGCACCAACCATTCAAAAAGGAGTCCATCATGAACACCACACTCGCCGCAGCCGTACTGGCGCTCGGCACCGCCGGCGCCGCTGTCGCCCCCTCTGCACAAGCCCAGGACACCAGCTCTGCCGGCCTGGTCGACGCCCTCAACGCGACGTTCGGATCGCACGCCGGCATGCGCGCCTCGCATGCCAAGGGCTTCTGCGCGGTCGGCGAATTCCAGCCCGCCAAGGGCGCACGCGATTTCGCGGACGTCCCGCTGTTCGCCCAGAAAAGCCTGCCGGCCAATGTGCGCTTCTCGATCGGCGGCGGCAATCCGAAGGCCTCGGACAAGAGCCGCAGCGTGCGCGGCCTGTCGATGCGCGTGGCGGGCGGCGGCGACAGCTGGGACCTGCTGTTGATCTCGGAGCCGGCCTTCTTCGCCGCCACGCCCGAATCCTTCGTCAGCTTCCTGCAGGCGCGTGTGCTAGACCCGGCCACCGGCAAGCCCGACCCGGCGAAGGTCGCCGCCCACAACGCCGCCCACCCCGACGGCACGCGCCAGCCGGCCCTGCTCGCCGCGCATGCGGCGCCAAGCTCGTATGCCAGCACGCCCTACTTCTCGAACAACGCCTTCGTGTTCAGCGGCCGCGGCAAGAAGACCCGGCATGCGCGCATCGTCGCCGAGCCGTTCGGCGCGGTACAGTATTTGACGGCCGATGAAGAAAAGACCCTGCCCGACCTGTTCCTGCAGGACGAGCTGGCCCGGCGGCTGGCCGCGGACCCGGTCGGCTTCACGCTGTATGCCCAGTTGCCGGCCGCCGGCGACGCGCTGCTCGATCCGAGCACCGTGTGGCAGGGAGACGGCAAGGTCGAGCTGGGCCGCCTGCTGGTCAAGGACCTGGCGCCGCAGGAAGCCTGCAACGGCGTGGTCTACATGCCGCTGGCGCTGCCGGCGGGAATCGCGGCCAGCGAGGATCCGATCCTGAAAGCACGCGGCGCCCCCTACGCGATTTCGCTGTCGCGCCGCACGAAGCAATGATGGATGGAGCGCGCGATCCGTGGCAGGTCCTGGCCGGCGAGCGCCCGTTTCTGCTGCGCCTGGCGCGCCTGCAGTTGGGCAGCCAGGCCGACGCCGAGGACGCGGTGCAGGACACCCTGCTCGGCGCGGCGCGCGGCTGGAGCGGATACGCCGGCCGCGCCACGCTGCGCAGCTGGCTGACGGGGATCCTGCGCCACAAGATCATCGACCTGATCCGCAGCCGGCGTCCCGGAGCGGATGCGCCGGCGCCGGCATGCGCGGCCGACGGCGAGGCCGAATTCGACGGCCTGTTCACGCCTGACGGCGCCTGGCATCCCGAAACCTTCGTCAACACGATGTGCGGCGCCACCCTCGCCGCCCAGCGCCAGTTGCTCGACATCGTCGAACTGTGCATGCGCCGCCTGCCCGAGGACACGGCGCGCCTGTTCCTGATGCGCGAATACCTGGGCATGGAGCTGAAGGAGATCGAAGAGCACTGTGTGCTCACCAATGCCAATCTGCGCGTGGTACTCTACCGCGCGCGCATGCGCCTGCGCGAATGCACGGTGCGCAGCTGGGGAGAGCCCGAATGACCGAAATTACCAGCCCGATTACCTGCCGCGACACCACCTGGCTCGTGTCCAGCGCGCGCGACGGACAGCTCACGCCGCAGCAGGCGCGCCAGCTGGCCGCGCACCTGGCCGGCTGCGCCGCCTGCCAGGTGGCGTCGCGGCAGTTCGCCCAGCTGTTCGCGCAGCTGGACGTCCTGCTCGCGCGCGATGCGCGGCCGGATTCCGCAACCGACGCCCGACCGGCGCATATACCCGACGACGATGACCACCGAGATCACTATCCACGCCGCTGACGGCTACCTGTTGTCCGCCACCCGCTTCGAGGCACGCGGCCAGCTGCGCGGCCACCTGATCGTGGCCGGAGCCACCGGCGTGCCGCAGGGCTTCTATCGCCGCTTCGCCGACTACGCGGCGGCGCGCGGCTACGCGGTCACCACCTTCGACTACCGCGGCATCGGCCGCTCGGCCCCGCCGTCGCTGGCGGGCTTCGGCGGCGACTTCCTGGACTGGGGCCGGCTCGACCTGGCGGCGGTGATCGATTCGGTCCCGCCCGGCGCCGCCCCGCTGCTGCTGGCCGGCCACTCCTTCGGCGGCCAGGCCCTGGGCCTGGCGCCGAACCACGAGCGTGTCGCCGGCCTGGCCGCCTTCGGCACCGGCGCCGGGTGGCACGGCTGGATGCCGCCGCTGGAGCGGCTGAAGGTGCATTTCCTGTGGCGCATCGCCGGCCCGTGGCTGGTCTGGCGCCACGGCTACCTGGCCTGGAGCCGGATCGGCATGGGCGCCGACGTGCCGCGCGGCGTCTATCGCCAGTGGAAGGGCTGGTGCCGCTTTCCGCGCTACTTCTTCGACGATCCGGCGATGCGCGAGACCGCGCTCGGCTTTGCCCGGGTGACGACGCCGATCGTCGCCTGGAATGCGCTGGACGACCGCTGGGCGCCGCCGGCCTCGCGCGACGCCTTCATGGCCGGCTACAGCCGCGCCCCTGTCGATCCGGTCGACGTCGGCGACCTGAAGCTCGGCCACATGGGTTACTTCAGGGCGCAGGCGCAGCCGCTATGGGACGCGACGCTCGACTGGTTCGACACGCTCGTGGCCGGCAAAGCCACGGCGCCCTAGCGGATATCGACCCGCTGGTGCGGCTCGAACTCATGGTAGATGTCGGGCTGGTGCAGCGGGATATACATGTGCAAGCGTTTGCCGCGATGGAAGACGCCGCGCAGCGTATTGCACGCCTCCCAGGCGCGCTCGTAGGAATCGGCGATGTGCAGCACGGCCCAGGGATTGTCGGGCGAACCTTCGCGGATCATCTCGACGTGGCGGATATGGAAGAATGGCGCGAAGCTCTCGATGATGGCGGTTTCGCAGGCGTCGCCGTGCAGGCCGGACAGGATGACTTTCATGGTTGCTCCAGGGTTCAGGCAATGATGTTCAGGCCGCCATCAACATAGACGGTGCTGCCGGTCAGGCGGCGCGCGAAGTTCGAGGCGAGATAGGCGCACACCTGCCCGACGTCGTCAATGTCGACCAGTTCGCCGAGCGGTGAGCGCGCCACCGCATCGCTCAGCAGCAGGTCGAAATCCTTCAGGCCAGACGCGGCGCGCGTCTTGAGCGGCCCCGGCGAGATTGCGTGCACGCGGATGTCGCGCGGCCCCAGTTCGTAGGCCAGGTAGCGGCAGCTCGATTCCAGCGCCGCCTTCACCGGCCCCATAACGTTATAGTTCGGCACCACCTTGTCGGCGCCGTGATAGCTCATCGCGAACATGCTGCCGCCCTCCGTCATCAAGGGCGCGGCCAGCTTCGCCATGCGCACGAAAGAGTGGCAGGACACGTCCATCGCCTGCAGGAAGCCGTCCAGCGAGCAGTCGAGCAGGCCGCCCTGCAGGTCGGCCTTGGGCGCGAAGGCGATCGAATGCACCAGGATGTCGAGCCGGCCCATGCCGGCCAGGTGCGCGAACAGGTCTTCCAGCTGCCCCGGCACGCGCACGTCGAGCGGCAGCAAATGCGCACCGAGTTGCGCGGCCAGCGGTTCGACGTGCGGCAGCGCCTTGTCGTTCAGGTAGGTCAGCACCACGTCGGCGCCGAGCGCATGGAAGGATTTTGCGCAGCCCCAGGCGATCGAGTGCTCGTTGGCGACGCCGACCACCAGCGCGCGCTTGCCTTCCAGGATGGGATGATGATTCATCGGGCGGTCTCCAGCAGGTCGAGGGTATGGCGGGCGATCATGAGTTCTTCGTTGGCCGGCACCAGCCATATCGACACCCGGCTGGCGGCGGCGCTGATGCGGGCGATGCCGGCGGGCGGCGCGGCGTTCAGGCCGGGATCGAGCTCGGCGCCGAGCCAGGCGGCGTCGCGGCAGACGGCGGCGCGCAGGCGCGCGCTGTTCTCGCCGATCCCGCCCGAAAACACCAGCGCATCGAGGCCGCCGAGCGAAGCCGCCAGCGAACCGAGTTCGCGCCCGATCCGGTAGACCAGCAAATCGATCGCGAGCTGCGCACGCGGATCGCTGCTCGCCTCCAGCGTACGCATGTCGGACGACAGGCCGGATACGCCCAGCAGCCCCGACTCCTGGTACATCAGGCGCTGCACGTTCGACACCTTCATGCCCAGTTCTTCGATCAGGTAGATCACCACGCCCGGATCGAGGGCGCCGCAGCGCGTGCCCATCGGCAGGCCGTCGACGGCGGTGAATCCCATGGTGCTGGCCATGCTGCGTCCTCCGCGCATGGCGCACATGCTGGCGCCGTTGCCGAGGTGGGCCGCGACCATCCGCGCGTCGGCCAGCGCCGGTTCGTGCTGCGGCAGGCTGGCCGCGATGTATTCATAGGACAGGCCATGGAAACCGTAGCGGCGGATGCCCAGGTCGGTGATCGCCGGCGGCAGCGCGAAAGCCTGGGCCAGCGCCGGTTGCGCGGTATGGAAGGCGGTGTCGAAACAGCCGACCTGCATCAGGCCGGGCGCCAGCGCCATTAACGCGCGCACCGGCGCCAGGTTGTGCGGCAGGTGCAGCGGCGCGAGCGGCACCAGCCGCTCCAGGCGTTCGAGCACCGCATTGTCGAGGCGCTGCGGGCCGCTGTAGTCGACGCCGCCGTGCACGATGCGGTGGCCCACCGCGCACACGCGCAAGCCATCGAGTTCACGCTCGGCGAAGTCGATCAGGAAGGCCATGCCGGCATGGTGGTCGAGCGCATCCGGCCAGCTTCGCTCGCCGACCGTGGCGCCGTCGGCATCCTGGGCGACGAAGCGGGTCGCGCCGCGGTACAGGTTTTCGATGCGGCCCTTGAAGGCCAGCGCCAGGTCGGGCAGGCGGTGCACCGAGAACTTGATGCTGGACGAGCCGGCGTTGATGACCGCGACGCAGTCCTGCGTTGGCTGATTCATCTCAGCGCCCCGCCAGCTGGGCGCTGGCCAGCTGGTGGCGCGCCAGCAGCACCGCCACCGCGCACGAGGCCAGGCGCGCCGCCACCGTATCGGCGCGGCTGGTCAGGATCAGCGGCACGCGCGCGCCGAGCACGATGCCGGCCGCCGCCGCACCGGCCATGAAGCTCAGGCTCTTGGCCAGCATATTGCCGGCTTCGAGGTCCGGCGCCACCAGCACGTTGGCGCGGCCCGCGACCGGCGACACCAGGCCCTTGACGGCGGCGGCCTGCAGGTCGATCGCATTGTCCATCGCCAGGGGGCCGTCGAGGATGGCGTCCGTGATCTGGCCGCGGTCGGCCATCTTGCACAGGGCCGCTGCGTCGATCGTCGACGGCATCTTGTCGCTCACGGTTTCCACTGCCGCCAGGATCGCCACCCGCACGCCGTCGAAACCGAGCACCCGGGCCAGGTCGATCGCGTTCTGCACGATGTCGCGCTTGGCCGCCAGGTCGGGAATGATGTTGATGGCGGCGTCGGTGATGATCAAGGGTTCGCCGCGTCCCGGCACGTCCATCACGAAGCAGTGGGAGAGGCGCCGCGCGGTGCGCAGGCCGGTGCTGCCCGACACCACGGCGCCCATCAACTCGTCGGTGTGCAGGCTGCCTTTCATGAGCGCCGCGGCCCTTCCCTCGCGCACCAGCTCCACCGCGCGCGCGGCCGATGCGTGGCTGTGCTCCGTGTCGACCAGGGTCAGCGCGCCAATATCGAGGCCGGCCGCATCGGCCGCGCCCTGGATGCGCGCCCTGGGTCCGACCAGCAGCGGCACGATCAGGCCGATGCGGGCGGCGTCCAGCGCCGCCTCGATCGCATAGCGGTCGCAGGCATGCGCCACCGCCACGGTGACCGGTCCCTGCTCCCGCGCGGCGGCGATCAGGCGGTCGTAATAGGGATGCGTGGTGTTCACCGGTTCCATGCCCTTCTCCTCATTGCGTGACCGGTAAATGGTAGCATCGGATGACTGCAAAGCAACGATTTTATGCTGCAATGCAGCATAACTTGATCTGGTTTAAGAAAATCGATGAGGATGACAATGACGGTGATGGATGTGCGCGCGAGCAGCCTGGTGCTGGTCGACTACCAGGCCCGCATGATGCCGGCAATCGCCGGAGCCGATGATGTCGTCGCCAAGGCGCTCGTGCTGGCGCGCGCCGCCGCGCTGCTGGAAGTACCGGTGCTGGGGACCGAACAGAATCCCGGCCGGCTCGGCCCGAATGCCGACGCGCTGGCGCGGCTGTGCGTGCAGACGGTGCCGAAGACGCAATTCGACGCCTGCGAGGATGGCTTGCTGGCGGCGCTCGATGCGCAGGCGTCGGGCCGCCGGCAAGTGGTGATCGCCGGCTGCGAAGCGCACGTCTGCATGATGCAGACGGCGCTTGGCCTGCTGCGCGCCGGCCGCGAAGTCTACGTGGTGGAGAACGCGAGCGGCTCGCGCCGCCCGTCGGACCACGCCGCCGCCATGCGCCGCCTGCTGCAGGCCGGCGCGACGATCGTGACGCACGAGATGGTGCTGTTCGAGTGGCTGCACGATTGCCGCCACCCGCGGTTTCGCGAGGTGCTGGCGCTGGTCAAGGCCGAGCCCATCGCCCCTCACCAGTAGCCGAGAACCTTCCACCAGGCCCCGCCGACGATGGCGAACACCGCCAGCTCGAACACGCACATGATGAAGCCGATGCGCCACCATGCGCCCATCGTCACGTAGCCGCTGCCGAAGATGATCGGCGAGGTGCCGGTGGCGTAGTGGGTCAGGGTCATCATGATGGCCGAGGCGGCCGTCATCATGAGCAGGAACAGGACCAGGTACTCGCCCGGCACCAGCGCCGCGCCGACCGACAGAAAAGCGAACATCATGGCGCTGATGTGGGCCGTGGTGCTGGCGAACAGGTAGTGCGAGAACACGAAGGCCAGCACCAGCACGGTCGCCGCCGCGCCCCACCCCATGCCGCTGGCGGCGATCGCATCGCGCATGCCGTTCGAGGCCCAGGCGATTACGCCCAGTTTATTCAGTTGCTCGGCCAGCATGACCAGGGCGCCGAACCAGATCAGGGTATCCCAGGCGCTCTTCTCGGACAGCACGTCGTCCCAGTCCAGGGTGCCGGTGATGATCAGGGTGAACAGGCCGAGGAAGGCGACCACGGTGGGATCGAGCGTGAACGACGGCCCGAACAGCATGGCCGGCACGTTCGCCCACAACACCAGCAACAGGCCGAAGGTGCCGAGCATGACTTTTTCCTTGGCCGACAGTGGCCCCATGCGCGCAAGTTCGCTCCGTGCGAAGTGCACCGCATCCGGCGTCTTCTTGAGCTCGGGCGGCGCCAGCAGGTAGACCACGAGCGGCATCAGGAACAGGCAGACCAGGCCCGGCAGCACCATGCACAGGGCCCAGGTGGTCCAGCTCAGGTGGAAACCCTGGCCGCTGGCGCGGGCAACGTAGTCGACCACCAGTGGGTTGGGCGCGGTGGCGGTCAGGAACATCGCCGAGGTGATCGGGTTGGCGTGGTAGTTGACCAGCGCCAGGTAGGTGCCGACCTTGCCCTGGGTGCCCTTGGCCGGATCGGAATCGAAGGCGCTGGCGATCGACTTCATGATCGGATGCACGATGCCGCCGCCGCGCGCGGTATTACTGGGCGTGAACGGCGCCAGCACCAGTTCGCATACCGCAAGCCCGTAGCCGATGCCCACCGTGCGCTTGCCCAGCAGCGCGATGAACTGCAGGCCGATGCGGTTGCCCAGTCCCGTCTTCTTGAGGCCGCGCGAGATCAGCACGGCGACCACGATCAGCCAGATCAGCGGGCTGGAGAAGCTGTTCAGGGCATCGGCCATGGCGGCCTTGGACGAACCGGACGTCACTTGCGACAGCGAGACGATGACGATGGCCATCAGGGCCATGACGCCAATCGGCATCACCTTCAGGATGATGGCGACGATGGTGGTGAGGAAGATGGCGACCAGGCCCCAGGAATCGGGATTCAATCCCTCGGGATGGGGCAGCGCGAGCAGCGTGGCGAGGACGGCGGTGGTGACGAGGGCGGGGACGAGGCGGAACGGCACTGCCCCGTTGAAGTAGCGGAACATGGCCTGCAGTTGCGACAGCATGATGATTCCTTCCTAACGGTGTAACCAGGTACGGATGAACTACTGGTTAATATGTTAGCAGAAGGATGTTGCATCGCAACAATTGTTGAGCGCGATAGTCAGGAACGCGGTGTGGTCGTCAGCACCGCTTCGGGGACGTCGGTTGGCAGGCATCGGCGGGTGCATCGATCCCGCAAGGCACGCCGGCGCAGCAGTTCTCGGTGAGGAAACCGACCAGCGCGCTCATCGTGTCGAACTGCGCCGTATAGATGACGAAACGCCCTTCCTGGCGCGCCGTCACCAGGCCGGCATGGGTGAGCTCCTTCAAATGGAAGGACAGCGCCGACGACGCGATGCCCAGCGCTTCGCCGATCTTCCCGGCGGCCAGTCCCGAGGGACCGGCCTGGATCAGCAGCCGGAAGACCGCCAGCCGCGACTCCTGGGCCAGTGCGGCGAGCGCCGCCAGTACCTGTTTCGTTTCCATGCTCGACGCCACTAAAAAGCCGGATTGTACTGGACTTCGCATCCTCGACATTCCAGTTGAACATTTCCAAGACCTCGATTATAGTCGGCCATCATCTCGATATCTATTGAAACGTTGAGATTAACCTTGTTCGTCCCAAGCCTATGAACTTCCTGTTTCTCTGCACCGGCAACTCGTGCCGCTCGATCCTGAGCGAAGCCGTGTTCAATCATCTCGCCCCGGCGGGCATCAAGGCCATCAGCGCCGGCAGCCAGCCGACCGGCCGCATCAACCCCGATGCGGTCGACCTGCTGCAGCGCCATGGCATCGCGGTCGACGGTTATACAAGCAAATCGTGGCACGACCTGCCGTTCACGCCCGACGTGGTCATCACCGTATGCGGCAATGCCGCTGGCGAAACCTGCCCGGCCTACCTGGGCGATGTCGTGCGTGCGCATTGGGGGCTGGTCGACCCGAGCGAGGTCCGGGGCACGTCCGAGGACATTGCGGCTGCCTTCGAGGATACCTACCGCATCGTGCTGGCCCGCACCCGCGCGCTGCTTGCCTTGCCGCTGGCCGAGCTGGCCGGCGAGCGCACAGCGTTGAAGGACGCGCTGGACCGCATCGGCGCATGCTGACCGCCGCGCTCATCTTCGTCGCCACGCTGGTGCTGGTGATCTGGCAGCCGCGCGGCCTGGGCATCGGCTGGAGCGCTGCCGCCGGCGCCCTTGCCGCACTAGTTTGCGGCGTGATCCAGCTGTCCGACGTGCCCGTGGTCTGGAGCATCGTCTGGAACGCCACCGGCGCCTTCGTCGCCGTGATCGTCATCAGCCTGCTGCTCGACCGCGCCGGCTTCTTCGAATGGGCCGCGCTGCACGTGGCGCGCTGGGGCAAGGGAGACGGCCGGCGCCTGTTCGTCCTGCTGGTGCTACTCGGCGCGGCGGTCGCGGCGCTGTTCGCGAACGACGGCGCGGCGCTGATCCTGACGCCGATCGTGATCGCCATGCTGGCCGCGCTGCGCTTCCCGCCGCGCGCGACGCTGGCCTTCGTGATGGCGGCCGGCTTCGTCGCCGACACCGCCAGCCTGCCGCTGGTGGTGTCGAACCTGGTCAACATCGTCACGGCCGACTACTTCGGCATCGGTTTCGCGCGCTTCGCCGCAGTCATGGTCCCGGTCAACCTGGTCTCGGTGGCGGCCACGCTCGCCGTCCTCTACCTGTTCTTCCGTAAGGACATCCCGCGCCACTACGACCTCACCCAACTGCGCGCGCCCGGCGAGGCAATCGTCGATCGCGCCACCTTCGTCGCCGGCTGGTGGGTGCTGGCGCTGCTGCTGGCCGGCTTCTTCTGGCTGGACGACGCCGGCGTGCCGATCAGCGCCGTCGCAGCCGGCGGCGCCGCCATCCTGCTCGCCGTCGCCGCGCGCGGCCACCGCATCCCGACGCGCGAGGTGCTGCGCGACGCGCCGTGGCAGGTCGTGGTGTTCTCACTCGGGATGTACCTGGTGGTCTACGGCCTGCGCAACGCCGGCCTGACCGACGGCCTGGGCGCCCTGTTCGAGCGCTGCGCCGCCTACGGCGTCTGGGGCGCGGCCCTGGGCACGGGATTCATCGCAGCGATCCTGTCGTCGATCATGAACAATATGCCGACGGTGCTGGTCGGCGCGCTGGCGATCGACGCCAGCGCCACGGAAGGCGCCGTGCGCGAGGCGATGATCTACGCGAACGCGATCGGCAGCGACCTCGGTCCCAAGATCACCCCGATCGGCAGCCTCGCCACCCTGCTCTGGCTGCACGTCCTGTCCAGCAAGGGCATCCGCATCTCGTGGGGCTATTACCTGCGCGTCGGCCTGGTGCTGACCTTGCCGATCCTCCTGCTCACGCTGTGCGCACTCGCGCTGCGCCTGGGCTGAACCTTCTCACTGCAATCGTCATGGACCAGATTCCCGACCTTCCCAACCTCTACCCGGCGCGCCTCGACCTGCCTGCCGCCGGGCGTCTCGCTCCCGCAGGCGACGTCGCCCATCCGCCGCGCATCCTGCTACTGTATGGGTCGCTCCGCGAGCGCTCGTTCAGCCGCCTGCTGACGGAGGAAGCGGCGCGCATCCTGCGCCATTTTGGCGCCGACGTCAGGATCTTCGATCCGACCGGGCTGCCGCTGGTGGGCAGCGCGCCGGACACGCACCCGAAAGTCGTCGAGCTGCGCGAACTGTGCATCTGGTCCGAGGGCCAGGTGTGGTGCAGCCCCGAGCGCCATGGCGCGGTGACGGCGGTCTTCAAGAACCAGGTCGACTGGATCCCGCTCGAACAGGGTTCGGTGCGCCCGAGCCAGGGCAAGACGCTGGCCGTGATGCAGGTCTGCGGCGGCTCGCAGTCCTTCAACGTGGTCAATACCTTGCGCCTGCTGGGCCGCTGGATGCGCATGTTCACGATTCCGAACCAGTCGTCGGTGCCGATGGCCTACAAGGAATTCGGCGACGACGACCGCATGCGCCCATCCGCCTATTACGAGCGCGTGGTCGACGTCATGGAAGAACTGGTCAAGATCACCCTGCTCATGCGTGGCAATGCTGCTTATTTGACGGACCGCTACAGCGAACGCAGCGAGCGCGCCAACAGGGCGATCGACCGCCAGATCGCGCGGCTGTAAGCCCTGCCTCATAAGCTGCTACCATCAAGCCATGACCGACATCCGCCCCGCCACCAGCCAGGACGCCGCGCGCATCTGCGCGATCTACAACCACTACGTCGCCACCACCACGATCTCGTTCGAGGAAGCGTCGGTGTCCGAACCCGAGATGGCCGGACGCGTCGCGGACGTCATGGATGGCGGCCTGCCGTGGCTGGTGCTGGAGATCGACGGCGTGGTGGCTGGTTATGCCTACGCCACCAAATGGCGCGCCCGGCCGGCCTACCGGCATGCGGTGGAAAGCAGCGTCTACCTCGATCCCGCGCTGGCGGGCCGCGGGCATGGCCGGCGCATCTACGAACGCCTGCTCGACGAGCTGCGCCTGCGCGGACTGCATACGGTCATTGGCGGCATAGCCCAGCCCAACGAACGCAGTGTCGCGCTGCACGAGCGTCTGGGCTTTCGCAAGGTCGCCCATTTCAGCGAAGTAGGCCTCAAGTTCGGCCGCCGGATCGACGTCGGCTACTGGCAGCTGCTGCTGGCCCCGTAATGGCCGCGCATTACTTCGCCATCAGCAGGAACCCGCCCATGCCCATGAACAGCGCCGCCACGCCGCGCCGGGCCAGGCGCGTGCGCGCGGCGCTCTGCCGCACCCGCCGCTTCACCCAGGCCGTGCCGGCCACGTAGAACAGGTGCGACAACAGCGTGCAGCCGATGAAGGCCGAGGTGAGCATCAGGAAGCGCACGATGTCGATCCGATCCGGCGGCATGAACTGCGGGAAGATGGCGGTGAAGAACAGGATCGCCTTGGGATTGCTCACCGCGACCAGCAAGCCGGCGCGGAAGGTCGCCCGGCGGCTCGCCTGCAGCGGCGCGGGCGCCACGGTGGACGCGGGCGCGGACTCGCGCGCGGCGCGGCGCCAGGTATGGATCCCGAGATACATCAGGTAGGCGGCGCCGACGATCTTGAGCAGGCCGAAGGCCAGCGCGGAGGTCTTGAGCACCAGCCCGAGGCCCGCCACCGCGGTGGTGGCGACGATGAAGACGCCCACCGCATTGCCGGCCGAGCTGTACAAGGCCCGGGCAGGCCCCTGCGTGCCGGCGGTGGCGATCGCCATGAGTACCCCCGGCCCCGGCGTGAACGCCGCCGCCAGTGATACGGAAAGAAACAGCAGCCAGGTCGACCAGGTCATGCTCACCCCACCTCAGTATTTTGCAGCTCGACAATAACCAGGCAGAGTATGCCATGCATGGCGCACCTGCGCTTGTGGACCCCTTGCCGGTGCTAGTGCCCCGACAGCATGACGTCGCCGTCCTGCTTGTCGTGCACGCCGAATTTGTCGACCATGGTGGCGCTGGCCTGGTTCAGGCCATCGACCTCGACCAGTGCGCCCGCACGGCGAAACTTGAGCACGATCTTGTCAAGGGCAGCGACCGCGGTGATGTCCCAGAAGTGCGCCTGGCCGACGTCGATGCGCACCCGGGCGGGCGCTTCGGCGTAGTCGAACGAATGCACCAGCAGGTCGGACGACGCGAAGAACACCTGGCCGGCGACCCGGTAATGGCGCACGCCGTCACCGCCGAGCGTTGAACGCACGTCGAGCATCCGGCTGACCTTCTGCGCGAAGAACACGCCGGACAGCAGCACGCCGGTCAGCACGCCCTTGGCTAGGTCGTGGGTGGCGACGGTGACGACCACCGTCGCCACCATCACGATGCTGGAACTCGACGGATGTTCGCGCAGGCGGCGGATCGAGGCCCAGTCGAAGGTGCCGATCGACACCATGATCATCACCGCGACCAGCGCCGCCATCGGGATCCGGCTCACCCATTCGCCCAGGAACACGACCAGGATCAGCAGCACGACGCCGGCGGTCAGCGTCGACAGGCGTCCGCGCCCGCCGGACTTCACGTTGATGACCGACTGGCCGATCATCGCGCAGCCGGCCATGCCGCCGATGAAACCGGTGGCGACGTTGGCGACGCCCTGCCCCACGCATTCGCGGTTCTTGTCGCTGCGGGTATCGGTCATGTCGTCGACGATGGTCGCCGTCATCAGGGATTCAAGCAGGCCCACCACCATCAGGGTGACGGAATACGGCAGGATGATCTGCAGGGTTTCGAACGTGAACGGCACGTCCGGCACCAGGAACGAGGGCAGGCTGTCGGGCAGCTGGCCCATGTCGCCCACGGTGCGGATGTCCAGTCCCAGCGCGATCGACACACCGGTGAGCACGACGATCGTCACCAGCGGCGACGGCACGGCGCGCGTGACATATGGCAGGCCGTAGATGATCGCCAGCCCGGCGGCAGTCATCGCATACACCTGCCAGGTGACGTTCGTCAGCTCGGGCAGCTGGGCCATGAAGATCAGGATCGCCAGCGCGTTGACGAAGCCGGTGACCACCGAACGCGACACGAAGCGCATCAGGCGCCCGAGCCTGATCCAGCCGGCCACCACCTGCAGCAGGCCGGCCAGGATCGTGGCCGCCAGCAGGTAGTCGAGGCCATGCGTCTTGACGAGGGTAACCATAACCAGGGCCATGGCGCCGGTGGCGGCCGAGATCATGCCAGGCCGGCCGCCGAAGAACGCGGTCAAGACGGCGATCGAAAACGAGGCGTACAGGCCGACTTTTGGATCGACGCCGGCGATGATGGAAAACGCGATCGCCTCGGGAATCAGGGCGAGCGCGACGACGAGACCTGCGAGCAGGTCGTTGCGGACATTGGAGAACCAGTCCTGGCGAATGGATTGAAAAGACACGAAAATACCTTCCCCGGCGCAAGGCGCCGGACGTCATGGGAACGGATCGCGGCGCCATGCGAAGCACGGCGCGCGCGGCCAGGCGCCGGCACACGGTGCGCCGGCACAAGCTGAACAGAAGGCAGGTGCTTAAGGGGGTGTAACGGAGCAGAAATAACCGCGCGGCAGTCCGGATCCGGCGAAGCAGGCGGATTCGCGCCCCAGGCGCTCGCAACGCACGCCCGACGCCGCGCATTGCGCGCGTGCGGCTGGTCGGGGCGTCGATGTCTGCACGGTCATGGCTGGCTGCTGTTTGAACGTCGGGTGGAGCGTCGGAAAGAAAAAAGCCACCTTGCGGTGGCTCTTTTCATGATACTTGGCGGAGAGGGTGGGATTCGAACCCACGGTACGGTCACCCGTACGCCTGATTTCGAGTCAGGTACATTCGACCACTCTGCCACCTCTCCGGCTTTGGTCGATCCTTGCAGTGGGCTGCAAGAGACCGCCATTATAGACACATTCCCGGAAAATGGAAGGGAAAATTGCACCTAAGTGACATCCCTTCCCCCGGCAAGCGATTCAAGCCGCCGGAACCAGGCGCTCCAGCCCGCCCATATACGGACGCAGCACTTCCGGAATGACGACGCTGCCGTCGGCCTGCTGGTGATTCTCCAGCACCGCCACCAGGGTGCGGCCCACGGCCAAGCCCGAGCCGTTCAGCGTGTGCAGCAGTTCCGGCTTGCCGGCGGCGTTGCGGAAGCGGGCCTGCATGCGGCGCGCCTGGAAGGCTTCGCAGTTCGACAGCGACGAGATCTCGCGGTAGGTGTTCTGCGCCGGCAGCCACACTTCGAGGTCATAGGTCTTGGCGGCCGAGAAGCCCATGTCGCCGGTGCACAGCTGCATCACACGGTATGGCAGGCCGAGCGAGGTCAGGATGAATTCGGCCTGGCCGACCATCTCTTCCAGCGCCGCGTACGACTGCTCCGGATGCACCACCTGGACCAGCTCGACCTTGTCGAACTGGTGCTGGCGGATCATGCCGCGGGTGTCGCGGCCATAGCTGCCGGCTTCGGAACGGAAGCATGGGGTGTGCGCGGTCATCTTGATCGGCAGCTCGTCCAGCGCTACGATCTCGTCGCGCACCACGTTGGTCAGCGAGACCTCGGAGGTCGGGATCAGGTAGAAGTTCTCGCCCTCGCCTTCCGCGCCGCCCTTTTTCACCGAGAACAGGTCGGCCTCGAACTTCGGCAGCTGGCCGGTGCCGCGCAGCGAATCGGCGTTGACCATATACGGGGTGTAGCACTCGGTATAGCCGTGCTTGCCGGTGTGGGTGTCGAGCATGAACTGCGCCAGCGCGCGGTGCAGGCGCGCCATGCCGCCCTTCATCATCGAGAAGCGCGAACCGGTGACCTTGGTCGCGGTTTCGAAATCCAGGCCCAGGCGTTCGCCGATGTCGACGTGGTCGCGCACCTCGAAGTCGAACGATGCCGGCGTGCCGACCTTGCGCACTTCGACGTTGGCGCTTTCGTCCTTGCCTTCGGGCGTGCTTTCGTGCGGCAGGTTGGGCAGTGCGGCGATGAAGCTTGCCAGCTTGGCCTGAACCTCGCCCAGCGCCACTTCGTTGGCCTTGAGCTCGTCGCCCAGTCCGGCGACCTCGGCCATCACGGCCGTCGTGTCTTCGCCTTTGCCCTTCAGCATGCCGATCTGCTTCGACAGCGAATTGCGCTTGCCCTGCAGTTCTTCGGTGCGCGTCTGGATCGCCTTGCGTTCGGCCTCCAGCGCATTGAAACTGGCTACATCGAGCTGGTACTTGCGGGTCGCCAGGCGGGCGGCGACGTTGTCGATGTCTTTGCGGAGAAGTTGGATGTCAATCATGTCTGGTTGGACTGGGCTGTGTATCGAAAACACAATTGTACCAAGCCGACCGACATTCTTTGCGAGATTCGGCAACCATGCTGCCGGGGCCTCATCAAGCCGCCCCTAAAACCGGCTTGCGCCGGTTTTAGCGGACTGCCAGGCGCGGTGCGCTGACGATCACGGTCTGGATGTTGGCCATGTCGATCGCCGGGGCGGTCGATGCGGCGATCTCGATCGGACGCTCGTTGGCGGTAGCGAAACTGGCGACCAGGCCCAAGGCGGCGACGGCGAGGAACAGGGCTTCGAAGTTTTTACGGATGTTCATGATGGCTCCTTAGGGGGTTGGGTGATTCGCGAATTGCTTTGCGATGGTGGTACTTTAGCCACCAGCCCCCTGGATTGCCATCGACTTGCGACGAAGCGCTTGAAACGCGGCGCAGAATGCAGAAACGCCGGACCGACCGCGCAAAGCCGGCCGCGCCTGGCCAGCCGATTGATTGCCGGCCCTACGAACCCTCGCCGTTGGCGCGCGCCTCATCATCCAGGCTGCGCAACCACGCCAGCTTCTCGGCAATCTTGCTCTCGATCCCGCGCGGCACCGGCTGGTACCAGCCGGGCTCGGGCATCCCATCCGGCAGATAGGTTTCACCCGCCGCATACGCATTCGGCTCGTCGTGCGCGTAACGGTACTCGTGGCCGTAGCCCAGCTCTTTCATGAGCTTGGTCGGCGCATTGCGCAAGTGGACCGGCACCTCGCGCGACTTGTCCTTGCGCACGAAAGCCATCGCCGCATTGAAGGCGTTGTAGCCGGCATTGCTCTTGGCCGCGCAGGCGAGATAGATCACGGCCTGGCCCAGCGCCAGCTCGCCCTCGGGCGAACCGAGCCGCTCGTAGGTCGCGGCGGCGTCGTTGGCCAGCTGGATCGCGCGCGGATCGGCGATGCCGATGTCTTCCCAGGCCATGCGCACGATGCGGCGCGACAAGTACTTGGCGTCGGCGCCGCCGTCGAGCATGCGGCAGAACCAGTACAGGGCCGCATCGGGGTGCGAGCCGCGCACCGATTTATGCAGGGCCGAGATCTGGTCGTAGAAATTGTCGCCGCCCTTGTCGAAGCGGCGCGCATTGAGCGTCAGCGCGTTCTCGACGAACTCGGCGGTGATGCGATTGGTGCCGGCGGTATTGGCCGAGGTGCTGGTCTGCTCGAGCAGGTTCAGGAAGCGGCGCGCATCGCCGTCGGCATAGCCGACCAGGGTGTCGATCGCCAGTTCGTCGAATTCCAGGTGCTGCAGCGCCTCCTTGCGGGCACGCTCCAGCAGCTGGCGCATCTCGACGTCGGTCAATGCCTTGAGCACATAGACCTGCGAGCGCGACAGCAGCGCCGAATTGACTTCGAACGACGGGTTCTCGGTGGTGGCGCCGATCAGCGTCACCAGGCCGCTTTCCACGAACGGCAGCAAGGCGTCCTGCTGCGATTTATTGAAACGGTGGATCTCGTCGATGAACAGGATCGTGTGCTTGCCCCGGGCCAGGTACTGCTCAGCCTGCTCGATGGCGGCGCGGATATCCTTGACGCCCGACAACACCGCCGACAGCGCGATGAACTCGCAGTCGAAGGCGTAGGCGGTCAGGCGCGCCAGCGTGGTCTTGCCCACGCCCGGCGGGCCCCACAGGATCATCGAATGCGGCTTGCCGGATTTAAAAACCAGGTTCAGCGGCTTGCCGGGCGCCAGCAGGTGGCTCTGGCCGACCACCTCGTCGATGGTGCGCGGACGCAGGGCTTCGGCCAGTGGCGCGGCCGGCTCGGTCTTGAACAGGTCATCCGTGGACATGAATGCGGAAGTGCGAATGGTTGTGCATGGGCGTAGTGTAGCCGATGCACGACGGGGCCGCGCGACGCGCGCACCCCGTACGCGGCTTACTGGTTTACGACATCGGCGCCCTTCGGCACCTCGAACTTGAACTGCTGCGCACCCAGTTGCGGGTTGCGCTGGAAGTTGGTGAAGGTCAGGCGCGAGGTCTGGCCGAAGGTGTCCTTCAATTCCATCGCCATCGGCACGCCGCCCTTCAGGCCGATGCTGATCTGCTCGAACGAGGTGTCCTTGGCCTTCGGTGTCGCGTTCAGCCATTCCATGCCGTCGCGCGCGCCGGCTTCGCTCAAGGTGAAGTTTTCTTCCAGCTTGTTGCTGCCGAACAGAATCGCGGCCGGCGAGCTGCCCAGCGCATTGCCGAGCTTGCGGGTGGTGACCTGGTTCAGGTCCTTGTCGTAGATATACAGGGTCTCGCCGTCGGCCTGCAGCACTTGCTCATAGGGCTTCTGGTAGGTCCAGATGAACTTGCCGGGGCGGGCGAACACGAAGCTGCCGCTCGAGGCGGGCGTGGCCTTGCCGCTTTTCGACTTGCCCAGCTGCTGCTGGGTGAATTCGCCCTTGGCCGACTGGGTCGAGGCGACGAAGGATTTGAATTGGTCGAGGGCGGCGGCGTGGGCCGCGCCAGACAGGGTCAGCACGCCGGTAATGAGCAGCGTGGCGAAGGAGAATGAGGTCTTTGCTTGCATGCGGGTCCTTTTTTTTGTCAGGGTTTGCCGGAGCAGGTTGGACGCGTGGACGGGGAACCCGTCCACCCTACAGCGGCCAAACGTAGGGTGGACGGCTCCGCCGTCCACGCGCGTTCAACCACCGCTCGACGATACGCGGTCCTACTCAGCGCTGGCCGTCGGCACCAAAATGTCCCGGTTGCCGTTCGACTGCATCGGCGACACCATGCCGTTCTGCTCCATTTGCTCGATCAGGCGGGCGGCCCGGTTGTAGCCGATGCGCAGGTGACGCTGCACCAGCGAGATCGAGGCCTTGCGGTTCTTGAGCACGACCTGCACCGCCTGGTCGTACATGGCGTCGGATTCGCCGCCGCCCTCGCCCGCCACGGCCCCGTCGGCGCCGCCTTCTTCAAGCGTGCCGCCTTCGAGAATGCCCTCAATATAATTGGGTTCGCCCTGCTCTTGCAGATGTTTTACAACTCGATGCACTTCGTCGTCCGAGACAAACGCGCCGTGGACCCGGACCGGCAGGCCGGTGCCGGGCGGCATATACAGCATGTCGCCCATGCCCAGCAGGGTCTCGGCGCCCATCTGGTCGAGAATCGTGCGCGAGTCGATTTTCGAAGAAACCTGGAACGCGATGCGGGTCGGGATGTTGGCCTTGATCAGGCCAGTGATCACGTCGACTGACGGGCGCTGGGTCGCCAGAATCAGGTGGATGCCCGCCGCACGCGCCTTCTGGGCGATACGCGCGATCAGCTCTTCCACCTTCTTGCCGACGACCATCATCAGGTCGGCCAATTCGTCGATGATGATGACGATGGTCGGCAGTTTCTCCAGCGGCTCGGGCGCGTCCGGCGTGATCGAGAACGGATTCGGGATGTGTTCCTCGCGCTTGGCCGCTTCGAGGATCTTGCCGTTGTAGCCGGCCAGGTTACGCACCCCAAGCTTACTCATGAGCTTGTAGCGGCGCTCCATCTCGTTGACCGCCCAGTTCAGCGCATGGCCGGCCTGACGCATATCGGTCACGACCGGCGCCAGCAGGTGCGGAATGCCTTCATAGACCGACATCTCCAGCATCTTCGGGTCGATCAGGATCAGGCGCACGTCGGCCGGATCGGCTTTGTACAGCAGCGACAGGATGGTGGCGTTGATGCCGACCGATTTACCGGAGCCGGTGGTACCCGCCACCAGCAGGTGCGGCATCTTGGCCAGGTCGGCCACCACCGGTTTGCCGGCGATGTCCTTGCCCAGGGCCACGGTCAGGCTCGAGGCGCTGTCGCCATACACCTTGGAGCCGAGGATCTCGGTCAGGCGCACGATCTGCCTCTTCGGATTCGGCAACTCCAGCGCCATATAGTTCTTGCCGGGGATGGTCTCGACCACGCGGATCGACGTCAAGGAAAGCGAACGCGCCAGGTCGCGCGCCAGGTTGACGATCTGGCTGCCCTTGACGCCGGTGGCCGGCTCGATCTCGTAGCGGGTGACGACCGGCCCCGGGTACGCCGCCACGACCTTGGCTTCGACGCCGAAGTCGGACAGCTTCTTCTCGATCAGGCGGCTGGTGAATTCCAGCGTCTCGACCGACACCGTCTCTTGCGCCGCCGGCGCATCGTCCAGCAGGCCCAGCGGCGGCAGGCCGCCGTCGCCCGACATGTCCTGGAACAGCGGCGACTGGCGCTCCTTCTCGGCGCGCTCGGATTTGGGCACGCTGACCATCTGCGGCTCGATCTTGATGCTCGGCGCCACCGCCTGGGCCGACGCCAGCGGCGCCGCGGATGGGGTGGCCGTCTTCTGCACTGGCGCAGGCGCCGTCTCGAGCGACGGCTCGCTCTTCACGACCGGGATCGGCTTGTCGGCATGCTTTTCGGTGAACTTGGCGCGCTCGTTGACCACTACTTCATCGCGCTTGACGGCGGCGGCCTCGCCATGGCGGCGGTCCTCGATGTCTTCCATGCGCATGCGGAACCAGTCGAAGCTGCCGTCGACCACGCCGCCGATGCGCTCGGCCACGTTCAGCCACGACACCTGGAAGAACAGCGAAAAGCCCAGGAAGAACAGCAGCAGCAGGAGCAGGGTCGCGCCGGTCGAGCCGAACGCGACGTGGCTGGCGTGGCCGATCAGCTGGCCCAGCACCCCGCCCGGGGCGCGCGGCAGCTCGACGTCCCACGACCACATGCGCAGGTATTCCAGGCCGACGCTGCCGGCGAACATCAGGGCGAAGCCGATCCAGCGCACGTACATCTCGCCGTGGTGCGGCTCCTCCACCTTGGTGCCGAGCTTGTCGGTGAGGCGGCGCCAGCCGCGCCAGACCTGGCGCAGGAAGATCACGCCCCACCACCAGGCCGAGAAACCGAAGATGAACAGCAGCAGGTCGGACAGCCAGGCGCCGGCGCGTCCGCCCAGGTTGGCGATGCGCGGCACGACGTTGGCGTGCGACCAGCCCGGATCGAGCTTGCTATAGCTGAGCATGATCAGGACGAAATACAGGAAGGCGACGGCGCCGGCGATCCAGCGCGCCTCGGACAGCAGGCGCGCAAGGCGGCCCGGCAGCGGACGGCGGGCGGCGGCGCTGGCCTGGGTACGGGTGTATCCGGAAGTGCTGGCTTGGCTATTCTTGCTCATTACAGGTACAGCGGAAGTAAGTACTATCGACGATCCGCCCATTCTAAGCGATATACGGCCGCGTTGCCCCTACGATTCATGCACATCTGCATGATCGACTATAATCGGCGCTCTTTGGACACCGTCAGCCAGCCCCTGGTGGCCCTTGATTCCTGTCAGGCCGCCCCCAATTGCCGTGTGTCCATATAACAACCACGAGAAGCAAAGAGCGCCGCCATGACTACTACCAAACACGCCAAAGTCCTCATCCTCGGTTCCGGTCCTGCCGGCTACAGCGCCGCGGTGTACGCCGCCCGCGCCAACCTGAAGCCGATGCTGGTGACCGGCGTCGAACAGGGCGGCCAGCTGATGACCACCACCGACGTCGAGAACTGGCCGGGCGATCCGCTGGGCGTGCAGGGTCCGGAACTGATGCAGCGCCTGCTGCAGCATGCCGAGCGCTTCAATACCGAGATCGTGTTCGATCACATCCACACGACCTACCTGAACGAAAAACCGATCCGCCTGGTGGGCGACAGCCATACCTTTACCTGCGACGCCCTGATCATCGCCACCGGCGCCTCGGCCCAGTACCTGGGCCTACCGTCGGAACAGGCCTTCATGGGCCGCGGCGTGTCGGCCTGCGCCACCTGCGACGGTTTCTTCTACCGCAACCAGGAAGTCGCGGTCATCGGCGGCGGCAATACCGCGGTCGAAGAAGCCCTGTACCTGGCCGGCATCGCCTCGAAAGTCACCCTGATCCACCGCCGCGACAAGTTCCGCGCCGAGCCGATCCTGGTCGACCGCCTGATGCACAAGGTCAGCGAAGGCAAGATCGTGCTCGAGCTGAACCAGACCCTGGACGAAGTGCTGGGCGACCAGAGCGGCGTGACCTCGCTGCGCCTGAAGTCGGCGCTCGACGGCGCCACCAAGGAACTGGACGTGCACGGCCTGTTCGTGGCGATCGGCCACAAGCCGAACACCGGCATCTTCGAAGGCCAGCTCGAGATGCACAGCGGCGGCTACCTGGTGACCAAGTCGGGCCTGGAAGGCATGGCGACCGCGACCAGCGTGCCGGGCGTGTTCGCCGCCGGCGACGTGCAGGATCACATCTATCGCCAGGCGATCACCAGCTCGGGTACCGGCTGCATGGCCGCGCTCGACGCCCAGCGCTACCTCGAAGCGCTGGAAGACGATCCGAAGTAATCGACAGTAGCAAAGGCAATCATCGATGGCGGGCATGAAAGACTTCGCTGACCTCAAGGGCTTGCGCGACCGGCTCAAGGAAGACGAGCGCGTGCGCGCCATCGAGCAGGCCGAACGCGAAAAGCGCGAACGCATCGCGCGCGAACGGGCGGTCGAGTTCCGCACCTCGATGGAAGGCATCACCAGGATGCCCGAATCGGACCGCTACGTGCACCGCCCGGTGTACGTAGCGCCGAATCGCGCCGCCCAGGCGCGTGCGCAGCTGAGCCCCGAAGAAGAAACGGCGGACGTGCTGCGCGCCTCGATGTCGGACGAGCTGTCCGACCTGTTCGACGTCGAAGGCATGCTCGACGAAGACCCGTCGATGAGCTACGCCCGCGACGGCGTCGGCCCCGACGTCGTGAAAAAGCTGCGCAAGCGCCACTGGCCGATTCAGGACGAGCTCGACCTGCACGGCCTGACCCGCGACGGCGCGCGCGACGCCCTCACCGACTTTCTCCACCGCGCCAACCGGCGCGGGGTGCGCTGCGTGCGCATCATCCACGGCATCGGCTATGGCTCGCCCAAGGGCGAGCCGGTGCTGCGCAGCATCGTGCACAGCTGGCTGGTGCAGAAGAATGAAGTCATCGCCTTCTGCGCCGCCGGCCGCTCCGACGGCGGCCATGGCGCCCTGATCGCCCTGCTGCGCCCCGCCCTGCACGATTGATGGTTGCGCCGGGTGGACGCCGCCCACGATGTCGTGTGACAATAATCCGTTTCAAAGTTGCAAACCGGCCGACACTCGTCCGTTAACTGTAGAATGCCTCCACACCGGACATTTCCGGATTATCGAGAAGGGGATGTGTATTGAAGGCAACGCAAGCAGTTCCGATGGAACACGGGCGGCCAGTCGACCTGTTGTCCTGCGCTGACGAGCCTATCCACATCCCGGGCTCGATCCAGCCGCATGGAGCGCTGCTGTTCTTCCAGGAAGACGGTCGGCTCGACGGCTGGAGCGCCAACGCTCCGGCCCTGCTCGGCATCGCCCTTCAACTTGGGTCTGTCTATACCGCGCTATTCCTGCCGCAGGCTGCCATCGAGGCGGTGGCCGACTGCATCGCCGCGAAGGACGACGAGGATGCCGCGCCGCTGGCCGCCGGCCTCACCATCGGCAATGCCGACTACGATTGCGTGGTGCACGCGCACCACGGGCGCATCGTTGCCGAATTCGAGTTGCGCGAGACGTCGAGCGAGGAAGTATCCCGCTTTGCCATCAAGGCGCATGGCCTGATCGACCGCCTGCGCCGCCAGAAGACCATCGACGCCCTGCTCTCCTCGGCGGTGCAGCAGGTGCGCGAGTTCACCGGTTTCGACCGCGTGATGGCCTACCGCTTCCGCGCCGACGACAGCGGCGACGTGGTGGCCGAAAGCCGGCGCGACGACCTGGTGCCGTATCTCGGTCAACGATACCCTGCGGGAGATATCCCGGCCCAGGCGCGCCGCCTGTACACGCTCAACACCCTGCGCGTGATCGCCGACATGGATTACAACGCGGTGCCGATGTACGGCGCGCCCGGCGCCGCGCCGCTCGACATGAGCTTCGCGGTGCTGCGCAGCGTGTCGCCGGTGCACGTCGAGTATCTCAAGAACATGCACGTGCGCGCCTCGATGAGCGTGTCGATCGTGATCAACGGCCGCCTGTGGGGCCTGATCGCCTGCCATCACATGTCGCCCAAGCTGGTGCCCTATGCAGTGCGCATGGCGGCCGACGTGCTGGCCCAGGTGATGGCCTCGACCATCCACAGCATCGAAGCGCGCCAGGACGCGACCCTGGCCGAACAGTCGGCGCGGGTGCGCACCGCTATCATCGAGTCGCTCCTGCTCGACGACGACCCGCTCGACGCCCTCGGCCAGCACGCCGGCGCGCTGATGGCGGCGTCCGAATCCCAGGCGATGATCGCCACCCAGCACGGCAAGCTCGTCAGGCACGGCGACCTGCCGGAAGACCTGGCCAGGGCCATCGTCGAGTCGCTGCCCGAGAACGAACACGACCTGGTGGTGCGCGAAATGGTGGCCGACTGGCCGCCGGCCCTGCATGACCGGCTCGGCAAGTGGGTCGGCATGCTGGCCCTGCCTTTCGACCCGCTGGGCCAGGGCTGGTGCGTCATGCTGCGCGTCGAGCAGATCGACACCGTGGCCTGGGGCGGCCGCCCCGACAAGATCGCCGCGCTCGGCCCGCTGGGCGAACGCCTGACGCCGCGCGGCTCGTTCGACGCCTGGCACGAAACGGTGCGCGGCTGCGCCCACCAGTGGGAGCCGAACGTGCTGGCCAATGCGCGCCTGACCCTGGCCGAGCTGATGCGCGCGGTCAACGCGCACCGTTCGCAGACCGAGGCCACCCGCGCCCAGCTGCTCGCCATGCTCGGCCATGACCTGCGCGACCCGCTGCACTCGATCAATATGGCCGGCATGGTGCTGGAACGCACCGGCAGTACAGGCAGCGCCAACCAGCCGACGCTCGCCAAGCGCATCCAGTCGTCGACCAATCGCATGCAGCGCATGATCAGCCAGGTGCTGGACATGAGCCGCATCGACCGCGGCATGGGCCTGGGCGTGACGCTCGAACCGGTCGACCTGAAAGCGTTGCTGGTGGACCTGATGGACGAGGCGCGCCTGGCCTATCCCTCGATCCCGCTCGACCTGGTGTGCGACGATGCGGCGACGGTGAATGCGGACAGCGGCCGCCTGGCGCAGGTGCTGTCCAACCTGCTGAGCAATGCGCGCCACCATGGCGAACCGGGCAAGCCGGTGACCGTCTGCCTGAAGGCGCACGGTGGCGAAGCCTCGGTCGCGGTAGCGAACGCGGGCGAGCCGATCGCGCCCGAGACGGTGGCGACGCTGTTCAATCCCTTCAAGCGCGCGTCGATGAACAACCCGCGGAACCGCACCGGCATGGGCCTGGGCCTGTACATCGCGCAGCAAATCGTGCGCGAGCACCGCGGCGAACTCGGCTATCGCTACGAGGATGGACAGGTCGTCTTCACCTTGCGCCTGCCCTTGCTGGGCGCCTGATCAGCGCCGTATCGCGCTGACCAGCGTCGGCAGGTTCCAGCCGCCGCCGGCGGCGATGCCGCGGCACATGCCGGTCGTGCTCGATGCCGTGTGGACGAAACGCCGGCCGTCCCACAGCCACTCGTCGTGGCCCCAGCAGTCGCCGATGCCGCGCCCCTTGTGGGCGGCGCCGATCACGCCCTTGTCGTAGTCCGTGCCCGACTGGGTCACCAAATGCGGGGCGAACGGCGGCTTGCGGTTCGCGACCCAGTAGCCGTGCCCCTCGTTATAGGCGCCACGCCAGCAGCGCGCCGACACCAGCATCTTGTCGGACGTGAGCGGCGCATAGGCGAAGGTGCTCTCGCCGGTGGCGATCGCCTCCAGGTCGGCGCAGTCCTCGTTGCCGGCGGTCTTTCGCAGGGTCGCCAGCAGGATGCGTTCTTCTTCCATCCCCAGGCGTGCCAGCTCGCCGGGCGGGACCGGCGCCGGCGCGACCACCGGGGCCGGCAGCGGCGGCAATGCCGATGCCTCTGGCTTGCTCCCCTTGCGGATGGCCGCGCCGGGCGTGCCCAGGCGGCCCTGGAATTCGTCCATCTTGAGCAGGACCGCCGAGGCACCTTTGGCCGACAAGGTCCAGCTGCGCTTGCCCGCGCGCCAGGCGACCTTGCCGCTTCCCGCCACGGCGCGCAGCAGCGCATCCGTTTGGGAAGCGCTCAGGCTGCCCACCGCATCGTCGCCGCTCAGTGCGACCGTGCCGAGCGCGCGGCCATCGACCTGCATCGTCAGCGACGTCGGGGCGTCGACACCGTCCTGCGTGTCGCCCAACCGTAGCCGGGCCTTGACGCCCTGCCCGGGGCCGGCCGCGCGCTCCAGCAGGACCGACAGCGGCAGGTTGCGGCCGTCATCGGCGTGGTAGCCGGCGGCGCGGCAGGTACGGGTGTTGTCGCAGGCGAGCTCCCAGTCGTGATGCTCGAAACGGACGTTCGGAAGCTCGGCCGCCTGCAGTGGATTGGGGCAGATGGCGGCGGCCAGGGCCGCGGTCAGGATAGGGGCGATACGCATGCGTGAACAGGCTTTCCATCGTCAGTAGCAGGGCCGCAGATTTACCTAACGTAAGTTTGCGGGCGCATGGTAGTCTAACAACACTTCCTGCTTCCTGCTGCTGCATGACCCTCATCAAGTTCATCGAAATCATGGCGATCCTGGTCGGCGCGTTTTCCGGCTTCATCGAGGCGCGGCGCAAGCGCATGGATCTGGTTGGGGTCTTCACGGTCGCCTTCATCACCGCCTTCGGTGGCGGCACCTTGCGCGACATCCTACTCGACAAGCGCCCGCTGTTCTGGGTCACGCACCAGGAGTATGCGATCGCGATCTTCGTGCTCGCGCTGGTGGCCTCGCCCTTGATCCGCACCCTGCGCCAGATCGTATCGGAACGCCTGATCGTCGTCGCCGACGCGGTGGGACTGGGCCTGTTCTCGATCGCCGGGACGTCGGCCGCGCTGGCCGCCGAGATGCCGATCTTCATCGCATCGATGATGGGCGTGATTACCGGGATCTTTGGCGGCGTGCTGCGTGACATCGTCTGCAACGAGGTGCCGATGGTGTTTCGGGACGGCAAACCGTATGCGATCTGCGCCTTCCTCGGCAACTGGCTGTTCCTGTTGATGGGCAAGTACGGCGTGTCGCACGACTTTGCGCTGTGGTCGAGCTGCCTGTTCATCAGCGGGCTGCGGCTGCTGACGTGGAAGTTCGATATGCGGATGGGGCGCTAGGGTTGGCGGCTCGCCGCCGAGGCGTCGATTGTTGAGTGCCTCGCTTGCGCGCCGTACGATTTTGTGGCCAACCGTCACCCCGTCGGCGACATGGCCGCCAACCCGACGCCTTCCCTGGACGCCTTTCACCGCACAGCATGCAGGATCGCGGCGCAGGCTGTTGGCTACGCGCCCAAGTTGGTTAGTTACAAAATTCTCTGGTGTAGACTGGTGTTCTTGGGCCGGCGACTCCGCGAGCCGCCTTCCCTAGCCTTGCATTGATCGCGACAGCGATCGAAACAGCAATTACACCGCGTCCGCGCCAGTCTCGCCGGTACGAATACGAATCACCTGCTCCACGTTCTGCACGAAGATCTTGCCGTCGCCGATCTTGCCGGTGCGCGCGGCCTTGATGATGGCGTCGACCACCTGCTCGGCCATCGTATCGTCCACTACCACCTCGATCTTCACCTTCGGCAAAAAGTCGACCACGTATTCGGCGCCGCGATACAGCTCGGTGTGGCCCTTCTGGCGGCCGAAGCCCTTCACTTCGGTCACGGTCAGGCCGGTCACGTTCACCTCGGCCAGCGCTTCGCGCACTTCGTCGAGCTTGAACGGCTTGATCACGCAGGTAATCTGTTTCATGGTTGTGGTCCTTTCAAATACCAGGGTTAATCGGGGATGTTCGCCAGGTCGTCCAGCCACACGGTGGCCTCGGAGTCGGACGGCGCGCGCCAGTCGCCGCGCGGCGACAGCGAGCCGCCATTGCCGACCTTCGGTCCGTTCGGCACGCAGGAGCGCTTGAACTGGCTGGTCTTGAAGAAGCGGAACAGGAAGATCGACAGGTTGCGCTTGATGGCGCCCAGGTCATATTGGTTGCGCGTGCCCAGCTCCTCGGGCCAACGTCCGAGCTCGCGGTCCTCCCAGGCCGAATATGCCAGGAAGGCCGTCTTGCTCGGCTTGTAGCCATAGCGCAGCGTGTAGAACAGGTTGAAGTCCTGCAGTTCGTAGGGACCAATGCGGTCCTGCGTGCTTTGCGCCGGTTTTTCGTCGTTCTCTCCCCCGGGCACCAGCTCGGGACTGATCTCGGTGTCGAGGATGTCGAGCAGGACTTGCGCGTCGCCGCCCACCACGGCGCCGGTCTCTGCCACCCAGCGCACCAGGTAGGAAATCAGCGTCTTGGGCACGCTGGCGTTGACGTTGTAGTGCGACATATGGTCGCCCACGCCATAGGTGCACCAGCCCAGCGCCAGTTCGGACAGGTCGCCGGTGCCGATCACGATCCCGTTATGGAAGTTCGCCAGGCGGAACAGGTGGTTGGTGCGCTCGCCCGCCTGCACGTTCTCGAACGTGATGTCGTATTCGGCCTTGCCCTCGACATAGGGGTGGCCGAGATCCTTCAGCATCTGGATGCAGCTCGGGCGGATGTCGATCTCCTGCGCGCTGCAGCCGACCGCCGCCATCAGGTCGCGCGCCTGCCTGAGCGTGCGGCCGCTGGTGGCGAAGCCGGGCATCGTATAGGCCAGGATGTTGGTGCGCGGCAGGCCGAGACGGTCCATGGCCTTGGCGCACACCAGCAGCGCATGGGTCGAATCGAGGCCGCCCGAGACGCCGATCACCACCTTCTGGATGCCGCTCGAGGACAGGCGCTGGATCAGGGCCTGCACCTGGATGTTGTAGACCTCGGTGCAGCGCTCGTCGCGCCGCGCGCGGTCGGCCGGCACGTAGGGGAAACGTTCGATTGCGCGTTCCAACGGCAGGGTACGGTCGAGCGGCAGGTCGAGTTCGAAGCCGATGACGCGGAAGTTCGACACCTCGTTCGCGTGGCGCCGCACCGACTGGGCGAAGGTGGTTGCCTTCATGCGCTCGGTCGACAGGCGATCGAGGTCGACGTCGGCGTAGATGATGTGCGACTCGTCGGAAAAGCGCTCGGACTCGACCAGCAGCTCGCCCTTCTCGTAGATCAGCGACTGGCCGTCCCAGGCCATGTCGGTGGTCGACTCGCCGCGCCCGGCCGAGGTGTACAGGTAGGCCGCCATACAGCGCGCCGACTGCTGGCTCACCAGCTGGTGGCGGTAACCGCTCTTGCCCACCACGACGTTCGAGGCCGACAGGTTGACCAGCACCGTGGCGCCGGCCATCGCCGCGAACGAGGACGGCGGCACCGGCACCCAGACGTCCTCGCAGATCTCGACGTGGAAGCGCAGCAGCGGCAGGTTGGCCACCTCGAACAGCAGGTTGGCGCCGAACGGCACCAGCTCGCCGAACAGCTCAATTTGCTCGACCGCCGCGCAATCCGCGGGGGTGAACTGCCGGGATTCGTAAAACTCGCCATAATTGGGCAAGAAGCTCTTCGGCACCACGCCCAGCACCTTGCCGCCCGCGACCACGACGCCGCAGTTGAACAACATGTGGTTGACCCGCAGCGGCATGCCGATGACCATGGCCAGCGGCAGCGTCTTCGATTCCTCGACGATGGCCGCAAGGCCTTCGAGGCAGGCGTCGAGCAGCGCGCGCTGGTGGAACAGGTCGTCGCAGGTGTAGGCGGACAGGCCCAGCTCCGGGAACGCGGCCAGGACCGCGCCCTGCTGCGCCGCCTGGCGTGCGAGCAGGATGGTTTGCTCGACGTTATACGCGGGGTCGGCGATCCGCACGCGCGGGCTGGCCACCGCGACGCGGGCGAAATGGTGCGAATAGAGATTGAAGAATCGGCTGTTCATGGTGGTATCGTTCGCAATACGGCAAGCGCCTGGCTCCGCCTCGCCGGCATGCACTTCGTCTTAATGGAAGCAATTTTGAATTATCGCACGCATATCGTTTCCGACTTGTCCGAAGTCGGTCAATCCCGCTGGGACGCCCTGGTCAGGGCCCAATCGGCCCCGACACCCTTCCTTTCCTACGCCTTCCTGCACGCCCTGCACGCTTCCGGCAGCGCCGCGCCGGACACCGGCTGGCAGCCGCAATTCCTGCTGCTGTTCGACCCGGACGATGCGCTGGCGGCGGCCCTGCCCCTGTACGTCAAGGGCCATTCGTATGGCGAATACGTGTTCGACTGGGCCTGGGCCGACGCCTACCAGCGCCATGGGCTCGACTATTATCCGAAGCTGCTGTCGGCCATCCCGTTTACGCCCGTCGCGGGTGGACGGCTGCTGGCGCGCGATGCCGAGGCGCGCGCGGCCCTGGTCGAGGTGTTGAAAGCCACCCAGCAGGCCACCGAGGTGTCGTCGACCCATGTGCTGTTCCCGCCCGAAGAAGAGGCGCAGCAGCTGCGCGAGGCCGGCTTCCTGCTGCGCAGCGGCGTGCAGTTCCACTGGCTGAACAACGGCTACCGCAGCTTCGACGACTTCCTGGCGACGCTCGAACAGAAGAAACGCAAGAACATCCGCGCCGAGCGGCGCAAGGTGAAGGAAGCCGGCGTGACGATGCGCCGGGTGCGCGGCGTGGACGCGGCGCGCGAGGACTGGGTGCTGTTCAACCGCTGCTACCGCAACACCTACCGCGAGCACCACTCCACGCCCTATCTCAACCTGGATTTCTTGCTGCGCATCGGCGCGACGATGCCGGAGAATATCCTGCTGGTGATCGCGGAACAGGATGGCCGGGCGGTCGCGTCCTCGCTGGTGATCCATGATGAGCACACGCTGTACGGCCGCTACTGGGGCGCGCTCGAGCACGTGCCCTGCCTGCATTTCGAGGCAGCCTATTACCAGCCGCTGGAATTCTGCATCGAGCAGGGCATCGCCACGTTCGAAGGCGGCGCCCAGGGCGAGCACAAGATGGCGCGCGGCTTCCTGCCGACCAGGACCTGGTCGGCGCACTGGCTGGCGCATCCGTCGTTCGCGGACGCGGTCGAACGCTTCCTGGAGCGCGAAGCGGGCGGGATCGACGACTACATGGATGAGCTGAACGAGCGCAATCCGTTCCGGGCGCGCTCGTAGACTGGGTCGGGCCGGCGCACGGGCCGGCCCCGATGCCGCTTACTCCTTCTTGCCGGTGACCCGGATGAAGTCGGCCTTGCGGATCATGCCGTGCACGCCCTTGGTGCCATCCACGACCTGGCTCACCTGGAAGTCCGAGGCGGCGCTCAGGTAGGCATAGGCGGTGGCGCGGTCCATGCCCAGCACCTCGGTCAGGAAGCGGATCGACTCGCGCACTGCATCCTTCATCGCTTCGTCCAGGTCGGGATTCAGGCCGATCGTCACCCAGTGGTCCGGGGTCTCGCCCATCGGGCGGCCAAGGCTGCCGGAGCTCGACGGGATGGCCTTGTCGCCCTTCTTGAGCAGCGTGATGCGGAAGGTCGGTCGCATCGAATGCTCGAGCGCGGTCAGCGCGACTTCGCCGTCACCCTGCACCATATGCGGATCGCCCGTATAGAAGTTGGCGCCCTTGACCAGCACCGGGAAGTACACGGTGGTGCCGACGCCCAGGTCGTTGATGTCCATATTCCCGCCGTGCAGGCCTGGCGGGACCGAATGGACCTTGTCGGTGGTGGCCGCCGCCACGCCCATCGTGCCCATGAATGGCGCAGTCGGGAAGGTCACCTCGGTGCCGTCCGCGGTCTTCATCACGCCTTCCCACTTGCCGTCCTTGTCCTGGCGGATCGGGGTGAACACCGACACGTTGTGGTAGGCCTCCGGGTTGGCGGCCGAAGCGTCGGCCTGCGGTTTCGGCGTTTCAGGGAACTCACCCGGCAGCGCGCCCTTGCCGTGGCGGTTCGACACGACGCCGTACGGCACGCGCGGCACCGCCGACAACAGCTCGACCTTCAGCACGTCGCCCGTTTCGGCGCTTTCCCGCGGCAAATGCACTATGTGAGTGCGCTGCCTGTGCCACCGAACGGCAAAAGTATTCCAATATGATGCATATACGCTGACGCAAATACGCATGGGTTGCGACAAACGATACCAATGAAAAAAGGCTGGTCCGCAATGCGGATTCAGCCTTTCATTCATGGCCACCGGCGATCCGGCGGCGGGACGTGCTTAGTTCCAGCCGCCCGCATTGCTGCGGTAATTTTCCTGGAACGGTTTGCCAGCCTCGGCCTGCTTGCGGATGATGCTCTTGGCGCGGCTGCCGGCGGCAGCGACCAGGGCATTGACGATCTTCTTCACTTTCGACTCCTTGATTGCACCGCCGACAATGGCGGCGCCTATGATGACGACTGCTATGCAACCGTTATATAGGCGACCCAGGGGAACTTCCAATTCTGAGTAGCAATATCAGACATCAGCTTCGTGAATGTTATTCGAGTTGCCTCCCTAGCCAGCTATGGATCCCGTCGAGCGAGCGGAACTCGGACACGGAGCGGCAGGCGATACCCGGGTGGCGCGCTTGCAACATACGGGCCAGGGCGGCGCCCGGCCCCAGTTCGAGCGCCACCGTCACGCCGGCCTCGACGCAGGCATCCATGCATTCCTTCCAACGGATCGGTTCGGCGATCTGGCGCGGCAATTCGCGCACTGCCTTTTTGATATCGATGACCGGCTCGGCCGAGATGCCGGACAGGACCGGGAAGGCCGGCGCCGACCAGCGCTGGCTTTCCAGCAGCGCCGCGAACGGCGCGACGGCCCCCTGCAGCAGCGGCGTGTGCGAGGCCACGGCGACCGGCAGCAGGGTCGCGCGTCCACCGGCCGCCAGGGCCGCCTGCGCCAGCGCCTCGCCCTCGGCGGCAGGGCCGCCGGCCACCAGCGCATCGTCACCGGTAACGATCGCGGCGTAAAAGCCGAAGCGCGCCAGCAACGCGTCTGCGCTTCCATCCGGCATGCCGGACAGCGCGACCATTGCCTGCGCCGGTCCGTCCTCCAGGCAGGCATCCATCAGGCGCGCGCGTTGCACCGCCAGCCTGACCGCGGCGCCAGGGTCGAGCGCACCGGCGACGCCGTAGGCGGTCAGCTCGCCGATGCTGTAGCCGCCAACCAGCGCCGGCTCGGGCAGCGACTGGCGCAGCGCCGTCCATGTCGCCAGCGTGGCCGCCACGATGGATGGCTGGGCGATGCGATTGGCGAAGCGCTCCTCACCCTCCAACGATGCACGCAGCAAGGGCGCCAGTTCGGGATCGGCGAACCAGTCGTCGAGCAGGTGGCCGGCTGCGGGATCCTGGCGCGCCAGGTCGAACATGCCGGCATGCTGGGCGCCCTGCCCGGGGCACAGGATGGCGAGTCGGCCGGCCATGCTAGCCGTTCGTGACGGCCTGCAGCAGGCAGGCCGCGCCCAGCAGATCGGCTGCGCCGCCGGGTGACAGACGTCCTGCGACGAAGGCCTTGTGGCAGGCCAGCGCGCGGGCCTCCCAATCCGGACATGCAGTGCCGCCGCGCGCAACGAAGGCGCGCGCCCGGCGCCGTACGGTCAAGGCGCCGTCAGCGCCGCCCCGATGATAGACATTGGTGTCGCTGATATGGGCCATCAGGGCGAACAGCGTATCGATGCGGGCTTGCCGCATGCCGCGGCCGGCGGCCAGGGTGCGGCGCAGCGCCGGCAGGCCGACGTCGAACACCGACGGGAAGCCGCGCGCGCCCTCTTCGCGTGCGCCGCTGGCTGCATAGCGCAACAGGGCGCGGGCCCCATTGGAATGCGTGCCGGCGTCGATACTGTGCGCGCCGAGTTCGCGCCCCCAGCACGCGAGCAGCATGGCTTGCACTACCTTCGCCGTCAGCGCCGCGCTACTGGCGTGGCAGCGCCCGATCGCCGCGCACAGCATGCCAAGGCAAAAGATCGCGCCACGATGGGTGTTGATGCCGGCGGTGGCGCGCATCATCCGCGCCTCGGCCTCGATGCCGAGCCGCTTGAGCACGTGGAACGGCGCGTCATCCACACCGGCGTGGGTGATGTGCAGGAAGTAGCGGCGCAGCGCGAACATGCTGCGCAAGAAGGTTGCCGCCGTCATGTCGGTGTGGCTGCCGTTGTCCACCAGCGAGACCAGGCCCGGTTTCGGATACAGGGCCAGTTCGGCGTACAGGCTGCGCACCGCCAGGCGCGCAATGCGCTGGCAGAAAGCGCGCCCGGTCGATGCGGCAGGCGCCGGAACATGCGCTGTCGGGTGCAAGGCGATCAGTTCGGGCACGTCTCTTCCTCCAGCGTCGCGATCAGTTCTTCAGGCAGCACCAGCGCGATCCGGTGCAGCCCCTTGGTCAGCACGCGCGTGCCCGGCGCGCCGGCGAAGGCCGCGCGCAGTTCCTTCCACGCCACCGCGCGCCCGTCGGGGAACACCACTTCGCCGTCGAGCGGCAGGATGCCCGCGTGCCAGGCCAGCAGGTCCAGTCCCTTCATCAACTGGCGCCGGCTGGTCGGCTGCAGCAGCACGTCGATGTCGGAATGCGGCGTCAGATAGTACTGGCCGGTCAGCGCCGCCAGCGCCACCGAGCCATACACGGCCAGGCCCACGCCGGCGTCCGCGGCCTGGCTTTCGAGCAGTGCCAGGCTGTCGCGCCACTGCTCCGGCACCGCATCCAGCGCCGCGACCAGCGGCAAGGCGCGCGTGCGGCGGCCGATATCGGACAGCTCGACCCGGCATCCGAATTTCAACTTGCCGCCTTCCTCCGGCCGCGGCGGCAGCGGGAAGCCGATCGCCACCTCGTTCGCCGCCATCTCGGCATCCGCGCGCCGCACTACCGCCGGCCAGCCGCCGTCGCGCCAGCGGTCGAGCGCGGCCAGCGCCCCTTCAGGCGCGCCGGCGCGCACGCGCTGCCAGCCGCGATTCGTCAGCCAGACCAGGTCATGCCGCGCGAACATGGCCGCCTGCCCTCACCGCTTCTGCGACCGGCTGCGCCAGATGGCGTCCGCCGCGCGCCAGGCCCAGCGCCATGCGCCGGTCTTCGTCGCTGGCTTCCTTCAGCGCGCGCACCAGCTGGGCCGACAGGTCGTCGTCCCAGATGCCGTGCAGGCCGCCCATGCGCAGATAGTTTTCCGGCCCCGGTGCGAACACAGGATTATCCTTGGCCAGCTCGGTCAGGCGCTCCTCGGGCACCTTGGTGATGCGCGCCATCGCCGGCAGGCCCATCACGCGGATGGTCGACTGCGGCAGCGCATAGCAGGCGCTCGCGATCAGGCCGCTCGTGATGAAACCGCCCGACAGCGCCTGGTCGTACACCAGGCCGATCACGGTATGGCCTTCGCGCCGCGCCAGGTCGACGCATTTGCCCAGGTGGGCCATATAGCTGTTGATGCCCAACATCTCGTCGCGGTGGCGCAGGCGCTGGCCTTGCGTGTCGACCAGGATCAGGATCGGACGGCCGCGATGGTCCTGCACCGTCTCCAGGATCGCCTGGGCCTGGGCCAGCGCGATCTCGACGCCGATCGGCGTGTGGCCGGTGGTGCCGATCACGGTGACCGGCTGGCCGTCCACCTGCGCCGTGCCGGACAAAAAATTGTCGCGTTCGACGATATCGTGACCTCCGGGGAAAAGCTGTGTTGCGAGGTTCTGCCACTCCATGTTCAATCTCCCATCCTGACCGTCGCGCGGTGCTGCGCCGCCATCTCCAGGAAGGCGTCGGCTTCCAGCATCGGCACCCTGGCGGGCTCCGTCACGCCGAGCTGCTTCCACACCTCCATCGGTTCCTTCAGCCCTTCCGTGTCCTGCAGGCGCCGTGCCAGCATGGCCTGCTCGGCCAGCAAGCCCGCCAGCGTCAGCCGCACTTCGCCGCCTCGCAGCTCGGCGATGGCGTCGATGGCAGCGGTACGGAAGGCCTCCGACTCGTCCGCCACCAGCACCTGGCAATCGCCCAGCAGGTAGCGGTGCTTGCCGCCGGTGGTGCGCCAGACCAGCGCGCGGTCGCGCGAATCGAATTCCTCGACCCCGTTCGCCGTCTCGATCACCTCGGGCCCGGACATGGCCAGCCGTCCTTCTTCGGACATGATGACGGTGTTGGCGCAGCGCGCCGCGATGCCCATGCCGCCGAAGCAGCCATTGGCGCCGCCCACCACCGCCACCACCGGGATGCCAGCGGCGCGCACGTCGAGCATGGCGCGCATCACTTCCGACACCGCGATCAGGCCGGCATTGGCCTCGTGCAGCCTCACGCCGCCCGATTCCAGCAGCAGCAAGACCGCATGCGCGTTCTCGTCGATCGCGCGGCGCAGCATGCCCACCAGCTTGGCGCCGTGGACTTCGCCCACCGCGCCGCCCATGAAGCCGCCCTCCTGCGCGGCGCCGAACACCAGCTTGCCATCGAGCTTGCCGCGGCCGACGACGACGCCGTCGTCGAAGGACACCGGCGCATCAAGCTGGGCCAGGTGCGGGCTCGCTACCCGCTCGCTCGGCGGCAGGAATTCCTCGAAGCTGCCGGCGTCGAAGATCGCCGGGATGCGCTGGCGCGCCGTCAATTCCTGGTAGCTGCTCATGCCGAATCCTTTGAAACTGCGCCGGTGAGCGACTCCACCGCCTGGTCCAGCCGCAGGCTGACCACGGCCGGCGTGGCGCCCATGTCGTTGATGCTGATGCGCGCGTCGGCGAGACTCCAGCGATCATGAAAATCGGCCATCACAGCCTGCCAGGTGGCGCCGAAGCCGACGGCCGCGGTGCGCACCTCGATCTCGCACGCGCCGTTCAATGGCGACGGCTCGATCAATACTTCGAGATTGCCCGAGCCGACCACGCCGACCAATTGCGGCATGCCGGCCAGCGAGCGTCTGCCCTGCTCGAAACGGTATTTCAACGTTTCCATGCTTGTTTCCTCACCAGTTCCTGAAGCGTTTCGGCGGATCGTACAGGCCGCCGGATGCGCGCACCAGGCCCTTCATGTTCTTGGCGGCCAGCAGGTCGCGGGTCGCCATGCGTTTGTCGATGCCAAGGTCCTCCGGCCGCTGGATAATGCCGCGGTCGCGCAGGTTCTCCACCATGCGCTTGTCGCGCCCCATGCCGACCGGCGTGTAGCCGGCCACGCCGCGGATCGCCTGTTCGCGTTCTTCGTCGGTGCGGCACAGCAGCAGGTTGGCGATACCCTCCTCGGTCAGGATATGGGTCACGTCGTCGCCATAGATCATGACCGGCGGGATCGCCATGTTCGCCTGCTCGGCCAGTTGCCAGGCGTCGAGCTTTTCGACGAAGGCCGGCGCCATGTGCTCGCGGAAGGTCTCGACCATCTGCACCACCAGCTTCTGCCCGCGCGGGATCATGTTGCGCCCCGCGCGCGCCTGCTCGCCCGCCTTGAGCCAGGCCTTGCTCGGGTGGCGCCGGCCGCGCGCGTCGGCGCCCATGTTCGGCGCGCCGCCGAAACCGGCGATGCGACCCAGCGTCGCGGTCGACGAATTGCCTTGTAAATCGATCTGCAGCGTCGAGCCGATGAACATATCGCAGGCATAGTGGCCGGCCGCCTGCGAAAAGGCGCGGTTACTGCGCATCGAGCCGTCCGGCCCGACGAAGAACACGTCAGGCCGCGCGCTGATGTATTTTTCCATGCCCAGCTCGGAGCCGAAGGAATGCACCGATTCCACGAAGCCGGCCTCGATCGCCGGGATCAGGGCCGGGTGCGGATTCAGCGCCCAGTGACGCGCGATCTTCCCTTTCAGGCCAAGGCTGGCCGCATAGGTGGGCAACAGCAGCTCGATGGCGGCGGTGTCGAAGCCGATGCCGTGGTTCAGGCGTTCGATCTCGTACTCGGCATAGATGCCCTTGATGGCCATCATCGCCATCAAGACCTGGATCTCCGAGATCTGCGCCGGATCGCGCGTAAACAGCGGCTCGATGTAGTACGGCGTCGGCGACTGCACCACGTAACCGACCCAGTCGCCCGGAATGTCGACCCGCGGCAGCTTGTCGACCACCTGGTTGACCTGGGCGATGACGATGCCGCTTTTAAAGGCGGTGGCTTCGGCAATGGCCGGCGTATCCTCGGTGTTCGGCCCGGTGTACAGATTGCCCTCGCGGTCGGCCATCTCGGCCGCCACCAGCGCCACGCGCGGCGTCAGGTCGATGAAGTAGCGCGCGAACAGCTCCAGGTAGGTATGGATGGCGCCGATATTGAGCTTGCCGGCTTGCGCCAGCTTGGCCAGGCGGCCGGCCTGCGGGCCGGAGAACGAGAAGTCCAGTTTCGAGGCTATGCCCTTGTCGAACACGTCCAGGTGCTCAGGCAATGACAGCACCGACAGCAGCATGTGCAGGTCGTGCACGCGGCTGGTGTCGACCTTGGTCAGTGCCTTGCCCAGGAAATCGGCCTGCTTCTGGTTATTCCCCTCGAGGCAGACCCGGTCGCCCGGCTCCAGCACGGCGTTGAGCAGGTCGACGATGTGCGAGGCCTGGACGACCTTGCCGTCCAGCGCTCCGCCAAGCGCCGCCTGGACACGCTCCAGGCGACTACTGCGGTTGCGTTGCTGGGTAGTCCAGCGAAGGCCAGCCTGTGATTCACTCTGATTCATGTGATTTCCCGTTATTGCAAACTCAGTCTTAGAAGACCACGAACAGCACCCACAGCACGACCGGCGCCACCAGCGTGACGATGCCGCCATAAATCATCAGCTGTCGCAGGAAGACGTCGCGGTCGATGCCCTGGGCGCTTGCCAGCACCAGTGCGCCGTTGGTCGAGAACGGGCTGACGTCGACGATGGTCGAGGCCACCGCCATGGCGGCGATGAAGCCGATCGGATCGACGCCGGTGCCCGAGGCCAGGAACGGCACGGCGAGCGGGATCAAAGAGCCCAGTACCGCGGTCGAGGAAGCGAAGGCCGAGACGATCGCGCCGACGAACAGCAGCAGCAGGGCCACGGTCAGCGGCGACGCCAGGCTGGCGGCGCTGTCGCCGACCCAGGTGATGGTGCCCATCTTCTGCATCACGCCGACATAGGTGGAGACGCCAACGATCAGCATGATCTCGGGCCACGACACCTGGCCGATGGCGCGCTTCTGCACCTGCGGCGACAGGATCGAGATCAGGAGGCCGATGGTGATGGCGACGAAGCCGATGTCGAGCTTGTACATCAGGGTCAGCACGGCCAGCGCGACCAGGCCGACCACGGTGAACATCTGGTGGAAGGTCGGACCTTCGTGCAGGTCGGTGGCGGCATGGCCGGCGGCGCTGCCCGAACCGGTGGCGCCCACGGCGCCGACGGCGGCAGTCGAACGTTCCTTGGTCAGGCGTTCCTCGCTGCCCGCCTCATTCTCGGCGTCGCCGTAGATTTGCGGGCCCTGGGCCGCCACCGCCACCGGCGGACCGAAAGGCGTGACCGACATGCCCTTGCCCGAGCGCTCGGCCTTCGGCACCTGCTGGCGCATCAGCTTGGCGCCGCCGAAGGCGAAGAACAGCAGCACCGACACCGCCAGGTTCACGCCCAGGCTGGTGAAGGCGGTGGTCAGCGGCGAGATCGGCAGCCCCGCTTCCATCACGACCTTGTTGGTGATGCCCCCGTAGATGCTGATCGGCGAGAAGCCGCCGCCCTGGGCGCCGTGGATCACCAGGAGGCCCATCATGAGGGGATTGATCTTGTACTTGGCCGCGAAGCCGAGCGCGATCGGGGCGATGATCGCCACCGCCGCCGGGCTCACCGCGCCCACCGAGGTGAGCAAGGCGGTGATCGCGAACATGACCCAGGGGATGGCCGCGATGCGCCCACCGACGGCGCGCACCGCGAGCCGCACCAGCCAGTCGATGGTGCCGTTGTTCTGGGCCTGGGCGAACAGGAAGGTGATGCCGACCAGGGTCAGGAACAGTTCGGCCGGATAGCCGGACATGATGGTCTTGGTTTCCATGCCGGCGACCAGGGTGCCGACGAGGAAGGCGCCGACGAAGGCGAGGACGCCCATATTGATGGGCATGGCGGTGGCGACGACGAACATCAGCGCCAGCACGCAGATTGCAATGACATGTGAGGACACGGCAAGGCTCCTTCGAGGTGCGGCGCCGGCTCCAACCGGTTGACCGCGGGTGGTACGTCTCCAATGCATGATCCCGTCCCGCGACCGCCTTGACTGGCGGCGGGCCGGGCCATGCTCTTCGTTGTGCTCTTGGTAAGCTATTTGTGCTGCCAAGTTAACCGCGATT
>DDKG01000153.1:4216-4338 GCA_002339265.1 Massilia sp. UBA2604 | reverse complement strand
TCGAGTTTCGCGCGCGGGTCGGCCGTCTGCAGCAGCGGACGGTTCTTGTCGTGGGCGGTGCGCTGGAGGATGCTGCCGATCGAGGCGCGCAGGTAGATCACGGTGCCGCGCTCGGCCAGCAG
>DDKG01000153.1:0-3920 GCA_002339265.1 Massilia sp. UBA2604 | reverse complement strand
TGGTCGGAATCGACGAAGCGGCGATTGAGCTTGCGTGCAAGCAATCGACCGATCGTGGTCTTCCCTGCCCCCATCAGGCCAACAAGGAAGATATTGTCGTTCTTGGGATGTGGCACTACCAAACCCGCTCTAATGAAAAGACGGCCAGTATAGACTGGCCGCCTGTCAATCCGCGAATTTTATGGGCGGGTGCACGTAAAGGCCAGCTTGAACGGGATCGAGGTGATCTTGCCCCGCGGCGTGGTGGCGCGAACGTTGAAGGTTGCCGCGCTGGGGGCCGTGCACGGCTTCTCGCCGGTTGCGGCCACGGTGATGGTGTGGCTCGAGCCGACGGTGCCCGTGTTGGCGCTGACGAAGATACTCGGCACGGTCTCCGGGATGACTTCGACGCCGGTGGCGTTGACCGCGCCACTGACCGAGATCGTGGTGCCGGCCGGCAGCGGGTTGTCGTTCAGATCGGTCAGCTTCAGCGTAAACACCTTCGAATCGTTGGCATTGGCGCTGCCCAGGTCGATCGGCCATCCGGACTGTGGCTTGAGCACGTTCTCCAGGTAGACGTTCGCCACGTCGGCATTGCTGAAGGTGATCGTGGTCCTGGCGAACTGGGTGTTGGTGCCGTCGGTCGTGCTGGCGCAGATCGTGGCCACGCCCATGCGGTTGACGTCCGGGCTCGATCCGGGGCCGGTATTGCATGGGGTAGCCGGAATGTTCGGGATGGCCTTGCGCGGTTCCTGGGTGCGGAACGGCACCGAGCAGCCGCCGTTGACGGTGGTGCAGCCGCCCTTGTCCGACGAACCGATGGCGCCCATATTGGTCTGGAACACGACCGGGGTGCCGTCGGCGACCGGGTTGCCGAAGGCATCGGCCAGCAGCACGTTGACGGTGGCGGCCGGCGTGACCGGACCGCTGTCGAACTCCCAGCCGTCCACGTTACCCTGGGTCACGGAGAGCGAGAAGGCGCGCTGCACCGGCAGGCCGGTGGTCACGACGATCGAGTCCGAAGTGGTGGAGATGTCGGCGCCGTTGGCGGGGGCGGTACCTGGCAGCACGGCGCGCACGCGGAACGAGGTCGGCACCGTGCCCGAATTGACGGTGGTGATCACCTCGCCGTTCTGGTCGGTGCGGTCGATGTTCTTGTTCAGCGCGACCAGCCCATCGGGTTCGAGCGAGAAGCGCACTTCCTTGTTGGCCAGCGGACGGTTGAACAGGTCGAACACGCGGAAACGCAGGGTCGCGGTCTCGGTGCGGTTGATGCCGCCCTGGCCGCGGATCACGATCGACTTGTCGGTCGGCAGCGCTTCCACGAACTGCACCGACGCGGCGCCCGGCTGGGCGATCACGAGCGAACCGGTGGCCGGGGTCGCGACGCCATCGGCGGTGACCGTAATGGTGTCGTTGTTGCCGCAACCCTGGTCGCGGTAGACCGTCTCCGCGGTGCCGTTGTTGGTGGCGACGACGGCGGCCAGGGTCGCCTTGCCGGCGGCGACGCAGGCCGACGTGAAGTTGACGTTGACCTGGCCCGTGTACTTGGTGCCGTTGGCGAGCAGGTCGACCGAGATCTTGCTCGAATCGTAGGCGTTGATGCTGCCTGGCTCCAGGCGCAGCGCGCTGAAGGTCAGCGCGGTGGCGTTGACCGAGTAATTGGCGGTGCTGTTGACGGCAGTGCCGGCCACGGTGGCGCTGGCCGTGACGGTGCCCGCGCCGCCGGCCGCCAGGCTGGCCACGCGCATGGTGATGCTGGCGGTGCCGCTGGCGTCGCTCAGGGCGGTGCCGGCGCCTGGCGCGAACACGGCCAGGTCGTCGGCGGTGGTGAAGGTGACCAGCGCATTCGGTACCGGCTGCTTGTTGGCGTCGAGCACCAGGGCGCGCACCGTCAGCGGCGTGGCGCCGGACAGCGAAGTGCTGGCGCCGCCGGCGGCATTGACCAGGCTGACGCCGACGGTCGGGGCGGCCGGCACGGCCGGCGTACCGCCGTTGCCATTGCCGCCGCTGCCGCCCGGGGTGCCCGGGCTGCCGCCGCCGCCGCCGCAGGCGGACAGGGTCGCGGCCAGGAGCAGCGCCAGGCTGCCATATTTGATGTGCTGGTTGTTCATATCAGGACGTTCTTGTTATGGGTTTTTGATACGGGTTGTCAAAGGCGGGTGGTCAACGCGTGCCCGCCACGTTTTCGTTCACGATCTTCGGGGTGATGAAGACCAGCAGCTCGGTCTTGCTGTGCTCGCGGCCACTGGTCTTGAACAGGTAGCCCAGCAGCGGGACGTCGCCCAGCAGCGGCACCTTGGTCACGTTGTTGCGCTCGGTCTGCTGGTAGATCCCGCCCAGCACCACCGTGCCGCCGTTCTCGACCATCACCTTGGTTTTCACGTGCTGGGTGTTGATCGCGAAGCCGGCGCGCGTTTCTTCACCCTTCGAATCCTTGTTGACGTCCACTTCCAGCACCACGTTGCCGTCCGGCGTGATCTGCGGCGTCACTTCCAGGCGCAGGTTGGCCTTCTTGAACGAGATCGAGGTGGCGCCGCTGCTGGTCGCCTGCTCGTAGGGCAGCTCGACGCCCTGCTCGATCACGGCGATCTGCTTGTCCTCGGTGACCACGCGCGGGCTCGAGATGATCTTGCCCTTGCCGTCGGCTTCCAGTGCCGACAGTTCCAGGTTCAGGAAGCGGTTGGCGGCCGACGAGAACAGCGAGAACGCCAGCGACGATGCCGGAACGCCGCCGATGCCGGCCGCCGGCAGGTTGACCATGGTGGTGTTGTCGATGCTGCTGGTGGCAGGGGTCTGGCCCGTCACCGTGCCGACGCCGGCCAGGTTGCCGCCGATCGCGACGCGCTCGTTGCCGCTGATCTGCCAGCCGGAGTCGCCGCCGCGCTGGGTGCGCAGGTCGTTGAAACCGAGCTTGGCGCCGAGGTTGCGCGAGAAGCCGTCGTTGGCCTCGACCAGGCGCGCCTCGATCAGCACCTGTTTCGAGGCGACGTCGGTCTTCTGGATCAGCTTTCGGATGTCCTCGATCTTGGAGGCGATATCGGTCACGAACAGCTGGTTGGTGCGCGGATCGATGATCGCGCTGCCGCGCCGCGACAGCACGCGGTTGCGCCCGCCCGCATCGCTGCCCGACGTCGCGCCGCCGGCGTCCAGGCCGAACACGTTGCGGAACGATTCCGCCTTCTGGTAATTGAGCTGGAAGATCTCGGAGCGCAGCGGCTCGAGTTCGGCGATCTGGGCGCGCTGCTCGAGCTCGAGCTTTTCCTTGGTCAGCAGTTCTTCCTTCGGCGCGATCCAGACCACGGTGCCGTTCTTGCGCATGTCGAGGCCCTTGGCGGTCAGGATCACGTCCAGCGCCTGGTCCCATGGCACGTCCTTCAGGCGCAGGGTCAGCGAGCCGCTCACGGAATCGCTGGCGATGATGTTCAGGCCCGAGATGTCGGCCACCGCCTGCAGCGCGGCGCGCACCTCGACGTCCTGGAAGTCGAACGACAGCTTCTCGCCGCGGTAGCCCTGCGGGTTGTCGCGCGAGCCGGTGCTGTTGCGGTTCGGGTCGCTTTCCACCTTGCGCACCTCGACCACCAGCTGGGTGTCGCTCTGGAAGACCGACTGTTCCCAGTCGCCTTGCGCCTCGACCGTCATGCGCACGTTGTCGCCCTGGGCCAGGGTCGACACGCGGGTCACCGGGGTGCCGAAATCGGTCACGTCAAGGCGCCGGCGCAGCGATTCCGGCAGGCGCGCATTCTGGAAATCGACGATCACGCCGCTGGCGGTCTGGCGCACGTCGACCGCCACCTGGTTGGCTGGCAGGTCGACCACGACCCGGCCGGCGCCATTGGCGCCGCGGCGGAAGTCGAGGTCGCGCAATTGAGGACGCGTGGCCGGCAGCGAAGCAGGACGCGAGGCGGGCGCCGCCACCACCGGCATGCCGCTGGCGTCGA
>DDKG01000272.1 GCA_002339265.1 Massilia sp. UBA2604 | reverse complement strand
GCCGGTGTTCTGGTCGGCGATTGCCGAGACCATCGACTATGGCCAGGTCAAGACCGGCAAGCGGGTTTCGGGCTTCGCCTTCGGCGGGATCTCGGTGTGCCAGAAGGCCGGCATGGCCATCGCCGGCGGCCTGGTGGGCGTGCTGCTCGACGTCTTCCAGTACCAGCCGAACCAGGAGCAATCGGCGCTGGCGCTGCAGGGCATTGCGCTGATGCTGTCGGTGATTCCGGGCTTCTTCCACTTTTTGATGGGGCTCCTGATGTTCAAGTACCGGATCAGCGACGATTATTACAGCACCGTCAAGGAAGACATGCGCGCGCAGGGCTACGCGACCACCTGAACCACGACACGAGACATCCCATGCAAGAGACGATCCTCAAACCCCTGATCGAACAACGCGCCGATCCCTATATCTACAAGCACACGGACGGCTACTACTACTTCACCGCCTCGGTCCCGCTGTACGACCGCATCGAACTGCGCCGGGCGACCACCATCGCAGGCCTGGCTAACGCGCCGACGGTCGATGCCTGGATCAAACCCGACACCGGTCCGTACTCCGAACTGGTGTGGGCGCCCGAGCTGCATTTCAACGAGGGCGCCTGGTACGTCTACTTCGCCGCCGCTCCTAGTCGCGAGATCAAGCACAAGCTGTTCCAGCACCGCATGTACGCGATCCGCAACACCAACGCCAACCCGCTCGATGGCGAGTGGGAATTCATGGGGCAGGTCGACACCGGCATCGACAGCTTCTGCCTGGACGCCACCACCTTCACCCACAAGGGCCGGCTGTACTACCTTTGGGCGCAGAAAGACTACGAGATCGAGGGCAATTCGAACCTGTACATCGCCCCGATGAAGACGCCGTGGCAGATCGAGGGCGAGCCAATCCTGCTCAGCAAGCCCGAACATGACTGGGAAACCATCGGCTTCTGGGTCAACGAAGGCCCGTCGGTGTTGCGCCGCAACGGCAAGATCTTCATCAGCTACTCGGCCAGCGCCACCGACCACAATTACGCGATGGGCCTGTTGTGGGCCGACGAGGACGCCGACCTGCTCGACCCGGCGTCATGGACCAAGTCGGCGCAGCCCGTTTTGCGTACGTGCTACGATCACGGCGTCTATGGCCCGGGCCACAACAGCTTCACCTATGCCGAAGACGACGACACCGTCATGCTGGTCTATCATGCGCGCACCTATACCGAGATCGTCGGCGATCCGCTCTGGAATCCGGACCGCCACACCTTCGTGAAGCCGCTGCGCTGGGATGAAGAGGGCATGCCAGTATTCGGCCGCCCGTCCACTTATTGATGTGCTGATTGAGGATTCGACCAACGTGCAAACCGGTATCACGCAAGCGCCATTCGGCCAGCTGCCCGACGGCAGGGCCATCACCCAGTTCACGCTGACCAATGCCACGGGCATGGTGGCGAAGATCATCGACTATGGCGGCGTCATCACCGAGCTGCATGCGCCCGATCGCGACGGCAAGTTCGCCGACGTGGTGCTCGGCTTCGACACACTCGAACCCTACCGCACGACCAGTCCCTACCTGGGCGCGCTGATCGGCCGCTACGGCAACCGCATCGCGCAGGGCCGCTTCACGCTCGACGGCCACGAATACCGGCTGCCGGTGAATAACGGCGACAACCACCTGCACGGCGGGCCGGATGGCTTCGACCGCGTCAAATGGAGCGCCACGGTCGACGGCGACAGCCTGCGCCTGCAGTACCGCAGCGCCGATGGCGAGATGGGCTATCCCGGCAATCTCGATACGACCGTCACCTACACGCTCACGGACGACAACGAGCTGGTGGTGTCCTTCCACGCCGTCACCGACAAGGCGACGCCGGTCAACCTGACACAGCACAGCTATTTCAACCTGGCCGGCGACGGCGATATCCTCGGCCACGTGCTGAGCATCGATGCCGACGCCTTCGTGGCCATCGACGCCGGATCGATCCCGACCGGCGAACTGACGCCGGTGACGGGCACGCCGTTCGACTTCCGCATGCCGCGCGCGATCGGCGAGCGCATCGGCCAGCCGGACAAGCAGCTGCGCCATGGCGGCGGCTACGATCACAACTTCGTACTCAACAAGCCGCAGGGCAAGGCATTGAGCCGCGCCGCGCGCGTGTGCGACCCGGCATCGGGCCGCGTGCTGGAACTCTGGACCGAGGAGCCGGGCGTGCAGTTCTACAGCGGGAACTTCCTCGACGGTTCGCTCGCGGGCAAGGGCAAGAGTTACCAGCACCGCAGCGGCTTGTGCCTGGAGCCCCAGCATTTCCCGGATTCGCCGAACCAGCCGTCATTCCCGAACGTGATCCTGCGTCCGGGCCAGGTGTACCAGACCGAGTCGCGCTTCAGGTTCCTGGTGGAGCCGGACGCATGATGGAGGTGCTGCTCGACGCCGGGCACGAGCTCGGCGAATGCGTGCTGTGGTGTGAGCGCACGGGCCGGCTGCTGTGGACCGACATCCCGGCCGCTACCCTGTGGTCGCATTCGCCGTCGACCGGACGCACCGTCAGCTGGACGATGCCCGAGCGCCTGTGCAGCTTCGCGCTCACCGGCAGCGACGACCGCCTGCTGCTGGGGCTCGCCTCCGGCCTGGCCTTCTTCACTTTCTCGACCGGCAAGGTGACACGCATTTGCGCGGTGGAAGCGGATAATCCGTCGACGCGCCTGAACGACGGACGCTGCGACCGCCAGGGGCGCTTCGTGTTCGGGATGTTCAACCAGGACGAGAACCCGAAGCGCGCCGTGGGCGGCTTCTATCGCCTGAACCTCGACCTGTCGCTTGAGCGCCTGCCATTGCCGGAGGCGGCGATCGCCAACAGCATTTGCTTCAGCCCCGACGGCCGCCGCATGTATTTCGCCGACTCGCAAGAGAAGGCCATCCTGTATGCCGACTACAATCCCTGCAGCGCGGAAGTCGGGCGGGTGCACACCTTCGTCGCAACGGATGCCGCGCCGGGCGAGCCGGATGGATCGACGGTCGATGCGCAAGGCTATCTGTGGAGCACGCGCTGGGGCGCGGGGCAGGTGATGCGTTTCGCGCCGGACGGCAGGCTCGATCGGGTGGTGTCGCTCGCCGCGGCGCAGCCGAGCTGCCCGGCGTTCGGCGGGCCAGGCTTGTCGACACTGTTCGTCACCAGTGCCCATGTTGGCATGACGACCGGGGACCGTGAAGCAGCGCCTTTATCCGGCGCGGTATTCCACCAGTCCCTGGACGTGCACGGCCTTCCCGAGACGCGCTTCCTGCACGTGCCCGCGGGTTAGCGCAGGGACCTGAACGCCGTCCGCAACTCGCCGACGAACAGCTCGGGCGCCTCCCAGGCGGCGAAATGGCCGCCACGCTCCAGCTCATTGAAGTGGACCAGGTTGGCGAAGCGCTTCTCGGCCCAGCGCCGCGACAGGTTGCCGAGTTCATCAGGGAAGGCGCTGATGCCGGCCGGCGCCGGCTGCACCGGCGGCGGCGCGCCGTTGTCCTTCATGGCCTTGTTCACTTCCCAGTACAGCCGGGCGGCGCTCGTCCCGGCGTTCGGCAGCCAGTACATCATGATGTCGTCGATGAGTTCATCGAGGTCCAGCGCGCCCGCATCCTGCGCCGCGTCCTGCACGAACGAATCGATCCAGGCCGCCAGCCCGGCCGGGGAATCGGCCAGGCCGAAGCCGACCGCCTGCGGGCGCGTGCTCTGGACCTTGTTGTAGCCCGAATAGCACTCGTCGTAGCGCTGGGCGTCGTCGAGCAGTTTCTGCTCGTGCGGCGTGGCATCCGCGCGTTCTTCGTCGGTGGGCTCGAACATCGCCATGTTCAGGTGGATGCCGACCAGGCCCGCCGGCATCTTGTGGCCGATGGTCGAGGTGACGTAGGAACCCCAGTCGCCGCCCTGCGCGGCCCAGCGTTCGTAGCCCAGGCGTCGCATCAGTTCGATCCAGGCGTCGGCGATGCGCTCGACGTTCCAGCCCGTGTCGGTGGGCTGGTCCGAGAATCCGAAGCCGGGCAGGGTGGGCAGCACCAGGTGGAAGGCATCTTCCGCCTTGCCGCCGTGGGCGACCGGATCGGTCAGCGGCCCAATCACGTGACGAAACTCGAGCACCGATCCCGGCCAGCCGTGCGTCATCAGCAGCGGCAGCGCGCCCGGTTCGGGCGAACGTACGTGCAGGAAGTGGATGCCGAGGCCGTCGATTTCCGTACGGTGCTGGCCGAGGCCATTCAACAGCGCCTCGCAGCGGCGCCAGTCGTAGCCGCCGCTCCAGTGCTCGACCAGCGCGCGCAGCCTGGCCAGTTGCGGCCCCTGGCTGGTGTCGTCCACGGTTTCGCGATCCGGAAAGCGGGTGCGCGCCAGGCGCGCCTGCAGGTCGTCGAGGTCGGCCTGGGGGATAGACAGCTGGAATGGGGTGATTTCCTTGGACATGGGCATGGTCGAAGTTGGGCTTGCCACGAGCCTAGCATTGCGACGACGCAGGCGGCGTTCGCCTCGTTCGATACTGAAATCGGTATCGATCCTATGGAAAAAGTGATTGGAAAGTTATCTGGCGGCTCTTTACTATTACTTCCAGTAATCAGGAGACGTGAGCCCAGGCAAGACGCCTCGCTCAGCCAAGAAAAACTAGGAGAAACACATGTCCGAAGCAAAGAAAAAGACGCCGCTGCGCTCCGCGGCATGGTTCGGCACGCAGGACAAGAATGGCTTCATGTACCGCAGCTGGATGAAGAACCAGGGCATTCCCGACCACGAATTCCAGGGCAAGCCGATTATCGGCATCTGCAATACCTGGTCCGAACTCACCCCCTGCAATGCCCATTTCCGCAAGCTGGCCGAACACGTCAAGCGCGGCATCCTGGAAGCCGGCGGCTTTCCGGTCGAATTCCCCGTGTTCTCGAACGGCGAATCGAACCTGCGGCCGACCGCCATGCTGACCCGTAACCTGGCGTCGATGGACGTCGAGGAGTCCATTCGCGGCAATCCGATGGACGCCGTGGTGCTGCTGGTCGGCTGCGACAAGACCACGCCGGCCCTGCTGATGGGCGCGGCCAGTGTCGACCTGCCGACCATCGTCGTCACCGGCGGCCCGATGCTCAACGGTAAACTGAACGGCAAGGACATCGGCTCCGGCACCGCCGTCTGGCAGCTGCACGAGCAAGCCAAGGCCGGCGCGATCACGATGCACGAATTCCTGTCGGCCGAAGCGGGGCACTCGCGTTCGGCCGGCACCTGCAACACCATGGGCACGGCGTCCACGATGGCCTGCATGGCCGAGGCCCTGGGCACCTCGCTGCCGCACAATGCGGCGATCCCCGCGGTCGATGCGCGGCGCTACGTGCTGGCCCATATGTCGGGCATCCGCATCGTCGAGATGGTGCATGAAGACCTGCGCATCTCGAAGATCCTCAAGCGCGAGAATTTCGAGAACGCCATCCGCGTGAATGCGGCGATCGGCGGCTCGACCAATGCCGTGATCCACCTGAAGGCGATCGCCGGCAGGGTCGGCGTGCCGCTCGAGCTGGAAGACTGGACCCGCATCGGCAAGGGCACCCCGACCGTGGTCGACCTGCTGCCGTCGGGCCGCTACCTGATGGAAGAGTTCTATTATGCCGGCGGCCTGCCGGCGGTGATCCGCCGCCTGGGCGAGGGCGGCCTGATTCCGAACAAGGACGCATTGACCGTCAACGGCAAGTCGCTATGGGAGAACTGCGTCGACGCGCCGATCTACAACGACGAGGTGGTGCGCCAATTGGACAATCCGCTGATCGCCGATGGCGGCATCTGCATCCTGCGCGGCAACCTGGCGCCGCGCGGCGCGGTGCTCAAACCGTCGGCCGCCTCGCCACACCTGATGCAGCATCGCGGGCGCGCGGTGGTGTTCGAGGACTTCGACCACTACAAGCAGCGCATCCTCGATCCCGACC
>DDKG01000273.1 GCA_002339265.1 Massilia sp. UBA2604 | reverse complement strand
TCGTGGGCCGCTTCGGCCGGCAGTTCCAGGCCGCGCAGCACGCGCGGCAGGCCGACGCTGGCCAGCACCAGCGACACCACGATCACCGCGCTGGCCAGGAAGATCACCAGGTCGCGGCCCGGGAACGGCGTCCCGTTAGGCAGCGCCAGCGGCAAGGTCAGCACGCCGGCCAGGGTAATGGCGCCGCGCACGCCGGCCAGCGAGGTGGCCAGGATCAGGCGCGGATTCGGGCGGTACACGGCTTGCTGCTGGCGCCGCGCGGCCAGCAGGGTCAGGCGCAGCGAAACCCAGACCCAGACGAAGCGCAGCAGGATCAGGCCGACGCTGATCGCCAACGCATTGCCCAGCAACCACCAGACGTCGTGGGCCGCCGGCAGTTCGGGCGCGACCAGGGCGGCGCTGACGATCGACGGCAGCTGCTCGCCCAGCAGCACGAACATGATGCCGTTGAGCGCGAACTGCACGGTGTCCCACACCACGGCGCGCCGCACCCGGGTGGTGGCCAGCGCGCGGCCGCTGAGTTCGACGTAGCTCATCGTGATGCCGGCCGCCACCGCCGCCAGAATGCCCGAGGCTTCCAGATGCTCGGCCACCAGATAGGCGCCGAAGGGCAGCAGCAGGTTGACCAGGATCGGGGAGCCGCTCTCCTCGCCGATGCGCGCCGCCAGGATGCGCTGGGCGGCGCTGATGGCCACCGTCAGGCCGACGCCGATCGCGATCCCGGCCAGCGCCACCCACAGGAAGGTGAGGGTGGCGTCGCCCAGCGAAAAGGTGCCGGTGAGCGCGGCCGCCACCGCGAACCGGAAGCACACCAGGCCGCTGGCGTCGTTGAGCAGCGACTCGCCCTCGAGGATGTGCATCAGGCGCGGCGGGATGGGCACGCGCGCCGCGATCGACGACACCGCGACGGGGTCGGTGGGCGCCACGATCGCGGCCAGCGCGAACGACACGGCCAGCGGCAGCGAAGGGATCAGCCAGTGGATCAGGAAGCCGGCGCCGATCACCGTGAACAGCACCAGGCCGAGCGCCAGCTCGAGGATGGTCGAGCGGTCGCGGAACAGGCCGACCTTGGGAATGCGCCAGCCGTCCAGGAACAGCAGCGGCGGCAGGAACACGAGGAAGAAGATGTGCGGCTCGAGCCGCACGCCATGGCTGGTGGTGCCGGAGATGGCGGCGCCGAGCGCGATCTGGACCAGCGGCAGGGGCACGGCGAACGGCAGTATCCGCACCAGGTAGCCGCTCGCCACCACCGCCAGCAGCATCGCCAGTACGATTCCTACCTCATCCATCGACATCTCTCCCGTTCAAGCATGGCATGACAAAATGGAATGATACGGGATCGTGGCGATTCGCGTCGGCGGCGGCCGTGCGGCGCCGGCCGGCAGCTCAGGCCAAGGTGCGCAGATGGTCGAGCAGGTCTTCCAGCGGCATCGGCCGGTGGAACAGGAAACCCTGCATGCTGGCGTTGCCGTGGCGCGCGAGATAGCCGGCCTGGGCCTCGGTCTCGACGCCTTCTGCGACCACCCGCAGCCCCAGGTGGCCGGCCATCGCCAGGATCGACTGCACGATCGCGGTGCCGTCCTTGTCGTGCGGGGTGTCGCGGATGAAGCCCTTGTCGATCTTGAGTTCGTACAAGGGCATGCGGGTCAGGTAGGCCAGGCTCGAGTAACCGGTGCCGAAATCGTCGACCGAAATCCGGATGCCGAGCGCCGCCAGTTCGTGCATGCGTTCGATGGTGCGGTCGCGGCGGTCGACCAGCAGCCCCTCGGTGACTTCGAACACCAGCTGGCCGGGCGGCGCCCCGGTCTCGAGCAGGATGCTCTCCACCCGCGCCACGAAGTCGGGCTGGCGGAACTGCATCGGACTGACGTTGATCGACAGCGGCAGCGGATGGCCGGCGCGCGCCAGCGCATGCCAGGTCATGCAGGCTTCGCGCAGCACCCATTCGCCCATCGGCACGATCAGGCCGCTCGACTCGGCGACGGGGATGAACTGGTCGGGCGGCACGCTGCTGCCGTCCTTGCGGCGCCAGCGCATCAGGAGTTCGGCCCCGATCGGGCGCCGCGCGCCGTCCACCTGCAGCTGCAGGTGCAGCGACAGTTCGCCGTGGTCCAGCGCCAGGCCCAGGTCGCGCTCGAGGGTCAGGCGGCGCTCGGCGTCGCGCAGCATGCCGGCCTCGAACAGGGCGACGCCGTTGCGGCCGCGCGCCTTGGCGTGGTACATGGCGGTATCGGCCTCGCGCAGCAGGTCATGCACCGGCGCCGGCGCGTCGGATGCGCGGGTCATGGCGACGCCGATGCTGGTCGTGGCGTAGTAGCGCTGGCCTTCGATGATCATCTTTTCGCACAACGCGCCGCGGATCTCCTCGGCCAGCGCCAGGGCGCGCGCGGTAGCGGCGCGGGCGTCCGTTCCCAGATCGTCCAGCAGCACCACGAATTCGTCGCCGCCCAGGCGCGCCACGCACGCCTTGCTTCCTGCCACCGCCGCCAGGCGTTCGGCCGCCTGGCGCAGCAGCTGGTCGCCGACGGCATGGCCGCGCGCGTCGTTGACGTTCTTGAAATTGTCGATGTCGACGTACAGCACGGCGCTCAGGGCGCCGCTGCGGCGCGTCCCCTCGGCCAGCTCGGTCAGGCGGTCCATCAGCAGGCGCCGGTTCGGCAGGCCGGTGAGCACGTCGTAGAAGGCCAGCCGGTTGACGGCGTCGGCGGCGGTGCGCGCCTCCTGCGCCGAGCGCGCCAGGCCCTTGAACAGGGTGCCGGCGGCAAAGGTGACGAGGGCGCCGACGCAGCTGAAGTTGATCGCCACCACCAGCGAGGACAGCAGCGCATCGGTCTCCAGCCCCGGCACGTACAGGCGCGCGTAGCCGTTCACGCCGAACCCCACGATGCAGGCTGCGCCGAGCGCCAGGGTCAGGATGCCGGGCCGGTTGCCGAGCAGGATCACGGCCATGATCGGCGGCGCCATCAGGTAGTTCAGGCTCACCGGTCCCACCGCCAGCATCAGGCCGATGGCGACCATGAACAGCACGGCCAGGAAGTTCAGCACGCGGAAGGTATGGGGCAGGCGGTCGAGGCGCCAGATGGCGAAAATCCAGGCTATTGCCAGCACATCCATCAGTGCGACCTGCCACAGGCCCTGGCGCAGGGCCACGGCGATGCTCGGCAAGGCGGCGCTGATGCCCAGCACCAGCACGATCGGCAGCAAGGTAGAGAAAACACGCACGCGCCATTGCGCGATATCGTCAGTGGGAACCATCAGGCAGCATCCATGTCAGCATGCCTACAGAATTTCTCCGGAGTGCATAAATTTGCTTGTCGGCAAATTCTATGTAGGCGGCATGGTGGCTGTCACGCGAAATTTACTAAGATGTTGCTCCGAAACGACCAAAGGTAAAATGGCAACAAGCCCGCATTCACATGGCGCACTCGCTGCGACGCTTGAGATGAGGGCCCGTTCGGGTGTTCAGCGGACGGCCGACAGGGCCAGCAACTCGCCGAGATGCAGCGTGTTGACCGGTTTGACCAGGTAATGGTCGAAGCCGGCCTGGCTGGCCGCATCGCGGTCCTGCTGGCGCCCGTAGCCGGTGGCCGCGACCAGGGTCGCGCCGCTGGTCTGCGGCAGGCGGCGCAGGCGGCGCGCCAGTTCGTTGCCGTCCATGTCGGGCAGGCCGATGTCGAGGATGCAGACCTGGGGCGAGAATACCTTGGCCATCTCGATCGCGTCGACGCCGCAGTAGGCGATCTCGACCTCGTGGCCGGAGGCGCGCAGGAACAGGTTGAGCGTATGTGCGGCGTCGAGATTGTCGTCCACCACCAGGATGCGCAGCGCGGGCGGTGGGCCGGGATCGGCGACGGGGGCGCCGGCGGGCAGGCCGGCGGGCAGGGGCAGGCTTTCCTGCCGGTGGCGCGGCAGGCGCACGGTGAAGGTGCTGCCATGACCCAGGCCGGGGCTGTGCGCGCCGACGCTGCCGCCATGCAGCTCGACCAGGCTCTTGGCCAGCGCCAGGCCCAGGCCCAGGCCGCCCTGCGAGCGGTCCGGGGTGCGCTCGGCCTGGGTAAACAGGTCGAACACGCGCTCGACCAGGCGCGCCTCCATGCCGATGCCGTCGTCGCTCACGCTCAGCTCCCAGTCGCCGCCGGCCTCGACCAGCTGCAGCTGGATGTGGCCGCCCTCGGGTGTGTACTTGGTGGCGTTGCCGAGCAGGTTGGCCACCACCTGCACCAGGCGCTTGTGGTCGCCCTTGACGTGGGCCGGGCCGGTCGGCAGGTCGAGCACCACCTTGTGGCGCCGCGCGCTGATCAGGGGGCGGATCTGCTCGGCGGCATCGTCGACCACATTGCGCAGGTCCAGCACCTGGGTCGACAGCGACACCAGGCCGCGCGTCACGCGCGACACGTCCAGCAGGTCGTCGACCAGGCTGGTCATGTGTTCGACCTGGCGTGCGATGATGGCGCAGGTCTGGGTGATCTGGGCGTTATCCGAGTGCAGCAGCTTGAGCAGGTGGGCGCCGGTGCTGATCGGCGCCAGCGGATTTCTCAGCTCGTGCGCCAGCATCGCCAGGAACTCGTCCTTGCGCTGGTCGGCCGCGCGCAGCTCGCGTTCGGCCTGGCCGCGCGCGGCTTCCTTCTTCTGCAGGTTCTCGGCCATCTCGTCCAGCGCCGCCGCCAGCCGCCCGATCTCTTCGTTGCCGTACTCGATGCGGGTGCGCGCATCGAGTTCGCCGGCGGCGATGCGGCGCGCGACCGTGGTCAGGTTGCGCACCCGCTGCACGATCAGCTTCTCGCCGGCCAGCCAGGCCGCCAGCAGCGCCAGCAGGGTGGTGGCGCCAAGGCCGAGCAGCGACATGAACTGGGCGTCGCGCGCAACCTGGGTGATCAGGTCGGTCGGCACGCCGATGGTGATGGTGTAGTCGGTCAGGGTCGGCGAGCCGACGCGGGCGAAGGCGTGCAGGCGGTCGATGCCGTCCTCGCCGCGCACCACCAGCGCGCGCTCGTGCGGCCCGCGCATGGCGGCCAGCATCTCGTTGGTGACGCGCTTGCCGAACCAGCGCTCCGGGTCCGGGCGGCGCGAAATCAGGTTGCCCGAGGCGTCGGCCGTTTCCAGGATCGAACCGGGCGGCATGCTGATGTCGTTGACGAAGGTGTCCAGGCCGGCCAGGTCCATGGCCGCGAACACCACCGCCACCACGTCGCCCGAGCGGTCGATGACGGGATAGGTCAGGTTGATCGTGTGCTTGCGGATCACGCGCCCGAACACGTAGTCGCTGGCGATGAAGCGGCGTTCGGCGAGCGCGCGCTTGAAATGGCTGCGGTCGCCCAGGTTCACCGGGTGCAGCATCGGCACCGCGCTGCAGGTGACCTCGCCGTTCAGCTGGATCAGGCCGAAGTTGACGTAGCCCTCGTTGCGGTCGAGGACATTGGCCAGCAGGGCGTTGCAGTCGGCGGTGTCGCCCATCAGGTCGGGCACGCTGACCAGGTCGACCAGGATCTGGCGCGCGCGGTCGATCGATTGCGCCTCGTTGGCCGCCGCCAGCGCGGTGAGGCGCTTGAGGTTTTCTTCCGAGGCGCGGATCGCCGCCTCGCGCTCGCGCAGGCCGCCCAATACGGTGACGACGGCGATCGGCGCGATCGCCAGCAGCACCAGCAGCATCAGGCGGCTGCGCAGGCTGTTCAGGCGAAAGCGCCCCAGCAAATTGCTCATCGAGGCTCCGGCGCCTGTGCCGTTTTCGACAGCTGCGTGCCAAAGGCGATGATGCGGCGCACGCCTTCCATCAGGGTGTCTACGTCGTCCGAGATGTAGCCGATGCGGATGAAACCAGGCTCGCCGAGCGCGTCGCCCGGCATCAGCGCCACCCTTTCCTCGTCCAGCAGGCGCTCGGCAAAGCCGACCGTGTCCATGGTGAGCGTGCGCACGTCGCCCCACAGGTAGGGGCCGGAGGCCGGCGCATGCATGGTAATCCAGGGCACGTCGGCGAAGCGGTCCACCACCAGGTCGCGCCGCGCGCGGTAGTCGCGCAGCAGTTCGTGCGGGGT
>DDKG01000269.1 GCA_002339265.1 Massilia sp. UBA2604 | reverse complement strand
TCTTCGACTTCATGAACGGCTTTCACGACTCGGCGAACTCGATCGCCACCGTCGTGTCGACCGGCGTCCTGAAGCCGCAGCACGCCGTCGCGATGGCCGCCTTCTTCAACTTCATCGCGATCTTCGTGGTCAACATGAAGGTGGCGCAGACCATCGGCAAGGGCACCATCGACCCGCAGATCGTCGACCACTACGTCATCTTCGGCGCCCTGGTCGGGGCGATCACCTGGAACCTGATCACCTGGTACTACGGCATCCCGTCCTCGTCCTCGCACGCCCTGATCGGCGGCCTGGTCGGCGCAGCGGTGGCCAAGGCCGGCACCGGTTCGCTGGTTTCGGGCGGCCTGCTCAAGACCGTGGCCTTCATCGTGGTCGCGCCGCTGCTGGGCTTTGCGCTGGGGTCGATCATCATGCTGATCGTGGCCTGGGTGTTCGTCAAGGCGACGCCGCGCAAGGTCGACGGCCTGTTCCGTAAACTCCAGCTGGTGTCGGCCGCGGCCTATTCGCTGGGCCACGGCGGCAACGATGCGCAGAAAACCATGGGCATCATCTGGATGCTGCTGATCGCGGCCGGCTACGTCAGCGCCAACGACGCGCATCCGCCGGCATGGGTCATCATCTCGTGCTACGCCGCGATCGCCTTCGGCACGCTGTTCGGCGGCTGGCGCATCGTCAAGACCATGGGCCAGAAGATCACCAAGCTCAAACCGGTGGGCGGCTTCTGCGCCGAGACCGGCGGCGCGATGACCCTGCTGATGTCGAGCGCCTTCGGCATCCCGGTGTCGACCACCCATACCATCACCGGCGCGATCGTCGGCGTGGGCGCCGCGCAAAAGGCCTCGGCCGTGCGCTGGGGCGTGGCCGGCAACATCGTCTGGGCCTGGATATTCACCATTCCGGCGTCGGCGTTCATCGCCGCGGTGGCTTGGTGGGTCGGTACCCATATCATGTAAGAAGCGCCGGGGCGGCGCGAGCTGTCCCCAGCGGCCTTGAAACGTCGTTCCCGCGGAGGCGGGAACCCAAGTACCCGGATCAGCCACTTACTCAAAATCGAGTGGCTGCGCATCCGACTTGGGTTCCCGCCTTCGCGGGAACGACGTTTTTGCGTTATCGGGTGTGGAGGACGAGCGCCCGTTCAGGCCAATTCGACTTCCAGTCCCTCGTAGGCCAATGCGACCTGCAGTTCGCCTAGCCGTTTTTCGTAACGCGCCATCACCTCCGCAAAGACGGCTTCGAGCTCGTCGTCCCCGCGCGTCGGTTCGTGGTGCGTGCAGTACAGCGCCCGCGCGCCCACGCGCAGCGCCATGTCGAATGCGCCGTCGAAGGTGCCGTGGCCCCAGCCGCGCTTGGACGGGTATTCCTCACGCGTGTAGGAGCAATCGACGATCAGGGCGTCCACGCCGCGCATGACGGCGTCCATGCGGCGTTCGCGCTCGCGCAGGTGCTCCTCGCAGGCGATGTGCTCGCTGCTGCCGGCCGGGTGCGGATTGGGCCAGGGTTCATGGTCGCCGGTGAAGAACAGCGACTTGCCATTGCAGTCGATGCGGTAGCCGAGGTTCAGCACCGGATGGTTCATCGCCACGTTCGACACCACGGCGTCTTCCACCGCGATTGGCGTGTCGATGTCGAGCGTGCGGTAGTCGAGGGTGGCGCTCATCTCGGCTTCGCCGACCGGAAAATAGCTGTTCTGCAGCTGCACGCCCATCACGTGTTCGATGCCCTGGCCGGTGATTTCGTCGTGGGCCCCGTGCAGGCGGACCCGGTTGCCCTTGACGAACAGCGGCGCGAAGAAGGGCAGGCCATGGATGTGGTCCCAGTGGCTGTGGGTGATGAAGATATTGGCCGCCACCGGGCCCTGCTGCACCAGGTGCTGGGCCAGCGGGAACAGTCCGGTGCCGCCGTCCAGGATCAGGAGGGCGCCGGCATCGGTGCGCACTTCGATGCAGGTGGTGTTGCCGCCGTAGCGCGCAGTGCGCGGCCCCGGCGCCGGGATCGATCCACGTACGCCCCAGAAGCGGAATTTCATTGCAGCTCTCCCGTCACGATCGCTTGATTATTATTCTAACCAGCCTCGATCATAGCGGTATGTATCCTTCAGGCATAGCCATCAATTAACGCGAGGTATTTGTTCAGGATCAGGCATCAGCCGCGTCGCTCACCCGCGCCAGCAACAGCTCGCGCTCGGCCGCGTTGGCGGTGAGCGCCGCCGCGCGTTCGAATTCGGCGCGCGCCTCCGCCCGGCGGCCCAGCTTGAACAGCAGGTCGCCGCGCACGCTCGGCAGCCAGTGGTAGCCGTCCAGCCGGCCGTCTTCGAGCAGGCGGTCGGCCAGCGCCAGGCCGGCCGCGGGACCGTCGGCCATGCCCACCGCCACCGCGCGGTTGAGTTCGATGACGGGCGAGGGCTGGACCACGGCCAATTCTCCGTACAGCGCGGCGATACGGCGCCAGTCGGTCAGCTCGGCACGGTGGGCGCGCGCATGGCAGGCGGCGATCTCGGCCTGCAGCACGTAGGAACCCGCCGGTCCCTTGATCCGCGCCGCGCGTTCCAGGGCGGCCAGTCCGCGCCGGACCAGCACGCCGTCCCAGCGCGCGCGGTCCTGGTCGAGCAGCAGCACCGGCCGCCGGTCCGCGTCCAGGCGCGCCGCCATGCGCGACGCCTGCAGTTCCATCAGCGCCACCAGGCCGTGCACCTCGGGCTCGTGCGGCGCCAGCTCGGCCAGGATGCGGCCCAGGCGCAGCGCCTCGTCGACCAGGGCCGGGCGCATCCAGTCGGCGCCGGCAGTCGCGGTATAACCCTCGTTGAAGATCAGGTAGACCGCCTCCAGCACGGCGCCCAGGCGTTCGCCCAGCTCGGCCGGCGGCGGCAGCTCGAACGGCACCTTCGCCTCGCCCAGGGTGCGCTTGGCGCGCACGATGCGCTGGGCCATGGTGCTCTCGGGGACCAGGAAGGCGCGCGCGATCTCGCCGGTCGCCAGGCCGCCGAGCAGCTTGAGCGTCAGCGCCAGGCGCGCGTCCAGCGACAGCACCGGGTGGCAGGCGGTGAACATCAGGCGCAGCAGGTCGTCCTTGAGCACGTCGCGCTGCTTCGCATCGAGATCGTCGACGAAGTCGGGCACTGTCAGGGCCTCCTGGGCCGCGAGGTCGAGGCCGATCTGTTGCAGCTTGTCGCGCAGGCTGCGGTCGCGCCGCAGCAGGTCGAAGGCGCCGTTGCGCGCGGTCGTGAGCAGCCAGGCGCCGGGACGGTCGGGGACGCCGTCCCGCGGCCAGCGTTCGAGCGCGGCCACCAGGGCGTCCTGGGCCAGCTCTTCGGCCAGCCCGACGTCGCGCACGATGCGCGCGATGCTGCCATTGATGCGGCCCGATTCGATCCGCCACACCGCCGCGATGGTGTCCTCGACCGTGCCCGTCATTGCCCATCGCTCGGCGGCGTGCTTTCCCGCATTTCTTCCATATACGCCAGTTCCCAGATGTGGCCATCGGGGTCCTCGAAGGCGTGCTGGTACATGAAGCCGTGGTCCTGCGCCTCGCGCGGAATGCTGCCGCCGGCCGCCACCGCCTTGGCCACCATATCGTCGACCGCGGCGCGGCTGTCGCGCGACAGGCACAGCAGCACTTCGGTGCTGGTGCGGGCGTCGGCAATCTTCTTGTTGATGAAGGTCTGGAAGAAGGGCTCGGCCAGCAGCATCACATAGATGTGGTCGTGGCTGACGATCATGCAGGCGGCGTTGTCGTCGCTGAACTGCGGATTGAATTCGAAGCCGAGGGCGCCGAAGAAGGTCTTGCTGCGCTCGAGGTCCTTGACCGGGAGGTTGACGTAGATTTGCTGGTTGCTCATGGTGGGGTCTCCTTGTCAGCCTTGTTGTGCGCGCATGCGTTCGATGGTCTCGCTGGGAGCGAAGTCGTCCAGTTCAAACAGCGGGCGCACTTCGATCTCGGCTTCCAGGCCCGGGCCGCGCGGGTTGGGGAAGCGGCGCGTCCATTCGAGCGCTTCCTCGCGCGAACGGACCTGGATCAGGGTATAGCCGGCGATCAGCTCCTTGGTCTCGGCAAAGGGGCCATCGACGACGCGCCTCCCGCCGCCTTCGTAGCGGATGCGCCAGCCCTGGCTGGTCGGCTTGAGCCCATTGCCGTCGAGCAGAACGCCTGCGCGCGCCAGCTCCTGGTGGTAGTCGTTCATTTCGGCGAGCAGCGCCTCTTGCGGCATCTCTCCCGCTTCGGATGCGGCGCTGGCCTTGACGATGATCATGAATCGCATGCTGTGTTCTCCTGTGGTGAGTGGCCTGCGGGAGCGGGCCTTTCATATGCCACGACGAACGGGGTTCAGCGTTTTCGACAGCGTCGACAAAAGAAATCGAACATATTTCTAACGCATGAAGCAGGGCGCCAGCGCGCGCACCTCGACCGTGGCCCATTCGGCGGCCGGACACTCGGCGGCCAGGGCGACCGCCTCGTCGCGCGAATCGACGTCGACCATGAAGAATCCGCCCACCATTTCCTTGGCTTCGGCAAACGGGCCGTCGACGATGCGCGCCTTGCCGGCAGGGACGGTGACCCGCGCCGCCGTATCGAGGGACGCCAGCGATTCGGCAGCCAGCAGCAGGCCGCGTTCCTTCAGGTCCTCGCCCCAGCGCAGCATGCGCTCGTAGACCGCGCGTCCTTCGGCATCGCTGCGGGTGGCGCGCTGGCCGATCGGCTCGTGAATGAGCAGCATGTGGGGCATATCGGGTCTCCTTTGGGCGGGATTTGTCTGGACGTGTAGCCGGCTGCGCGCTCCGGCCCACCTATGGTAGCGCTGTTTACATTTTGGGCAAAAAAAACGCCCGCCGGGTGAGGGCGGGCGTTCATTGCTGCGACCGCCTTCAGACGGCGGTGGAACGCATCACAGCACGTCGCTGGCGTGGTCGGCCAGGCGCGAGCGTTCGCCGCGCGCCAGGGTCACGTGACCGCCATGGCTCCAGCCCTTGAAGCGGTCGACCACATAGGTCAGGCCGCTCGAACCTTCGGTGAGGTAAGGCGTGTCGATCTGCGCGATATTGCCCAGGCACAGGATCTTGGTGCCGGGGCCGGCGCGGGTGACCAGGGTCTTCATCTGCTTCGGCGTCAGGTTCTGCGCCTCGTCGATGATGAGGAACTTGTTCACGAAGGTGCGGCCACGCATGAAGTTGAGCGACTTGATCTTGATGCGCGAGCGGATCAGGTCTTGCGTGGCGGCGCGGCCCCAGTCGCCGGCATCGCCGTCCGACTTCATCAGTACTTCCAGGTTGTCGTCGAAGGCGCCCATCCATGGCGACATCTTTTCTTCCTCGGTGCCCGGCAGGAAGCCGATGTCCTCGCCCACCGGCACCGTCACGCGGGTGACGATGATCTCGTTGTAGAGTTTCGTTTCCAGCACCTGCGCCAGGCCGGCGGCCAGGGCCAGCAAGGTCTTGCCCGTGCCCGCCTGGCCCAGCAGGGTGACGAAGTCGACCTCTGGGTTCATCAGCAGGTTGAGGGCGAAGTTCTGCTCGCGGTTGCGCGCGGTGATGCCCCATACATTGTTCTTGTTGTGGCTGTAGTCGCGCAGCGTCTGCAGCACGGCCGTCTTGCCGCTGATCGACTTGATCTGCGCGTACAGCGGCGACTGGCCATCCTTCGGTTCGAGGAACACGAACTGGTTCACCAGCAGGCTCGGGATCAACGGACCGGTGACGCGGTAATAGGTCGCCGAACTGCCGTTCTTATTTTCCTGCCAGGATTCGACGTCCTTGCCGTGCTTGTCCCAGAAATCGTCCGGCAGCTGGACGATGCCCGAGTACAGCAGGTCGGTGTCTTCCAGCACGTGGTCGTTGAAGTAATCCTCGGCCGGCAGGCCGATGGCGCGCGCCTTGATGCGCATATTGATGTCTTTCGACACCAGCACGATGGCGCGGCCCGCCATCTGCTGCTCGAGCGCGCGCACGACACCCAGGATCTGGTTGTCGGCCTTGCCGGACGGCAGACCTTCGGGCAGGGCGGCGCTGTTCAGGCGGGTCTGGAACAGCAGGCGGCCCTTGGCATCCTTGTTGCCCAGCTTGGACAGCGGGATGCCGGACTCGATCGCGTCGTCGTCGACGTTGGCGATCAGGGCGTCAAGCGTGCGCGAGACCTGGCGCGCGTTACGTGCGACTTCGGACATGCCCTTCTTGTGGTTGTCCAGCTCCTCGAGCGTCATCATCGGCAGGTAGACGTCGTGCTCTTCGAAGCGGAATAGCGAGGTCGGGTCGTGCATCAGTACATTGGTATCGAGCACGAATACCTTGGTGGTGCCGGAGCGGTCGGCCTTGCGGCTGGTGGACGACTTGATGGTGACTTCGACCGGCTTGTGCTTGGCCGGATGCGGTTGGTCGGCATCGGTCTCGCGCAGCTTGGCTTGTGCCGGCGCGGCCTTGCGGGATGGTGGGGCAGCCTGTTCGGCAACGGCCGGCGCGGCTGCAACTGGTTTGGCGACCGCGGGCGCCTGGGCCGCGGCGAGGGTGTCTTGCGCCTTGCGGCGTGCGCGCGATTTCGGCGTCGGCACGGCCTGGCCGCTGATCAGGTCCTCGACGTCGTCGTTGGCCTGGGCCGAGACGGGACGTACCGGCGATTTGCCGGGTTCGGCCTTGGGGTAATCTTTTGCCAGCAGCATGGTCGCTGGCTGGGTTGGCATCTTTGGCAGTGGCATCAGGTTCTCAATCTAAAAAAAGTCTGGATGGCCGTGCGCGCGCGGGCCACGTGGCGCGCTGCCGCACGGAGTCGATGCTACTAACGGGAGTGGAACTGCGAGGAAAAATGTCTGCAGTAAGGCCGAGCCCGGAAATGCTCCGGCCCGGCGGGAAACCAGATTGGAAGGATGGAGATGAATTACGCGTTGACTCAAAATAAAGGGTAGCGATCCAGCAGGTTGAACAAACTGGAGCCATCCGTAATTCAGGGCTGGCTCTTCAAAAATTCCAGCACTTCGGTGACGTGATCATTGACTTTCACGCCACGCCATTCTTTCACCAATCGGCCTTGAGCGTCAATGACAAACGTACTGCGCTCAACCCCACGCACTTGTTTGCCATACATATTTTTCATCTTCATGACATTGAATTGCGTGCAGACGGCTTCTTCCGGATCGGAGATCAGTTCGAAGGGCAGGCCCAGCTTGGCCTTGAAGTTCTCGTGCGAGCGCAGCGAATCGCGGCTCAGCCCATAGATTTCGGCGCCCAGCGCCTGGAATTCGGGCCAGGCTTCGCGAAAGGCGATGCTCTCGGTGGTGCAGCCCGGGGTATTGTCTTTAGGGTAAAAGTACAGGACGGTGTACCTGGCGGGACGGCCAAGCAGCTCGAAGGTCTGGCCACCGGTCATCGGGGCGGAAAATGGGGCGATGGTTGCTTGGCTCTCGGCCACGGGCTTCTCCTGGGCAGTGACAGCGCGTTACGCTGCGAAATTAACCTCCCGGCGCATGGTGGCGGGGAGCGGCACTGGCATGATAATCCGGCCATGCCACCTGCCGCTAGTACCGGGCTGCTCCGAATCGCACTATTTACGTGGTTTACCGGGTGTTTCCGGCGATCCAGGCTTTCATGCGCCGGTGTCGAGGATCAGCGCCAGCGTGACCTTGCGGCCTTCGCCCATCAGCACGTTGTAGGTGCGGCAGGCAGCCTGGTTGTCCATGCTCTCGACGCCGACGTGCATGGCCGACAGGCTGGCCACCAGGCGCGGGTGGACGAAGCGCTGGCGCTCGCCGGTGCCGAGGATGACGACGTCCGGCGCATCGTTCGCGATCTCTTCGAAATGGATAGTGCTCAAGTCCTCGAAACGGGTCACGTTCCATGGCCGCGGCGGGATCTCGGGGAGCACGGTCAGGCTGTAATTGAAGCGTTCGGCATTGATTTCGACGCCCGAAGCGTCGTAGCCGGTAACGGTCTGGTATTGTTGAGTGTTGTCGGAATGAAGCTTCATGGCGTGTGCTGAATCCGGTGTGCTGGCAAAGGCCCATTGTAACCGGATCGGCAAGGTTGCCTAAACGGGGCGCTTTCGGCAGAATGGTATTTTTCGCACTGCAACAGAGCACGCTCACATCTGGGGAAATTTTGAGACCGATCGCCAAATCCAACAAGCTCGACGACGTCTGCTACGAAATCCGTGGTCCGGCCCTGGACAAGGCGCGCCAGATGGAAGAAGACGGCCAGAAGATCATCAAGCTCAATATCGGCAACCTGGCCGTGTTCGGCTTCGATGCGCCGGACGAGATCGTCAGCGACATGATCCGCAATATGCACGGCGCGGCCGGCTACACCGACTCCAAGGGCATGTTCGCGCCGCGCAAGGCCGTCATGCACTACACGCAAGAGAAGAACATCGCCGGCGTGGGCATGGACGACATCTACCTGGGCAATGGCGCATCGGAACTGATCGTGATGTCGATGCAGGGCCTGTTGAACAACGGCGACGAAGTGCTGGTGCCGGCGCCCGATTATCCGCTGTGGACCGCGGCCGTGAGCCTGGCCGGCGGCGCGCCGATCCACTATGTGTGCGACGAACAATCCGGCTGGCTGCCCGACATCGAGGACATGCGCCGCAAGATCACGCCGAACACGCGCGCGATCGTCGTCATCAACCCGAACAACCCGACCGGCGCCTTGTATCCGCGCGAAGTGCTGCTCGACATCATCGAGCTGGCGCGCCAGCACCAATTGATCGTCTACGCCGACGAAATCTACGACAAGACGTTGTACGACGGCTTTGAGCATGTCTCGCTCGCCTCGCTGGCCGACGACGTGCTGTTCGTGACCCTGAACGGCCTGTCGAAGAACTACCGTTCCTGCGGCTACCGTGCCGGCTGGATGGTGGTCTCGGGCGAGAAACGCCACGCGAAGGGCTATATCGACGGCCTGAACATACTGGCCTCGATGCGCCTGTGCGCCAATGCGCCGGGCCAGTTCGCGATCCAGACCGCCCTCGGCGGCCACCAGAGCATCAACGACCTGGTGGGGCCGGGCGGACGCCTTCTGAAACAGCGCGACCTCGCGCACA
>DDKG01000270.1:10787-16742 GCA_002339265.1 Massilia sp. UBA2604 | reverse complement strand
ATCGCCGACCAGAACACCGGCGCATGCAGGTCGACCACCAGCGACAGCAGGAAGTACAGCGCGAACGCCAGCGCCATGTCGCCCGGCTGCACCAGGAAGTAGAGCATCAGGCTGAGCACCGCCACCATGATCTGCGAATTGCGGAACAGCTTGACCTTGCAATAGAACTTGGTGGTCCAGGTGGACACCACCATGGCCAGGATCGCCGCCGCCACGCCAGTCGAGAGAAACGCCGACACGGTGGCGGTGTCGCCGTGCAGGTAGTACTTGGCGTAGTAGATCGCCACCGAGCCGCGGATCACGTAGCCGATGGTGCCGGTCACGCACACGGCGCACAGGATCAGCCACTGGTCGTTCTTCATCAACACCCGCACCTGCTCCATCAGCGGCTGTTTCTCGACCTTGTGCACCACGCGCTCGGTGGTGGTGAAGAAGCAGAACGCGAACAGGAGCACGCCCACCGCCGCCATCACCGCCATCGCGGCCTGGTAGCCGGCCGCCGGATCGGCCCCGCCCCACTCATTGGCCAGCAGCGGCACCACGATGGTCACCATGAAGGCGCCGATCTTGGCGAAAAACAGACGATAGCCGTTGGCCGACAGGCGCTGCTGCGGGTCGGATGTCAGGCCGCTGATCAGCGAGATATAGGGGATGCCCACGCCGGCCGTCATCAGCGTCATCAGGATGTAGCTGGCGTAGGCCCAGACCAGCTTGGCGTCATAACCCCAGTTTGGCGTAGTAAAGACCAGGAACACCGACAGGCCATACGGCACGGCGAGCAGCAGCAGCCAGGGGCGGTATCGCCCCCAGCGCGTCAGTACCGCATCGTTGACCTGGCCCATCGCCAGGTCGGCCACCGCCCCTACTACCTTGACGGCGACGAACAGCGCCGCCAGGTCGGCCGTGCGCAGGCCGTAGATGTCGGTATAGAAGAAGGTGATGATCAACATCATCGACGAGATCACCACATTGAGCGCCATGTCGCCGGCGCCGAAACCGACTTTTTCGAGGGTCGAGAGCTTTTGCGTGTGCACGATGCGTCACCCCTCAGTTACGCCAGCGCAGCGCCAGCCCCACCACCCGGTCATAGCGGCGCACGTCGCGCGGCAGCTGCGGCACGCTGTGGTAGTCGTGGTAGGCCTGGTCCAGCAGGTTGCTGCCGTCCAGGGTCAGGGTCAGGCTGTCGGTCAGCTTGTACGAGACCGAGGCGTCCAGGGTCTTGAGCGGATCGACCACGATGTTGTACGGCAGCGCGCGGTAGTTGTACTCGGCGGTGAACTTGTCGCGCCAGCTGTAGGCCAGGCGCGCCGACCACTTGCCGTATTCATACAGCGCGACCAGGTTGGCCGACAGCTTGGACATGCCGGCGAAGGTATTGATGGTGCCATCGGCTTCGGCCAGGCCGCCATCCATCCAGGTCACGTTGGCCTGCATGCCAAGGCCGCCCAACCAGCCCGGGAGCTGGGTATAGAACTGCTGGTAGGCCAGCTCGGCGCCCTTCAGCTTGCCCTCGACTGCGTTGTACGGACGGCTGACGTTATAGGTGTCGCCGTCATGCACCTCGGGCCGCGCGCTGCGGCGCAGGTAGTTGTCGTAGTCGTGCTGGAACAAGGTGCCGGTGATCGAGCCGGCCGGCGCGAAATACCATTCCAGGGCCACGTCGACGTTGCGCGCCTCTTGCGGCTTGAGGTTCGGGTTGCCGGCGGTGCCGGTGGCCAGCGTGGTCGTGGTCGACGGGAACAGCGCCAGGCCCGGGTTGTAGTCGGCGAACGGTGCGCGCTCGATCGCCTTGCTGGCCGACAGGCGGCCGATCAGGTCTTGCCGGAAGTGCGCGCGCATCGACAGGCTCGGGAGCACGTCGCTGGTGGTGGATGACACCGTGGTCGGCGACACCACGCCTTCCAGCGCCGAAAAGCCGCTGATGCGCTGCTTCGTCTTCACGTAGCGCAGGCCGGCGGTGCCGTCGATCGGCAGCGACCAGGCGTCGAAGCCGAAATTGGTCTTGAGGTAGATGGCGCTGGTCTTTTCGCGGTCGGCATAGAACGACTGCGGATTGTCCGGCCGCGGATCGCGGTCGCCGCGGATCGCCTGGCGGATGTCGCCCGTGTGGTCGAGCAGGTAATCCATGCACGGCGCGTAGAACTGGTTCATGCCGTAGTTGCCGCCGGTCTCGGGGCTGGTGCAGTTCAGGCCCGGGAAATCGGTCACCTTGATCGCGTTCGGCGACCACAGGTTGGGCGCCGGCGAGTGGCCATTGAGTTCATGGACGAAAGTGGCGTCGCGTTCGGCGTAGCGCACGCCGGCGCTCAGCTCCCTGAAGAAGCCGTCGTTTTCCGGGGTCCAGGCCACGTCGCCGCGCCAGTCGTTGGCGGCGCCGCGCGCGCGGTTGTGGTTGTCGAACAGCGCGAACATGGTCCAGTTGGCGGGGTCCGTCATATTGGTGCCCGGGTAGTCGAGGTAGCCGCCGCCGTCGCGCACCTCGGCATGGATCGCCTTGGAGCGGTCCATCACGGTGTCCAGGATCGGGTTCTTCATCCCGTGCTTGCTGATCGTGCGAACCAGCTCGGTGCTCACGCGCACACCGGGCAGCGCCTTCCAGATCGCGCCCACCGCTGCCTGGTGGCCCTCGGAGAACTCGCGCCGCGCCTGCGTCGAGCTCAGGGTGAAGGTATTGACGTTGGGGTGGCTGATCGAGCCCAGGTAGTTCGAGCCAGGCATCGTGGTCACGGTCGATCCCGGATTGTTGATCGGCAGGTCGCCCACGAAGAAGATGCTCTGCGAGTCGTGCTCGATCCTGGTCGAGAAGGTCTCGGCATAGACCTCGAGGTCCTTCGACGGGCGCCACTGGACCGACAGGTTGCCGGCCAGGCGTTCGCGGTCGCCGCCCGTCATCACCCGCCCCATCGACGGCGCGCCGACCACGCCGTCGTCCAGGGTGCGCGGCTCGCCGACGAAGGCGGTTTCGTCGTGGTAGCGGCCGCGCTGGTAGGACAGGCCGCCCAGCACGCCGATCTCGCCGATGCCGGTCTTCCAGCGGTTCGACAGCAGGCCCGAGACGTTCGGGTCGACCTTGTCGGCCTTGTCGCGGTGCTCGCCGCGCACATTGAAGGCCGCCTGCGCGCCCTTGAAGTCGAACGGACGGTTGGTGCGCACGTCGATCACGCCCGAGGTGCCGCCTTCGACCATGTCGGCGCCCTGCGATTTATAGACGTCCACCCGCTGCAGCATCGCCACCGGCACGTCGGCCAGGAACAGGCTGCGGCCGGCCGCGGTGAACATCTCGCGGCCGTTGTACAGGGTGACGATGCCGCCCAGGCCGCGGATCACGACGTTGCCGGCTTCGCCGTTCTGGCGGATCACCTGCACGCCCGGCACCCGACCCAGGATCTCGGCCACGTTCTTGTCGGGGAACTTGCCGATGTCGTCGGCCACGATGGAGTCGAGCAGCTGCTCGGCATTGCGCTTGATGGCCTGGGCGCTCTGCGCCGCCTGGCGGGTGCCGGTGACGGTCACCACGGCGCTGCGGCGGTCTTCCTCGGCGCGGGCGGCGTTGTTTTCGGCGTTCGACGGCGCGCTCGCGGCGGTGTCGGCGGGGACGGTTTCCTGGGCGCCGACGGTGGCGGCGCTTAGCAAACCGGCGCCGGCGAGAGCGGCGACCGTGGCGCGCAAAGCGAACCCACTGCGGGAAGAGCGAAAGGCGGGGGAAAGTACGGGCGTGACGAAGCCCGGTGCATACCGTTTCATATGTCTCCTTTGTCGTTATATGCCGGTGTCCGGCTGTATTTATGTGCTGCTCGACAATGATGGTAGGCGGCGCATCGAGAACGTTCCAATCAATTTTTCTGGCGTTCCGATACCGGTTTCAGTATCGAGAGATCTGTCTAGTTTCTGATGCAAGATCCCGCATGCACGCATAGAGGCGATGCACTATTGCGGTGCAAACACCGCATAAGCTTAGTGCGATGCCAAATATGAGCGAGGTGGTTTTGATCTTCGGCAACTGCATGAGACGGCATGAATACAGACGCCACAGTCCGGCGTTGCCTGGTGACATCACTTCTGCCGCCGCACCGTTTTTGCGCACTGCAACAGATGTCAAGGGCGAAAATGTGGCGTTATTGCAACGCAATAAATTGATTTTCGGCAATTATTTACTGGTGCACCTTCCCCAGTCGTTCACTACAAAAAAACCCCGCCAATCCGGGATTCTCCTATGAAAACGGTGTCAAACAGAGGCGATTTGCGCTTGTCAATTGGGGGTTTCGACCCTGTTTCGATTGGGGCTAGACCGATGACAAATGTCCGCTTGGCATGTCATGATGGATAGGCTATTTCACAAACAAACACTGGAGAGACATCCATGAAGCACAAAATTCTTGCCATCGCCCTCGTGTCGGCACTGCCGCTGGTCGCGCAAGCACAAACCAGCGTCACCATGTACGGCATGATCGACGCCTCGATCGGCGTCGAAAACAACGATGCGCCAGGCGAAAGCAGCCGCACCGTCGTGTCGTCGGGCACCCAGTCGGCAAGCCGTCTCGGCTTCCGTGGCACCGAAGACCTGGGCAATGGTCTGAAAGCACTGTTCAACATCGAAGCCGCTGTCGCCGCCGACACCGGCGCGACCAACTCGCGTCTGTTCGACCGCCGCGCCGTGGTCGGCCTGCAAGGCGCCTTCGGTACCGTGACCGTCGGCCGTGAATACGGCCCGATCGCTGCCGTCGCCAGCGCTTCGGACACCCTGGGCCAGGGCTTCTACGGTTCGAACCTGGCAGCGTTCAGCGCTACCCGCCTGACCCGCCGCCTGGACAACTCGGTCAACTACCAGAGCAACGCCCTGAACGGCTTCACCCTGCGCGCAGCCTACGGCGCGGGCGAGCGTAACGAAACCGACCTGCAAGACACCGGCGACATCGCCGGCGTGGCGCTGGAATACGCGAACGCAGGCTTCTACATCGGCGCTGGCTACCAGAACCGTGAAGACCTGCCAAGCGGCGACAGCAAGGAATACGGCGTCGGCCTGGGCTACAAGTTCGGCAACTTCGAAGTCCGCGGCGGCTACCTGGCTGCCGATCCGGAACTGGTCGGCGGCATCAACAACAAGTACGAGCAGATGAACGCCGGCGTGTCGTACGGCTTCGGCGCCAACCGCGTCTACCTGAACTACCAGCAGCAAGAGCAGGAACTGGGCGACGCAGAAGGCAAGGCAATCACCGTGGCCTACACCTACACCCTGTCGAAGCGCACCAACGTGTACGCTTCGTACGCCAAGCTGCGCAACAACAGCACCGGCGTGTTCACGCTGGCCGGCTCGGGCAACGCAATCGCCCTGCCAGCAACCGCCTTCGGCGCAGACCCACAGGTCTACAACATCGGCGTGCGTCACTCGTTCTAATCGACGCCGCGTCAGGCCGGGTGCTCGCCACCCGGTACACAACGCAAACAAAAGCGGCAAACAAAAACGGCAAGCCTTGCGGCTTGCCGTTTTTGTTTGGCCGTCCGGTTTTCGTCGGCCGGCCGATATCGCTTAAAACGCCGGCGCCGCAACAGGACCGGCGACCGCCACGCGCTTGCGCGACGACGTCTGCACCTGTGCCTGTGCGCCGGACCGCGACGCTTCGGAAGCCTGGCCTGCAGCGATCCGGAATACCGCCACCGCCTGCGCCAGGCGCGCCGCCTGCTCCTGCATCGCATTCGATGCGGCGGCGGTTTCCTCGACCAGGGCCGCGTTCTGCTGCGTGCCTTCGTCCATCTGCGCCACCGCCCCGTTGATCTGCTCGATGCCGGCGGTCTGCTCCACGCTGGCCGCGCTGATCTCGGCCATGATGTCGGTCACGCGGCGCACGCTCTCGACGATCTCTTCCATCGTGGCGCCGGCCTGGGCCACCAGCCTGCTGCCGTTGGCCACCTTGTCGCTCGAGTCGCCGATCAGCACCTTGATCTCCTTGGCCGCCG
>DDKG01000270.1:8750-10676 GCA_002339265.1 Massilia sp. UBA2604 | reverse complement strand
GCCAGGTTGCGCACCTCGGTCGCCACCACCGCGAAGCCGCGCCCCTGCTCGCCCGCCCGGGCAGCTTCTACCGCCGCGTTGAGCGCCAGGATATTGGTCTGGAAGGCGATGCCGTCGATGACGCCGATAATGTCGCTGATCTTGCTGGACGACGCCTGGATCTCGTCCATCGTGTCGACCACCTGGTGGATGACGTCGCCGCCGCGCGCGGCCACGCCGGACGCCGATTCGGCCAGCTTGTTGGCCTGGCGCGCATTGTCGGCGTTCTGGCGCACGGTCGAGGTCAGCTCTTCCATCGACGACGCGGTTTCTTCCAGCGCGCCGGCCTGCTGCTCGGTGCGGCTCGACAGATCGAGGCTGCCGGCGGCCACCTGCTCGGCCGCCACCGCGATGGTGTCGGTGCCGGCGCGCACTGCGCCGACGGTGCGCGCCAGGCTTTCGTTCATGGTCTTGAGGGCTTGCAGCAGCTGGCCCGTTTCGTCGCGGGTGGTCACCTCGATGCGGCTGGTGAGGTCGCCCGCGGCCACGGTGTTGGCCACTTCCAGCGCGCGCGCCACCGGACGCGTGATCGAACGGGTGATCCAGAAGGCGATGCCGGCGGCCAGCGCCAGCGCGAACAGGCCCAGGCCCCAGGTCTGGCGGATGGTGCTGCCATAGGTCGCGGCCGCATCCTGCGCCGCCGCCGCGCTGAACTGCTTTTGCAGCGCCAGCTCGGCGCTGGTGGCGTCCTTCAGGGCATACAGGCGCGGGCGCAGTTCATTCAACAGATAGGCCCGGGCCTCCTGGTCCTGGCCCGCGTGGATCAGCTTGAGGAGCTGGTCGGCGCCGGCCAGGTAATTGGCGCTGGCCGCTTGCATGCGGCGCAGGATGCCGATCGATTCGGCGTGCGCCATCAGGGTCGGCTCGATCTCGGCCAGCGTGGTGGTCATCACCTTGCGCGCCTCCTCGATCAGCTGGACCTGGCGCTGGCGGTCGGCCGGATCGTCGTTGAGCATCATATTGCGCGCGGCGATCGCGATGATGCTGATCTGGGCCTCGACCCGGTTGCTCATCTCGATGGCCGGGATGCGCTGCTCGACGATCTCTTTCGTGCCGTTGTTCAGGCGCAGGATGGAGGCATTGCTCAGGGCGCTGATCAGCACCAGCATCAGGCTGACGGCGCCAAAACCCAGCGCCAGGCGCTTGCCGATACTCAGGTTAGCCAAAGTCATACACGTACTCCTCATTTCCAAGAAATTAATAGATATTTCTAATTGGAAATGAGAGTAAGTTCTAGTTCGTACTATGACGATGTGTGCACGATAACAAAACAGGCGTATTGGCCTGATTGTCATGTTTTATGGACGATATGCAAAGTTTGTGACGATAAATAATATCAACTTTTATAAGAAAAACGGCAAGCCGCAGCTTGCCGTCGTGTATTCAATTCACTGCAATCAGAATTCTTCCCATTCTCCTGCAGTGACGGGCACCTTGTTTCGCGTGGCCGGCGGCTGCACGGCCGGCCGTGCCGGCGCAGTGCGTGGCGCAGTCCTTGCCTGCGTCGCTATCCGGGCGCGCGCCGGCGGCGGCTCCGCGATACCCGCCGCTGCGCGCGCCTGTTCGCCATCGATCCGGAACACCGCCACCGCCTGCGCCAGCTTGGCCGCCTGCTCCTGCATCGAGGCCGACGCCGCGGCGGCTTCTTCGACCAGGGCGGCATTCTGCTGCGTGCCTTCGTCCATCTGCGCCACCGCGCCGTTGATCTGTTCGATGCCGGCGGTCTGTTCCTGGCTGGCGGCGCTGATCTCGGCCATGATGTCGGTCACGCGGCGCACGCTCTCGACGATCTCCGTCATCGTTACGCCCGCCTCGGCCACCAGCCGGCTGCCATCGGCCACCTTGCCGCTCGAATCGCCGATCAGCTCCTTGATCTCCTTGGCCGCC
>DDKG01000270.1:6763-8572 GCA_002339265.1 Massilia sp. UBA2604 | reverse complement strand
TCGATGACGCCGATGATGTCGGTGATCTTGCTCGAGGACGCGTTGATCTGGTCCATGGTGGCCACGACCTGGTGAATCACTTCACCGCCGCGCGCCGCGACGTTCGACGCCGATTCGGCCAGCTTGTTGGCCTGGCGCGCATTGTCGGCGTTCTGCTTGACGGTCGAGGTCAGCTCTTCCATCGACGACGCCGTTTCTTCCAGCGCCCCGGCCTGCTGCTCGGTGCGGCCCGACAGGTCCTGGCTGCCCGACGCCACCTGGGCTGCGGCGACCGCGATGGTATCGGTGCCGACGCGCACGGTGCCGACGGTGCGCGCCAGGCTTTCATTCATGCTCTTGAGGGCCTGCAGCAGCTGGCCGGCCTCGTCGCGCGTGGTGACCTCGATGCGGCTGGTAAGGTCGCCCGCGGCGACTGTATTGGCCACGTCGAGCGCGCGCAGCAAGGGCCGCGTGATCGAGCGCGTGATCGACCACGCCACCACGGCGGCAAGGGCCAGCGCCAGCGCGCCCACGATCGACATCAGCCAGGTCGTGCTGCGGTAAGTGTCTTCGGCATCCACGCCGGCGCGCACGCTGCGCTCCTTCTGCAGCGTGATCTGCTCGGCGGTGGCGCCCTTGAGCTGTGCCAGGACCGGGCGCAGTTCGCGCGCCAGGTAGGTGCGGGCGCCTTCGTCGTCGCCGGCGGCGATCAGCTTGAGCAGCGCGTCCTGGCCGGCCAGGTAGCGGCCGCTTGCACTGTCCATCCGGTCCAGGATCTCGCGTCCCTGCGGCGTAGCGATCGTCTCCCGCAGCGCGGCCAGCATCTGGTCCATCACCCGGCGCGAGGCCATGATCTGGTCGACCTGCTTGCGGCGGTCGTCGGCGTCGGCATTGAGCATCATATTGCGCAGGGCAATGGCGATATTGTTGTTCTCGGATTCGAGGCGCGCGGTCAGTTCGATGACCGGAATGCGGTTGGTGACCAGCAGGCGGGTGCCGTCGTTGACGCGGGCGAGCATGATGTTGCTCAGGCCGAGCATCACGACCAGCATCAGGCCGATGGCGCCGAAGCCGAGGCCCAGGCGCTTGCCGATGTTAAGGTTCTGCAGTTTCATGAACGTATTATTACTTTACAAAGAGTTAATATATGTTTCCTATTTGAAAGAGGTTAAAGTCAGATTTCACTGCTGGCGATGTACAGACATCAACAAGCGCCAGGTAATGGCCGCATAGTCCTTCTTTATGGACGATTTGCAAGCTTTGAGTGGACCGAAACCGACGGTCGAAAAAAAAGGCAGGCCGCAGCCTGCCCTTGTGATCACGCCTGGCGGATTAGAATTCTTCCCACTCGCCCGCGTCCGCCGTCACCTTCGATCGTGCCGCAGCGGGGCGCACCGCAGGCTTTGGCTTGCTTGCCGCCAGCGCCGGGCGCACCGGCGGCGCCACCCGGGCTGGCGCATCGACCGCCACCGACGCGGTCGACGCCGCCAGCAGCTGCTCGCCATCGATCCGGAACACCGACACCGCCTGCGCCAGCCGGGTCGACTGTTCGCGCAGCGCCGCCGCCGCGGCCGCCGCTTCCTCGACCAGGGCCGCGTTCTGCTGCGTGCCCTCGTCCATCTGCGCCACCGCCTGATTGATCTGCTCGATGCCCTCGGTCTGTTCCAGGCTGGCGGAACTGATCTCGCCCATGATGTCGGTCACGCGGCGCACGCTGTCGACGATCTCCGCCATCGTGGCGCCGGCTTCGGCCACCAGCCGGCTGCCGTCGGCCACCTTGCCGCTCGAGTCGCCGATCAGGCCCTTGATTTCCTTGGCCGCCGCCGCCGA
>DDKG01000270.1:0-6595 GCA_002339265.1 Massilia sp. UBA2604 | reverse complement strand
TCGATGACGCCGATGATGTCGTTGATCTTGGCGGACGACGCGTTGATCGCGTCCATCGTGCCCACTACCTGCTCGATCACGGCGCCGCCGCGGGCCGCCACGCTCGACGCGGCGTCGGCCAGCACATTGGCCTGGCGCGCATTGTCGGCGTTCTGGCGCACGGTCGAGGTCAGCTCTTCCATCGAGGATGCCGCTTCTTCCAGCGCCGATGCCTGCTGCTCGGTGCGGCTCGACAGGTCCTGGCTGCCCACCGCCACCTGGCCGGCCGCCACCGCGATGGTGTCGGTGCCCACGCGCACGGTGCCGACGGTGCGCGCCAGGCTCTCGTTCATGGTCTTCAGGGCCTGCAGCAGTTGGCCGGTCTCGTCGCGCGTGGTGACCTCGATGCGGCTGGTGAGGTCGCCGGCGGCGACGGTGTTGGCCACTTCCAGCGCGCGTCCCAGTGGCCGGGTGATGGAACGGGTGATCCACCAGGCCACCAGGGCCGCCAGCGCCAGGGCGGCGGCGCCGAAGCCCCACATCATCGCGCTGGTGGTGCGGTAGGTCGCCTCGGCATCGCGCGCCGCCGCGTCGGCGATCTCGGTCTGCAGCGCGGTCTGCTCGCTTGTCGCGCCTTTCAGGCGCACCAGCAGCGGGCGCAGGTCTTCTCCCAGCAGCGTGCGCGCCGCTTCCACTTCGCCGGCGGCGACGTGCTTGATGATGGCGTCCTGGCCGGCCTTGTATTGCGCCGTCTCCTTCTGCATCTGGTCGAGCAGCGCGAGCGCCTTCGGATTCTTGAGCGTGTCCTTCAGCTTGGCCAGGATGTCGTCCATCGCCGCACGCGAGGCCATAATGTCGCGCACCTGGCGCTCATGGTCGGCGGCATCGCCGCCCAGCAGCATATTGCGCAGCGCGATCGCGATATCGTTGATCTCGGCCTGCATCTGGTTGGTGAGCGCGATGCGCGGCATGCGGCCGTGGACGATTTCGTCGGTGCCGGCATTGGTCCGCGCCAGCATCGCATTGCTCATCACGATCATCACCACCAGCATGGCGCAGATCAGGCCATAGCCAAGGGCCAGGCGCTTGCCGATATTCAGGTTTGCCAGTTTCATGTAGGTTCTCTCTCAGGCTGCACGCGGGAGCGCAGCCACCAGTCCGAGTTCGTCGGACTGCATCAGTTTGTCGATATCGAGCAGGATCAGCATCCGCTCGTCCACGGTGCCCAGGCCGAGCAGGCAGTTGCCGTCCAGCGTGGCCTGCATTTCGGGGGCGGGCCGGATCTGCTCCGGGCCCAGGGTGACCACGTCCGAGACGCTGTCGACTACCATGCCGATCACGTGGTGGTCGATGTTGAGGATGATCACCACGGTAAAGGCGTCGTACACCGCGTCGCCGATGCCGAACTTCAGGCGCATGTCGACGATCGGAACAATGGCGCCGCGCAGGTTGATGATGCCTTTCAGGTAATCCGGCGCGCTGGCCAGCCGCGTCGGCGCTTCGTAGCCGCGGATTTCCTGCACCTTGAGGATGCTGATCGCGTACTCTTCTTTCCCGAGGCGGAAAGACAGCACTTCGTTGTCGTTGCTCGTTTCCATATCGTTTCCCATGATTCAGCGTGAGCGGTTTTACTGAATTTCTCAAAGGAAAGACGTTACCGGCATGGCTTGCGGCTGTCGATGGACAACTGTCAAGAAATGTGGAATTTTTCCCGTTTTAGTTTTAACTATGGCGTGCCTGCAACGGGTTTGACCCGCCAACCGTCCTGTTTAATAACAGCTTGGCACGCATTGTGCTTAGGAAATAATGACATTGCGCCAAGCGGCGCACCACACCACCAGGAAAGGAGCCCCATGATCATCCGCCGCCTCGACCCGCGCGCCATTGCCGCGCGCAAGCCGCAACTGGCCACCCTGCTGCTGGACGCCGTCGCCGATGGCCATTCGCTGGGCTTTCTCAACGGGCTCGACCAGGACCAGCTCGACGCCTACTGGCAGGGCGTAGCGGACGAGGTCGGCGCCGGGCGGCGCGTGCTGCTGGCGGCCGAGCGCGATGGCCACCTGGTCGGCAGCGCCCAGCTCGACCTGTGCCTGAAACCGAACGGCAACAACCGCGCCGAGGTGCAAAAGGTGCTGGTGCATTGCACAGAGCGCCGCCGGGGCATCGGCACCGCCCTGATGCAGGCGCTCGAGATCGAGGCGCTGGCGCTGCGCCGCGGCCTGCTGTTCCTGGACACGGCGGCCGGTTCCGAGGCCGAGCAGCTGTATTGCAAGTGCGGCTATCACAAGGTCGGCGAGCTGCCCGAATACGCCTGCACCCCGAACGGCCGCTGGCATGCGACGGCGATCTATTACAAGACGCTGTTCACCCGCAGCCGTCCCTGAACGCGAGAACCGCCACGAAACCGTTTCCGGCTACCGTGGCGCCTGCCACACGCTACCGCACCGCCGAGTGTGCGCCGGCACGATTGCGCGTAGAATCGCCGGTTCAAACATTCTGGAAAGCAATGTGACTGGCGCCTCCTCCACCATGACCCGCAGGCCGCTGCGGGCCTACCTGCTCTGGCTCGTCCTCGCGACCTTGTTGCCGGGCGTGGTCGGCGCGTCGCTATTGTTCATTCATCAATACGAGAAAAGCCGCTCCCAGTTCGAGCGCAATACCATGCACACGGTGCGGGCGTTGGTGCACACGGTCGACAGCAAGCTCCTGCACGCACAGGCCATCGCCCAGACCCTGTCGACGCTCGACACGCTGGCGGCGGGCGACTTCCCCCGCGTCTATCGCCAGGCGCGTGAAGCGCTGGCCCTGGCCGGTCCCGGCATGACCGCCGTGCTACGCGACCACATGGGCAAGCAGCTGTTCAACACCAGCGTCCCTTATGGCGCGGCATTGCCGGATGACCGTTCGGCCCAGCTCGACAAGGTCATCGCCAGCGGGCAGCCATCGGTATCCAACCTTTTCATCAGCCGGGTGACGCAGCAGCCGACTGCCAGCATCGACGTGCCCGTGCTTGTCGATGGCCGCGTCAGCCACGTCCTCAGCATCCGGATCCGGCCCGATTATTTCAACGACATGCTAACCCCGAAGTCGGTGCCGGACGGCGCACGCGCCTCGGTGTTCGACCGCGAGGGCGTTATCTTTGCGCGCAACCTGAGTCCCGAGCTGTTTGTCGGACGCCGCGTTACCACTCCGCTGTACAACGCCATGCAAGCGGCGCGCGAGGGCGTGACCCGCTCGATCTCCCAGGAAGGTACGGAGCTCAGGACGTTCTACTCGCGCTCGGAACAGAGCGGGTGGTCGGTCGGAGTAGGCGTGCCGCGCGCCGCGTTGAACCAGGCGCTGTTCGAACCGCTCATGCTGCTGGTCGGCGGCATCGCCCTGCTGTTCGGGGCCGGCCTAATGCTGGCCTGGCAGATTGGCGGCCGGCTCGCGAGCTCGGTCCAGGCATTGACCGCGCCCGCAGTGGCGCTCGGCAAGGGCGAGACTCCGCCGCGATTCACCCAAGTGCATGTCAAGGAAGCGGCCGAGGTGGCCGAGGCGATCGGCGCCGCATCCCGGCTGCTGGGCGAACGCGCCCAGGCGCTGGCGGTCAAGGAGGCCGAACTGCGCGACGCGCACCGGATGGCGCGCTTCGGCACCTGGCACATGACCCTGGCCACCGGCACGGTCGTGACCTCGGAATCGGTGGTCTATATCTACGGCCGCGAGGTGCCGCCGTTCGCGCAGCAGCGCGGCACCCTGCTGCCCGAGGAATCGTGGGACCGCGTCGACGCGCTGCTGCGCCAGCTGGAGCGCGACGGCGGCAACGGGCGCCTGCAGATGCAGGTGCTGCACGCCGACGGCCATCGCATCTGGATCGACCTGCACTGCGAGGCGGTGCAGGACGCCGAAGGCAAGGTGACGTCCCTGCGCGGCACCATCCAGGACGTCACCGAGCGCGTCAACGCCGAAGAAGGCTTGCGCGAGGCCGATCGCCGCAAGAACGAATTCCTGGCCATGCTGGCGCACGAGCTGCGCAATCCCCTGGCGCCGATCGCCTCCGGCGCCCAGTTGCTGGGCCAGGACGGCCTGGACCCGGCGCGCACGCGCCAGATCAGCGGTATCATCGCGCGCCAGGCGCGCCACATGGCCGGCCTGGTCGACGACCTGCTGGACGTGTCGCGCGTGACGCGCGGCCTGGTGGCCCTGTCCAGGGCCCGCATCGACATCAACGAGGTGGTGCAGGAGGCGCTGGAACAGGTGAACGAACCGCTGCGCCAGAAGCGGCACCATCTGGCCCTGAACTTGCTGCCGGCGCCGGCCTGGGTGATGGGCGACCGCAAGCGGCTGGTGCAGGTGGTCGGCAACCTGCTGCACAACGCGATCAAGTTCACGCCGGCCGGCGGCGCGCTGAAGGTGATGCTTGAATCGGACGAGAAATCGCTGCGCATCGTGGTGGCCGACAACGGCATCGGCATGCTGCCGCACGAGCTGGAGCGCGCCTTCGAGATGTTCGTCCAGGGCGAGCGCACGCCGGACCGCACCCAGGGCGGCCTGGGCATCGGACTGGCGCTGGTGCGCAGCCTGGTCCAGCTACACGGCGGCAGCGTGGCGGTGGAGAGCCCCGGGCAAGGCCAGGGCAGCAGCTTCACGGTGACCCTGCCGCGCTGCACCGGACGGACTAGCGACCTGCCAGGCGCCGGTCCTGGCGCGGCGCAGCCTGACGCGGCGCGCGCCCTGAAGGTGATGGTGGTGGATGACAACGTCGACGCGGCCCAGGTGCTGGCGATGTACGTCGGCGCCGCCGGGCATGAGGTGGAGGTCGAGCACGACCCGTTCGCGGCGCTGGCGCGCGCCGAGGCGTTCGCACCCGACGCCTGCCTGCTCGACATCGGCCTGCCGGGCATGGACGGACACGAACTGGCGCGCCGCCTGCGCGCGCTGCCGGCCACCGCCGGCGCGCTGCTGGTGGCGGTCACCGGCTACGGCCAGGCCCAGGACCGCGAGGCCAGCAGCCGCGCCGGCTTCGACCATCACCTGGTGAAGCCGGTCGACATGGGCGAGCTGGAACGGATCCTGGCGGCGGCTGGCGCCGCCCATGCGGCGGGCGGCGCGGCGGCCTAGATCAGCGCGTGATCAGCGCGTGATCAGCGCTTGATTAGCGCTTGATGCTGCCGAAGGCTTCGCCCTTCTTCCAGGTCGGCATGGCCGGCGCATTGGCGACCGCGTAGCCGAGGTTGAGCGTGAACTGGGCCTGCTGCACCATGCCCGACAAGTCCCATTCCGGCTTGTACTCGTCGCTGACCTGGTGGTAGTGGTGCTTGAAGCCCTTCATGTTCGTGCTCGACTCGTGCTGGTGGTGCTCGAACTCGAAGTGGCCGTCGCCCGAGAACACGGCCGAGCCGACGTTGAAGGCCGGGACGCCCGCCTTCGCGAAGGCGAAGTGGTCGGCGCGGAAGTAGGCGCCCGACAGGTCGGGAACGGCCGGCGCGATCTTCAGGCCCATCGATTTGGCCACCTGCTGCGACGTCTCGTACAGCGAGCTGCGCTCGGCGCCGGCCACGCCGATGTCCCTGGTGCGGCCGACGAAGTTCAGGCTGTCCAGGTTCAGGTCGGCGGCGGTCTGCGCCAGCGGCCACACCGGCTTGGCGACGTAGGCGGCGGCGCCCAGCAGGCCCTGCTCTTCGGCGGCCGGCCACAGGAAGATCTGGGTGCGCTTGGCCGGCTTCTTGACCGCTTCGGCAGCCATCGCCAGCAGCGCGGCGGTGCCGGAGGCGTTGTCGATCGCGCCATTGTAGATGCGGTCGGCCTTCGGGTCGTCGCCGGGCTTGGCGTCGATCATCCCCATATGATCCCAGTGCGAGGAATAGATCACGGCCTGCTCCTTCAGCTTCGGGTCGCTGCCGGGCACGATGCCGACCACGTTGAACTGTTCCACCGGACGGATTTTGGAGCGCAGCGCGACCTTGGCGGCCACCTTGAGGTCGACCGGACGGAAGTCGCGCCGCTCGGCCTGGGCACGCAGCTGGTCGAGGTCATGGCCGCCGGCGGCGAACAGCTCGCGCGCGGTGTCTTCGTGCAGCCAGCCTTCCATCGGATTGCCGTTGCCCTTGAGGCCGAAGCGCTCGTTGCCGAAGCCATTGGCCGGCACGCTCCACGGGTACGAGGCGGACGGCGTGGTATGGATCAACAGCACGCCGGCGGCGCCGCGACGCGCGGCTTCCTCGAATTTATAGACCCAGCGGCCATACCAAGTATAGGCCTTGCCGGCGAAGCGGTTCGGTTCCTCGGCAGTCGGCTGCGGATCGTCGACCATCATGACCAGGATCTTGCCCTTGGCGTCGAGGCCCTTGTAGTCATCCCAGTTCTCCTCGGGCGCGGCGGCGCCGTAGCCGACGAAGACCAGCGGCGCGTCGAAGGCCACGTCCTGTTTGCCGCTCCGGGTGCCCATCACGATGCCCTTGCCGAGTTCCGGCTTGATGGTCTTGCCGCCGGCGCTGAACGTGGCGCTGCCTTCGATCAGCTTGCTGCCCTCGATCTCGACCTTCTGGCGATAGCCGCCGCCGGGGATTTCCTTCAGGCCGATCAGGGCGGCCTGGGTCTCGAGGTAGCGCACCGTCAGGTCGCCGCCGCGCTG
>DDKG01000100.1:3622-4499 GCA_002339265.1 Massilia sp. UBA2604 | reverse complement strand
TGGTGTAGGTCACCACGTGCGAGGCCAGTGCCGAAGTACGGATCGTGCGCGAGTCGGTGATCGCACTGCGCTTTTCCTCGACCGTGTTCACGACCATGACGATTTCGTGGTTCTTGATCATGTCGACCACGTGCGGACGGCCTTCCAGCACCTTGTTCACCGATCGCACCGGGATGCCGGCGGCCGAGATCACGGCGGCGGTGCCCTTGGTCGCCACCAGGTCGAAGCCGAGCTTGACCAGGTCGCGCGCCACGCCGACCGCGCGCGGCTTGTCCGAGGACTTCACCGACAGGAATACGGTGCCCGACTTCGGCAGCTTGATGCCGGCCGCGAGCTGCGATTTCACGAAGGCTTCGCCGAAGGTGGTGCCCACGCCCATCACTTCGCCGGTCGATTTCATCTCTGGTCCCAGGATGGTGTCGACGCCAGGGAACTTCACGAACGGGAACACGACTTCCTTGACGCTGTAGAACGGAGGCACGACCTCTTTCGTGATGCCCTGCTGCTCGAGGGTCTGGCCGACCATGCAGCGCGCGGCGATCTTGGCCAGCTGCAGGCCGGTCGCCTTCGAAACGAACGGCACGGTGCGCGAGGCGCGCGGGTTCACTTCCAGCACGTAGACGGTATCGACCGTCTGGCCGTCCTGTTCCGACTGCTGGATCGCGAACTGCACGTTCATCAGGCCGACCACGTTCAGGGCCTTGGCCATCAGCGAGGTCTGGCGCTTGAGTTCATCGATGGTCGCTTGCGACAGCGAGTACGGCGGCAGCGAGCAGGCCGAGTCGCCCGAGTGCACGCCGGCCTGTTCGATGTGTTCCATCACGCCGCCGATGAAGGTGGCTTCGCCGTCCGAGATGCAGTCGACGTCGACTTCGAT
>DDKG01000100.1:1666-3399 GCA_002339265.1 Massilia sp. UBA2604 | reverse complement strand
TCGGCCAGCGCCAGGGCGTCGGCTTCGGTGCGCGCGGTGCGGTTCGGCGGCTGGCGCAGGTCCAGCTTTTGCAGCAGTTGCTGGAAACGCTCGCGGTCTTCGGCGGCGTCGATCATGTCCGGCGAGGTGCCGATGATCGGCACGCCGTTCGCTTCCAGGTCCAGCGCAAGCTTCAGCGGGGTCTGGCCGCCGTACTGCACGATCACGCCGACCGGCTTTTCCAGCTCCACGATCTCGAGCACGTCTTCCAGGGTCAGCGACTCGAAGTACAGGCGGTCCGAGGTATCGTAGTCGGTCGACACGGTCTCGGGGTTGCAGTTGACCATGATGGTCTCGTAGCCGTCTTCGCGCATGGCGAGGGCCGCGTGCACGCAGCAGTAGTCGAACTCGATGCCCTGGCCGATACGGTTCGGACCACCGCCCAGCACCATGATCTTCTTCTTGTCGGTCGGGTTCGATTCGCACTCTTCGTCGTACGTCGAGTACATGTACGCGGTGTTGGTCGCGAACTCGGCGGCGCAGGTGTCGACGCGCTTGTACACCGGACGGATGTCCAGCGCGTGGCGGCGCGCGCGCACCGCTGCCGGCTCGACCTTCAGCAGGAAGGCCATGCGGCGGTCCGAGAAGCCCTTTTGCTTGAGCTTATAGAGCACGTTCTTGTCGAGCGACTCCAGGGTCTGGGTCTCGAGCCACAGCTCGATGTCCACGATCTCCTTGATCTGCACCAGGAACCACGGATCGATCTTGGTGAGATTGTGCACCTCTTCCAGGGTGAAGCCCTGGGCAAAGGCGTCGCCTACGTACCAGATGCGTTCAGGACCAGGCTCGCCCAGCTCTTCCTCGATCTTTTCGCGATCGCGCGTCTTTTCGTTCAGGCCGTCGACACCGACTTCCAGGCCGCGCAGGGCTTTCTGGAACGATTCCTGGAAGGTGCGGCCCATCGCCATCACTTCACCGACCGATTTCATCTGGGTGGTCAGGTGCTTGTCGGCGGTCGGGAATTTCTCGAAGGTGAAGCGCGGGATCTTGGTGACGACGTAGTCGATCGACGGTTCAAAACTGGCCGGGGTCGCGCCGCCGGTGATCTCGTTGCGCAGTTCGTCGAGCGTGAAGCCGACCGCGAGCTTGGCCGCGACCTTGGCGATCGGGAAGCCGGTGGCCTTCGAGGCCAGCGCCGACGAACGCGACACGCGCGGGTTCATCTCGATGACGATCATGCGGCCGTCTTTCGGATTGATCGAGAACTGCACGTTCGAACCGCCGGTGTCGACGCCGATCTCGCGCAGCACGTCGATCGACGCGTTGCGCATGATCTGGTATTCCTTGTCGGTCAAGGTCTGCGCCGGCGCCACGGTGATCGAGTCGCCGGTGTGCACGCCCATCGGATCCAGGTTTTCGATCGAGCAGATGATGATGCAGTTGTCGTTCTTGTCGCGAACGACTTCCATCTCGTACTCTTTCCAGCCCAAGAGCGACTCTTCGATCAACAGCTCATTGGTCGGTGAAGCTTCCAGGCCGCGCTTGCAGATCTGTTCGAATTCTTCTTCGTTGTAGGCGATGCCGCCGCCGCTGCCGCCCATGGTGAACGAAGGACGGATGATGGTCGGGAAGCCCAACTCGCGCTGCACGCTCCACGCTTCTTCCATCGAGTGGGCCACGCCCGAACGCGCCGAGCCCAGGCCGATCTTGGTCATCGCGTCCTTGAACTTCGAACGGTCTTCGGCCTTGTCGAT
>DDKG01000100.1:0-1497 GCA_002339265.1 Massilia sp. UBA2604 | reverse complement strand
GTCGGCAGGATCGCGTCGGGACGCTCTTTCTCGATGATGCGCTCGACGACCTTCCAGGTGATCGGCTCGATATAGGTCACGTCCGCCGTTTCCGGGTCGGTCATGATGGTCGCCGGGTTCGAGTTGACCAGGATGACCTTGTAGCCTTCTTCACGCAGGGCCTTGCAGGCCTGGGCGCCGGAGTAGTCGAATTCGACTGCCTGGCCGATGACGATCGGGCCGGCGCCGATGATCAGGATGCTTTTGATATCACTACGTTTTGGCATATTATTTTTTCTCCGCTGCTTGCATCAGGCCGATGAAGCGGTCAAACAGGTAGGCGACGTCGGTCGGGCCCGGCGAGGCTTCCGGGTGGCCCTGGAAGCAGAACGCCGGCTTGTCGGTGCGGGCGAAGCCCTGCAGCGAACCGTCGAACAGCGAGACGTGGGTCACGCGGCAGTTGTCCGGCAGCGTGTCCGGGTCGACCGCGAAGCCGTGGTTCTGCGAGGTGATCAAGACCTTCTTGCTGTCGAGGTCCTGCACCGGGTGGTTGGCGCCATGGTGGCCGAACTTCATCTTCATCGTCTTGGCGCCGGAAGCCAGCGCCATGATCTGGTGGCCGAGGCAGATGCCGAAGGTCGGGATGCCCTTCTCGATCAGCTCGCGCGACGCGTTAATCGCGTAGTCGCATGGCTCCGGGTCGCCGGGGCCGTTGGCCAGGAAGATGCCGTCCGGGTTCAATGCCAGCGCGTCGGCGGCGGTCGATTGCGCCGGCAGCACGGTGACCTTGCAGCCGCGTTCGGCCAGCATGCGCAGGATGTTGCGCTTGACGCCGTAGTCGAAGGCGACCACGTGGTATTGCGGGTTGGTCTGCTTGCCGAAGCCTTCGCCCAGCTTCCACTCGGTCTCGGTGAATTCATACGGCTCGGTGACGGACACGACCTTGGCCAGGTCCATGCCGGCCAGGCCCGGGAACGAGCGCGCCAGTTCCAGCGCTTGCGCTGGCGACGGCTCGACGCCTTGCGACGCGGTCAGGATCGCGCCGGCCTGGGCGCCTTTTTCGCGCAGGATGCGGGTCAGTTTGCGGGTGTCGATGCCGGCGATGGCAACCACGTTCTCTTGCTTGAGGTAATCGCCCAGCGATTGGGTCGAACGGAAGTTCGAGGCCAGCAGCGGCAGGTCACGAATGATCAGGCCGGCGGCGTGCACCTTGCCCGCTTCGACGTCGGCGCTGTTCACGCCGTAGTTGCCGATGTGCGGATAGGTCAGGGTGACGATCTGACGCGAGTAGCTCGGGTCGGTCAGGATTTCCTGGTAGCCGGTGATCGCGGTGTTGAACACCACTTCGCCCGTCGTATGACCGACGGCACCGATGGAATATCCTTTGAAGATGGTCCCGTCAGCAAGTGCCAGGATGGCTGGAACGGAGGGGCCAGAAAAAAATGGCGGCAAGGGCAACTCCCGAAAAAGTTGCCGTAGCTGCGCCACGTCAGACCGACATCCAACTGTCCTGGGCGC
>DDKG01000266.1 GCA_002339265.1 Massilia sp. UBA2604 | reverse complement strand
GTGCTGTGGGGCCTGCTCCTGATCGTGGTCGGCGCGGTGGTGCTGCTCGACCGCCTGCACTATATCGATGCCCAGGACTACTGGCATTACGCCCCCTTGCTGCTGGTCGTGGTCGGCATCGGCCAGACCATCGGCTACCCGAGCCCGAAGGAGTTCGGCAACGGCTTGTGGACCGTGTTCACCGGCCTGTGGCTGTTCGCCGTGTTCGAGAACGCCTTCGGCCTGACCTTCCGCAACAGCTGGCCGCTGTTCATCCTGATGTGGGGCGTCAAGCTGGTGCTGGATCCGTTCATCGCGCGCCGCTTCGCCAACAATCAAAGGAACCGCCATGAAAAATGATCCGCATCCAAAAGGCGCGACGAGCCAGGTCGTGCTCGGCCTGCTCGTGATCGGGATGGGGCTGCTGTTCCTGCTCGATAACCTGGGTTTCGTCGACATGCACCGCGCCTTCTCGTTCTGGCCGATGTTGTTCGTCATCGTCGGCACCGTGAAACTGTGCGACACCCGCACCCAGGGCGGCACACTGCTCGGGGCCGGCCTGGTCGGCGTCGGCATCCTGCTGATGCTGGACCGCATGGACATCATCGACTTCAGCTGGCGCACCATCTGGCCGCTGGTCCTGATCGGCCTGGGCGGCTTTTTGGTGGCGAAAGCATTGCGCAGCAAGCGCGCGCTGGAGCACGGCGTGGCGATCGTCGACGGCGCACCCGTGGGCGCTGGCGAGGTAGTCGACATCACCGCCATCCTGGGCGCCTACGAGCGCCGCGTCACGACCCAGGACTTCCGCGGCGGCGAGATCACGGCGGTGATGGGCGGCTGCGAACTCGATATGCGCGGCGCCTCGATCCAGGGCGAGGCGGTGATCAATGTGTTCGCCTTCTGGGGCGGCGTCACCATCAAGTGCCCGCCCGACTGGGCCATCGTATTGCACGGCACGCCGATCCTGGGCGGCTTCGAGGAAAAGACCATCGCACCGCCGGACAACAGCAAGCGGCTGGTCATTCGCGGCTACGCGATCATGGGTGGCGTGGAAATCCGCAACTGATGGGCGGCGGATCCTGGGCGCGCCGCAGCGCCGCCCTGTACCTGGCGGCCTGGCTGATGCTGGGGCTGATGCTGGCCGGTCTGCTGTCCGCCACCGGCGGCGCCGGCCTGGCGGCCAGCCTGCTGTTCGCGCTGCCGCTGGTGCTGGTCTACGCCGCCGTGTGCGGCTTTTCGGCGTATTACCTGTGCCGCGCCTATCCGCTGGCGCGTAAGCCACTGCCGGCGACACTGGGCGTGTTTTTCCTCACCGCCGTATGCGCGGCGCTGCTGTGGTGCGCGGCGGCGTCCGGCTGGGCCGCTTGGTGGCAGTGGCTGGCGCCACCGGGCCAAGTGCAAGGGAGCGGCGTGACGATGTCGCGGCCCCTGACGGCGGTGATGTTCGGGGTCGGCGTGCTGCTGTACGGGATGACCGCCTGTGGCCACTACCTGGCGCTGGAATTCGAACGCGCGCGCGGCCTGGAGCGGCGCGAACTCGAACTCAAGCTCCTGGCCCAGGACGCCGAGCTGCGCATGCTGCGCACCCAGGTCGATCCGCACTTCCTGTTCAACAGCCTCAATTCGATCAGCGCGCTCACCACGATCGACGCCGGCGCGGCGCGCGACATGACCTTGCAGCTGGCCGGCTTCTTTCGCCATACGCTGGGACTGGAGGCGCACCGCAAGGTGACGCTGCTGGCGGAAGTGGACCTGGTCGAGCGCTTCGTGGCAATCGAGGGCGTGCGCTTCGGGCCGCGCCTGGGTTTCGAGCGCCATGTCGGCGTCGAGGCGGAAGCCTGCCTGCTGCCGCCGATGATCCTGCAGCCGCTGGTGGAGAACGCGGTCAAGCACGGCATCGGCCAGTTACTCGAGGGCGGCATGGTGCGGGTGCGGGCCGAGCGCGCCGGTTCCCAGCTCAGGCTGCGGGTCGAGAACGACGTCGATCCGGATGCGTCAGGCAAGGCGGCCGGCGGCGGCGTCGGCCTGGCCAATGTGCGCGCGCGCCTGCGGGCGGCGTATGGCATCGAAGCGAGCGTGCATGCGACACGCGACGGCAATCTATTCCGGGTGGACCTGGTGCTGCCCGCGGAGACTGGAGAATAAGGCATGCGGACCCTGATCGTGGACGACGAACACCTGGCGCGGGCGGTGCTGCGCGAATACCTGGCCGCGCATCCCGACGTCGAGATCGTCGGCGAATGCGCCAACGGTTATGAGGCGGTGAAGGCGATCGCGGAGCACGACCCCGACCTGGTGTTCCTCGACATCCAGATGCCCAAGCTGGACGGCTTCGAGGTGGTGGAGCTGGCCGGCAGCAAGCCGCATTATGTGTTTGCCACGGCCTACGACCAGTTTGCGCTGCGGGCCTTCGAAGTGCATGCGGTCGACTACCTGCTCAAGCCGTTTTCGCGCGAGCGCCTGGCCGAGACGCTGGCGCAGGTGCGCCTGCGCGCCCCGCAGCCATCGCGGATCGAGGCGGTGGTGAAGGATGCGCAGGCGCGCCAGCAGCCGCTCGAAAGGATACTGATCCGCGACGGCGCGCGCGTGCACGTGGTCGCGGCCAGCAGCATCGACTATATCGAGGCCCAGAACGACTATGTGCGGATCAATGCCGACGGCAAGAGCTACCTGAAGCACCAGCGTCTGTCGGAACTGGAAGCGCAGCTCGATGGCAGCGTGTTCGTGCGCATCCACCGCTCCCATATCGTCAACGTCGGCGCGGTCGAGCGCATCGAACCGGTCAGCAAGGACAACCACTGCGCGGTGCTGAAAAGCGGGGTGAAGCTGCCGATCAGCCGCAGCGGCTACCAGAAGGTGCGCGAGCTGCTAACGTGAATCCAGCTCCCACCACGCCGGCATCAAGGTCCTGATGCCCGGCTGGGCAAAGCGATCGTCGATCAGCCACACCACGCCGCGATCCTGTTCGGTGCGGATCACGCGGCCGGCCGCCTGCACCACCTTCTGGATGCCGGGATAGAGATAGGTGTAGTCGTAGCCGGCGCCGAACAGGTCCTGCATCCGCTCGCGCAACTGCTCGTTGACCGGATTGACCTGGGGCAGGCCGAGGGTGGCGACGAAGGCGCCGATCAGGCGTTCGCCCGGCAGGTCGACGCCCTCGCCGAAGGCGCCTCCCAGTACCGCGAAGCCGACCCCGGTGCCACCGACGGCGAAGCGGTCGATGAAGCCCTGGCGTTCGTGCTCGCTCATGCGGCGCTCCTGGCGCCAGGCCGGGATCGATGGGTCCAACCGCTCCAGCGCGTTCGCCACCTTGTCGAGATAGTCGAAGCTGCTGAAGAAGGCCAGGTAGTTGCCGGGCCGTTCGCGGTACTGGCGCGCGATCAGTTCGGCGATCGGCTGGACCGATGCGGCGCGCACCTGGTAGCGGGTGGAGATGCCGCGTGCGACGTGGACTTCGAGCTGGCTGGCCTTGAACGGCGAGTCGACCTCGACCCAGGCCGTGTCTTCCGGCATGCCGAGCGTATCGAGGCAGTAGTGCCAGGGCCCGAGCGTGGCCGAGAACAGGGTGCTCGAATGGGTGGCGGCGAAGCGCGGGCCGAGGAAGGGCGCCGGCACCACGTTGCGGATGCAGATCGTCGAGTCGCGCAGGGTGGGGCGGTCGGCGTCCCGGCTCAGGTCGCACAGCGAATGCGGACCGAACGATTCGGCCAGGCGCACGAATTGCATGGCGTCGAAATAGAAGCGCTGCAGGTCGGGGTCGAGCGGGCCGGGGAAGGCGGCCAGGTGCTCGTTGATGGCGCTACCCATTTCCTGCAAGGCATCGACCAGCTTCGACGGAATCTTCTCCAGCAGCTGGTAGGGCGCGGGCGCCGTCTTGTCGACCGCGGTCCAGGCGCGGCCCACGCGCTCCAGCGCTTTCTTGACGGCCGGCGGCGCATCGGCGCGGGCCAGGCGCAGCTGCTCGCGATCGAGTTCGGTGCTGTACATCGAGCGCGCCCGGCCGACCAGGTTGTGGGCCTCGTCCACCAGCAGGCTGGTCTTCCAGCCGTTGTTCAGCGCCAGTGCGTACAGCATGGCGCTGCCGTCAAAATAATAGTTGTAGTCGCCGACGACCATGTCGGACCAGCGCGCCATCTCGCTGCCGAGGTAGTAGGGGCAGACCTCGTGTCCAAGTGCGACCTCGCGCAGCGCCTCGCGGTCCAGTACCGGAATGTCGGCCGCGGCCGCGCGCGCCGCCGGCAGACGGTCGTAGAAGCCGCGCGCCAGCGGGCAGGACTCGCCATGGCACTCCTTGTCGGGATGCTCGCAGGCCTTGTCGCGCGCGGTGAGTTCCAGCACCCGGAGCGGCGTTGCGCTGGCGCCGCACAGGGTCGCGGCGCCGTCCAGCGCCAGGCGCCGGCCCGGTGTCTTCGCGGCCAGGAAGAACACCTTGTCGAGCTTCTCGCGCGGCATGGCTTTCAGCACCGGGAACAGGCTGCCGACGGTCTTGCCGATGCCGGTCGGGGCTTGCGCCAGCAGGCAGCGGCCGCCGGCATTGGCGCGGTAGATGCTTTCGGCCAGCTGGCGCTGGCCGGGACGGAAATCGGCGTGCGGGAAGGCCAGCCCGGTCAGTGCGGCATCGCGCGCCGCGCGGTGCGCCGCCTCGCTGGCGGCCCAGTGCGAGAAGCGCTCGCACAGCTCCTCGAAGTGCGCGCGCAGCCAGGCGCTGTCGCGCGTCTCGCGCAGCACCGTTTCGACGCCGCTGGCGATGTCGTAGTAGACCAGGGCTAGGTTGATCGACGCCATGCCCTGTTCCTCGCACATCAGGTGGCCGTAGACGCGCAACTGGGCCCAGTGCAGGTGGCGGTGGTTGTCGGGGATGGCGTCGGCACGGCCGCGATGGGTCTTGACCTCTTCGATCAGGTTTTCATTGGCGTCGTAGCCGTCGGCGCGGCCGCGCACGTGCAGCGCGTTCCACTGGCCGGACAGCGCGACCTCGCTGCGGTAGCCGTCGCCACGGCGGCCGGCCACGACGGCGTGGCCCTGGATACCTTCCTGGGCGCTGGGGGAGGGGGTGAAGCGCAGGTCGAGGTCACCCTGCTTGGCGGTGAACTCGCACAGGGCGCGTACGGCGATGGTATAGCTCACGCGATTCTTATGCCGCCATCTCTGAGGCTTGGGCCCACTGCAGGTAGCACACCGAGACCGGCATGCCATGCGTGGCGCAGTAGTCGATCCAGCGCAGCTGGTTGTCCTGCAGGCGGTCGCCCGGGCCTTTCACCTCGATCATCAGGTAGCGGCCTTCGCCTGGCCAGAACTGGATCAGGTCGGGAAACCCGGTGCGGTTTTCCTTGACGTCGGCCAGGATGCGCTCGCACCACTTGCGCAGGTGCGCCGGCGGGATGCAGGCCATGGCCAGTTCGATGAGGTCCAGCGTGACGCCATCCCAGTGCACGAAGGGCGACTGCAGGCCGGTCTTTTCCTGGTAGGTGCGCCGGATCGTGTCGCGGTAGCTGCCGCTGTCCAGCTCCGCCAGGCAGGCGGCGAATTCCTGATGCCGACGCTGGTGGAAGTCGGCGCTGTGCAGGTCGGCCGGGCCGCGGTGGAAGGGGTGGAAGAAGGCGCCGGGAATGGCGGCGAACACGGCGCGCCAGCATAGCAGGCCGAAGAGCGTGTTGGCCAGCGCGTTCTCGACATAGAACACGGGCGCCTCTTCGCAATGCAGGTGGCCGCGCACGGCGCCCTCGACCCAGCGCTCGCCGTTCGGCGGCGCCAGGCACAGTTCGATGCGCTCGACGACTGTCTTGGCGCGCGGGGCCAGGCGTGCGTGGCCGAGGCGGCGCGCCAGGCGCGGCGCGATGCGGGACAGGTGCTGGCGCTCGGCCTCGTTCTCGGGCGCGGCCTGCGCTTCGAGCAACAGGGCATGGGCCTGCTCGAAGCGTTCGTGTTTTTCGAGCACGCGGATCGCGCGTCCCCGCGCGCCGGGAAAGCGGCAGCGCGCATAGGCGGCGTAGGCGCCGTCCCAGTCCTTCAGCTTTTCGTAGTGCTGGCCGATCTGGAAGGTGAGTTTTTCGCGCCGGCTCTCGAGCCAGTCGTTACCGAAGGCGTGCAGGGGCAGGTCGCGTACCACTTCATCGACGTCTTCGCCGGCGGCGAAGCGCTCGCGGCAGGCATGCAGCTGCAGGTAGTGGTCGACGTCGGCGCGCTGGCGGAAACCGCGCGAGGCGAGCGAGATGTCGACGCTCTCGTAGCGGAACAGGCCCAGGTCGGACAGCACGAAATCGGTCCAGCCCTGGTGCAGGTTGCCGAAGAAGACCAGGCGCAGGCGGTCGCACAGCGGCTTGACCAGGATGCGCCAGGCGACGTCGGGACAGGCTGGATGCCAGCCGGAGAAGCGCCTTGCCTCGGGGAACACGGCGCGCAGGGCGTCCAGCTGCTCTTCCTTGCGCGCCGTCTTGCGCGGCAGTTGCGGGCCGAAGGCATCAAGGATCTCGGGCTTGGACAGCAGGTCGAACAGTTCGTCGAGCGTGAGTTCGGGATCGGGCTCGATCCAGCCGGTGCCGAGCAGGTGCCTCGCCGCCTCGACCGGACAGCCGATTTCGGCATAACTCAGTTTGCTGGCGCGGAACAGATTGCCTTTGCGCATGACCATGCGCACGAACAGGGCGCGCGCATTGTGCGGCAAGGTGGGGAACAGGCTCAGGAACGCCTGTTCGCCATCGTCCAGCAAGTCGCCATAGCGCTCACCGATCCAATCGAGAACCCGCTGGAAGTTATCCAGATAATAAAACTCGTTTTCCAACACCCTGATCATGACCGAACGCCCACCTGTACTTATATACAGTATAGCGTTTTCTGGCGCCTGCCGCCCGGCGGTATCGGCCGCACCACCCGGCGTGCGGCCTATTTACCACGGTGTCAGCGAGCCGGAGGAGGAGCAGCCTCACCTTCCTCGGGCGCAGCGTGGCCGTTGGCGTGGAAGATCACCGCCGAGATCAGGGCGACGTCGCTGTCGTCGTGGCTGTTGTCGGCGCGCGCGGGGTTGACCGTCCGCGCCGGTCGCGCGGCCTGGCGGCTTGCCTGGGCGCGGGGACGGGCGGGGGCGGCTGCGCGCGCGTCAAGCCGGCGCGCCGGGGCCGCCTTGGCGGGCGCCGGCACGACCTTGACCGGGGCCGGAGACACAGCAGCCGGCTCGAGCAGGCGCAACGGGGGAACGGGCGCCGCAGGGGGCGCCGCCGCCAGCACCGGTTCCGGCGCCGCGTCGACGATCATGGCGGCTTCGACCGGCGCGGGGGGCGCGATCGCCAGCGGGGCAGGCGCCGCATCGGGCTGCGCCACCTCGAGCGGCGCCGGTCCAGTGCCGGCGGCCAGCCAGGCCAGGGTCGCCGTCAAGCCGAGCGCGACCGCCGCCGCGGCGCCATACCAGGCCAGGCGCGCGCCATTGCCGGCGCCCGTGCGGCGCGCCGGCTCGCGCTCGAGCTTGGCGAGGATGCTGTCTTCCCGGCCGCCGCGGCGCGACGACGACATCAGGTTGGGACGCATATGGGCATGCAAGCGGTTGTCTTGATTTTCGTCTGATGGACGCACGACATTACTCCTAAGATTGGCTTCTCCTGTTCTGATTAGAAACAATCCTGGGGA
>DDKG01000267.1 GCA_002339265.1 Massilia sp. UBA2604 | reverse complement strand
AGGTTGTCGCACAGGTTCTGGCGCGCCTGGGCGTCCATCAGGCGGAACAGGTTGCCGGCCTGCGTGTAATCGTCTTCCTGGCCGCGGAAGTCGAAGCGGCCGGCATCGCCGTCCAGGGCGAGCTCGCGTTCGCCGTGGCCCATGCCGGTGGCGCCGGCGCCCACGCTGTTGAGCGTGTGGTAGTTGCGCGCCGCGCCGCCGTTGGCGATCGCCATCGAACCGTCGCGCTGGTGGTTGTGGACCGGGCAGCGCGGGGCGTTCACCGGCAGGTGCTGGTGGTTGGTGCCGACGCGGTACAGCTGGGCGTCGTGGTAGCCGAACAGGCGGCCCTGCAGCATCTTGTCGGGCGAGTAGCCCAGGCCCGGCACCACGTTGGCCGGCGAGAAGGCGGCCTGCTCGACCTCGGCGTGGTAATTCTGCGGGTTGCGGTTCAGTTCCAGCACGCCCACCGGCTGCACGGGGAAGTCGCCATGCGGCCAGACCTTGGTCAGGTCGAACGGATTCCAGCCGGTGCGTGCGCTCCATGCTTCCAGTTCCTCTGCAGTCGCGACCTGCACCTGGACGTCCCACTGCGGGAAGTCGTTGGCGGCGATCGCATTGAACAGGTCGCGCTGGGCATGATCCGGATCGGAGCCGGCAATGCGGGTAGCTTCTGCCGCGCTCAGGTTCTTGATGCCCTGGCGAGTCTTGAAGTGCCATTTCACGTAGACGCGCTCGCCCTGCTCGTTGATCAGGCTATAGGTGTGGCTGCCAAAACCGTCCATGTGGCGGTAGCCGTCCGGGGTGCCGCGATCCGAGAACAGGATCGTCACCTGGTGCAGGCTTTCCGGCGCATTGCTCCAGAAGTCGAACATCATGTTGGCCGACTTCAGGTTCGTCTGCGGGTCGCGCTTCTGGGTGTGGATGAAGTCGGGGAAGTTGATCGGGTCCTTGATAAAGAAAACCGGCGTATTGTTGCCGACCAGGTCCCAGTTGCCTTCCTCGGTGTAGAAGCGCAGTGCGAAGCCGCGCGGATCGCGTTCGGTGTCGGCGCTGCCCTTTTCGCCGCCGACGGTCGAGAAGCGCAGGAACACCGGGGTCTGCTTGCCGACGTGGGCGAACAGGTTCGCCTTGGTCAGCTTGGAGATGTCGTGGGTGACGGTGAAGCTGCCGTAGGCGCCCGAGCCCTTGGCGTGCACGACGCGCTCGGGAATGCGCTCGCGGTTGAAGTGCTGCAGCTTTTCGATCAGGTGGAAATCCTGCAGCAGCAGCGGACCGCGCGGGCCGGCGCTCAGCGAGTTCTGGTTGTCGGCGAGTGGGATGCCGGAAGCGGTGGTCAGGCGGGATTGGCTCATGCGTAGACTCCTCATTGCGTTGAATTTCAATGAGATAGATTCTACGAAGCAATGCTAGTTAGGTAAAGCTAATTGCGTTAATTATTATGATAGGTTTTTACAATACCTCGGAAGGAAGAGGTGCATGGGGCGCCGGCGGCGCCACATGCACCTAGTGCCCGTTCTTGAAAATACCCCGGATATTCATTGCCATCAGCGCCAGCTGGAGGGTGATCAGGGCCCAGGCTTCGTCGTGCCAGCCCCACACGATCCACATCAGGTTACTGAGGATGAACATCCAGAATCCGAACACCCGCCGTTCGGCGCGCTTGGAGCCGATCAGGAAGGCGGCGTACAGGCTGACCACCATGGCCGGCCATTGGAGGAGGTCGATCAGTCCATCCATCCTTACGCTGCCTTCTTGCGAGCCGGCGCCTTGGCCGCAGCTTTGGCGGGCGCCTTTTTGGCAGCGGCTTTCTTCGCCGCCGGCTTGGCTGCGGTCTTGCTGGCCGTGGCCCGCGTCGACTTGCTTGCGGTTGCTCCGCTGCGGCTCGCGCCAGCGGTCTTGCGCGCGCGCGGCACGTGGACCTCGTCGTCGTCGTCCTCATCGTCAGCCGGCTTCCTCGACTTGCGTGGCGGCGGATCGTCGTCATCGTCGTCGTCATCTTCCAGCGCCGCCAGCGCGGCCTTGGCCGGCTTCTTGCCCAGGCTGGCCTGGAGCAGGGCGACCAGGTCGATGACCTTGCCGCTCGTGCGTTTTTCCTTCTCTGGCTCGGGCTGGGTAATGGTCTTGGTCTGCTTGGCCTTGATCTTTTTCTTGACCAGGGCCAGCACGTCCTCGCGGTAGGTGTCGCGGTACTGCTCCGGCGCCCAGTCCTCGCTCATGCCCTCGACCAGCGCCATCGCCATCTTGAGCTCCTTGACGGTGACGGCGGCGGTCTTGGAGTCGGGCGACGGGATCTTGAGTTCGCCCGCGTCGCGCATCTCGTCCGGATAGCGCAGCGTGTTGAGGACGATGGTGTCGCCCACGCACACCAGCGCCGCCAGGTGCTGCTTGACGCGGATGACGACGCGCGCGATGCCGATCTTGCCGGCTTCGCGCAGCGTCTCGCGCAGCAGGGCGTAGACCTTGGCGCCACCCTTGCCGGGCGCGAGGTAGTAGGGCTGGTCATAGTAGATCAGCGGCACGTCCTCGGCATCCACGAAGGCCTGGATGTCGATGGTCTGCGTCGCTTCCGGGTTGGCGCGGCGCAGGTCTTCGTCGGACAGCACGACGTATTCGCCGTCTTCATATTCGTAGCCCTTGACGATGTCGTCCCACGCCACTTCCTTGCCGTTGCCCTTGTTGTAGCGCTTGAAACCGACCGGCGAGAAGTCGCGCCGGTCGAGCATGGTCAGGTCCAATCCCTTGCTCTCGACCGCGGTGTACATATCGACCGGGATGTGGACCAGCCCGAAACTGATCGCCCCCTTCCACATGCTGCGCATGGATGCTCTCCTTGTCGTTTGCAGATCGGCCCGTCAGCCGACCGAACCGGTGATCGGCAGCACGATGCCGGTGATGTAGCCCGAGCACACGGGCGAGGCCAGGAACACATAGGCTGGCGACAGTTCTTCGGGCTGGGCCGGGCGCTTGTAGTCGGTCTGGGCGCCGAACTCCTTCAGCTGCTCGGGCGGCTGGTCGGCCGGGTTCAGCGGGGTCCAGACCGGGCCCGGCGCCACTGCGTTGACGCGGATGCCCTGTTCGATCAGGCTCGAGGCGAGCGACATCGTGAAGGCGTGGATCGCGCCCTTGGTGGCCGAATAATCCAGCAGCTTCTTCGAGCCCTGCAGGCCGGTCACGGAACCGGTGTTGATGATCGCCGCGCCGCGCTTCAGGTGCGGCAGGCTTGCCCTCGCCATATGGAAGTAACCGTAGATATTGGTGCGGAAGGTCTCGTCGAGGCGCTCTTCGGTGATGTCGAGCAGCGAATTCGCGTGTTCCTGGAAGGCGGCGTTATTCACCAGCACGTCCAGGCGGCCGAATTCGGCGACGACTTTTTCCACCGCCTCGTTGCAGAAGGCGGCGTCCTTGACGTCGCCCGCGATGGTCACGCAGCGGCGGCCCTCGGCCTCGACGCAGCGCTTGGTTTCCTCGGCGTCCTCGTGTTCGTTCAGGTACATCACGGCCACGTCGGCGCCTTCGCGCGCGAACAGCACCGCGACCGCGCGGCCGATGCCGGAATCGCCGCCGGTCACGATGGCGCTCATGCCTTCCAGCTTTCCGCTGCCCTTGTAGCCCTCGGCCATGAATTTCGGCTTGAGTTCCATCTGCGCTTCGATGCCGGGCTTGGCCAGATGCTGGTCGGGCATCGGCGTCTCGGGCTGCTTGACGCCGGTCTGCACGGCGCCATCGTCGTCACTTTTGGCCTTCTGCATGCTGCCGTCGATCTGGTCCTGGCGGTTCTGGATGGCCTTCTGCTTGTTCGCCACGTCGTCCTGCTGTCCCATGTTGCTTCTCCCATGAATATGCGTTCGATCTGGAGAGTATTGGGTGCAGCGCAACGCGCGACGGTGCGCTTCCACACACAGTGCCGCGCTTATGGCACACTCGCGATGGAAACATGCCGAATCGGTAATGTCTGGAAACGTTTTGGAGATTGAGGATGGGAGAAGAGGGCGTGCGCGCGGATGAGGTGAACGTCGACTACAGCTGCCTGTTCGTGAATCCGGTGGGCCAGCGTCGCGCCGATTTCCAGTCCGCCTGCGCCGGGGTGTTCGCGCAATTGCGGGTAGCGTCCGGCGCAGACCAGGCGCGCGGGCTGCTGGCGCGCGAGCCGGCCGACCTCGTCGTGCTCGACCTCGAACGCTGCGAGCTGGGGATCGACCTGGCGGCCCTGGGCGCCCTGGTGGCCGAACGGGCAGGAAAACCCACCCTCGTCTTATGCCCCTTCACCAATGCGCGCTGGCTGCCGGCGCTGATGGCCTTCGGCCCGATCGACTATGCGATCGGCCCGCTGCGCGCGCAGCAGACCCGCGCGCTGCTTGACGCGCGCCTGCGCGCCGGCTTCGCGCCGCCGCCCGCGCCGACCCCTGCCGAGGACGAGCTGCACACGCTGCTGGCGCTGCGCGGCGCCAGCCAGCAGGCGCTGGGCGATGCCGATGACAGCGTGCACTTCGCCGAGCGCCTGTGCGCGGCCGTCAATGATTGGCCGGGCGTGGTGCATGCGGCCCTGTTCCAGCACCGCGACGGCGACCTGCACCTGGAAGCCGAGGGGGGCGTCGCCGGCCTGCACCTGATGGCGCTGCTCAAGCATGAGGGCCGCCTGCTGCAGTCGCCGCTGCGCCATGCCTTCCCCGGCCTGCTGGCCGCCGCCACCGGCGAATTCACCCTGCTCGACGCGCCCGAGAAGGCGGGCGAGCCCGAACTGGCGGCCAGCCTGGAAGGATTCGGCGTGCGCATGGTGGTCGGCCTGCCGATCCCGGGCCAGGGCCCGGGCGGCCCGCGCGGCTCGCTGTGCCTGATGTTCGACCATGCGCGCCCCTTTACGCGCGCGCAGTTGCAGGCGCTGGACGACCTGGCCCAGCTGGCGTCGCACGGCCTGCGCATGGCCGAGGTGACGCGCGAGAACGAAGCCCTGCTGGCGCGCGTGACCCATCTGGCCACGACCGACGCCCTCACCGAGGTCGCCAACCGCCGCCACGGCGAGCAACTGCTCGAGCAGGAGATCAAGCGCGCCCGCCGCTACCGCCTGCCGCTGGCGCTGGTGAGCTTCGACATCGACCGCTTCAGCCAGGTCAACGACAGCTTCGGCCATCCGGTGGGCGACATCGTGCTGCGCACCGTGGCCGACACCGCGCGCTCGCTGCTGCGCGCCAGCGACGTGCTGGTGCGCGCGGGTGGCGAGGAATTCCTGGTGATCGCCCCCCATACCAGCGCGATCGATGGCCTGCGGATGGCCGAGAAGCTGCGCGCCGCGATCGAGCAGGTCGAGATTCCGGGCTGCGACCACGTGACCATCAGCCTGGGCGTGGCCCAGCTGGGCGAGAGCGAGAGCGGCGACTTGCTGGCGGTGCGGGCCAACGCCGCGCTGGCGCGCGCCAAGCGGGCCGGGAGGAATTGCGTCGAACTGGCGATGTCCTGAGCGACTGGTTGGCAGTCCTGAGTACGGCGCGGATGCCGGACGATCAAAAACCAAATATCGATATGCGGTATTTATGCTACGCTAGCGGCCTTTCAAACAGGCAAGTCCTGCCAGGGTAATCCATGCTTCAGTGGGTGCGCGAATACCGGCGCGCCGCGCTGCCGGGCGACATCAGCGCCGGCATCGTGGTGGCGATGATGATGATCCCGCAGGGCATGGCCTATGCGCTGGTGGCCGGGCTGCCGCCGGTGGTCGGGATCTACGCCAGCATCTTCCCGCCGCTGCTGTATGCGCTGTTCGGCACCAGCAGCACCCAGTCGGTGGGGCCGATGGCCATCGTGTCGCTGATGACGGCGTCCACCCTGGCGCCGCTGGCCACGCCCGGCACCGGCCTGTATGGCGTGCTGGCGGCCCAGTTGGCGCTGATGTCGGGCCTGGTCCTGCTGGTCTGCGGCCTGCTGCGCATCGGCTTCCTCGCCAATTTCTTCTCGCGCCCGGTGATGAGCGGCTTCACCATCGGTTCGGCGATCGTCATCGCCTGGGGCCAGCTGCGCACCCTGGTCGGCGGCCCGATCGCGCTGGACGCGGTACAGGATTGGGAAACGCGGTGGCCCAGCATCGCGCTGGGCTTCGGCTCCCTGGCCCTGCTGGTGATGGCGCGCGAATGGCTGGCCCCGCTGCTGCGCCGCCTGCGTGTCAAGCCCGCGGTGGCGGATATCGCCGCCAAGCTGGCGCCGATGTTCGTCGTGCTGGGCGCTACCGCACTGGTGCCGTGGCTGGAGCTGGACCGCATGGGCGTGGCCACCACCGGAACGGTGCCGGCCGGCTTGCCCGGGCTGAACCTGGCCACGTCGAGCGCCCACTGGCAGGCCTTGCTGCAGCCGGCGCTCTTGATCGGCTTCATGGTGTTCCTGATCAGCATGTCCGGCGCGCAGGCACTGGCACTCAAGCGCGGCGGGGAGAAGCTGGCCAGCAACCGCGAACTGGTCGGCCTGGGCGCGGCCAATGTCGGCAGCGCCTTGAGCGGCGGTTTTCCGGTCACCGGCAGCATTTCGCGCTCGGCGGTCAATTTCGCGGCCGGCGCCAACACGCAATTGGCAAGCATGATCACGGCCGGCCTGCTGGCCCTGGCGCTGGTGGCGCCCACCGGCTGGCTGGCGCTGCTGCCGCTGCCGACCCTGGCCGCGACCATCATCGTGGCGGTGCTGGGCATGCTCGACTGGTCGACCCTGCGCACCGCCTGGCGCTACGACCGCGCCGATGCGCTGGCGCTGCTGGCCACCGCCGGCGGTGTGCTGGTGCTGGGCGTGGAGGCGGGTGTGCTGGTGGGCGTGGCACTGTCGATGGGCGCGCTGATCTGGCGCGCCAGCCGGCCGCATATCGCGGTGCTGGGCCGCATCCACGGCACCGAACACTTCCGCAACGTCGATCGCTATTCGGCCGAGACGACGCCGGGCTTGCTGATGCTGCGGGTCGACGCCGGCCTGTTCTTCGGGAACGTGGATGCGGTGAACGAACGGATCGACGAGGAACTGGCGCAGCATGCTTCCACCGCCCACCTGGTGCTGGTGCTGTCGGCGGTAAATGCGATCGATACCTCGGCCCTGTTCGGCCTGGGAGAATTGAATGCGTCGCTGGGCCAGCGCGGCGTGACCTTGCACCTGGCCGAAGTGAAGGGGCCGGTGATGGACCGGCTGCGCGACAGCGATTTGCTGGGACAGCTCAGTGGGCAGGTATTCCTGAGCGCGGCGAATGCCTGGGACAGGCTGGCGGGATCGAGTGCGGCGGGCCGGCCGCAGCCGGCCGGCTAAGCCTGGCTTCAGGCGCGTTTGCGCTCGGCCTCGTTGTCGTCCTTCGCGGCGAGCACGATCGGCGCCGCATTCTCGGGGTAGAGCGCGGTGACGCCCTCATAGACGGCGCGGATCGCTTCCATGTCGCGCTCGATGTCGCCCGACAGGTCGAGCGTCTCGGTCACGCGCAGTTCCTTCTTTTTATAGTCGAAGCTGACCAGCAGCAGCGGCACGTTGGCGGTGCGCGCCAGGTGATAGAAGCCGCTCTTCCAGTGCGGACGGTAGCCGCGCGTGCCTTCCGGCGTGATGCCGACCCAGCACCAGTCTTCCTTCAGCATCTGCTGCGCCAGCTGGCGCGTGGCGCCCATCGGCGCCCGACGATCGATCGCGATCCCGCCCCAGTAGCGCATCAGGCGGCCCATCGTGCCGCGGAACAGCGAATCCTTGGCCAGCCAGCGGAATGGGGTATCGAGCGCCCACTTGGCCACCAGCCCGATCGGGAAGTCCCAGTTCGATGTGTGTGGATAGACCACCGCGATGCCGTGAGGGCCGGGAAGCGGCTTGAAATACACTTTCCAGCCGAATAGCTGCAGCACGCGCAGCGCGGTGCGCTGGCGCAGGGTGGGCAGGGCCTCGGGACGCTGCAGGTAATCGTTCATCGGGTCTCCGGTTGGGCGTAATGGCATGTTGCCAAGGGAATTCTCATTACGCTCTAGAAAATCAAGCGTGGGATTCTAGCCGGAGCAGGGAGGGGGGACAAGCAAAAATACTGGTGCCGGGTATGCGCTGTGGTTATCATGCCGCTGTTCGAACGACAAGCCGATGACAACCCGACACCACCTGTAATGACAATGGATATCACGATTTACCACAACCCGCGCTGCGGGACTTCGCGCAATACCCTGGCCGCCATCCGCGAAGCCGGCCATGAGCCGCAAGTGATCGAGTACCTGGGCAATCCGCCCACCCGCGAGCAGCTGGCGCGCATGATCGCGGACGCCGGCCTGCAGCCGCGTGACGCCGTGCGCCGCAAGGAAGCCGTGTACGCCGAGTTGGGCCTCGACCGGCCGGAGGTGGATGATGCTGCCTTGCTCGACGCGATGGCCGCGCATCCGATCCTGATCGAGCGGCCCTTCGTGGTCACGCCGAAGGGCGTGCGCCTGTGCCGGCCGTTCGAGCGGGTGCACGAAGTCCTGTAGCCATCAAGACGCTGCTACGATGGCGGCGCCGACGGCAGGGCCCCGATGTCGGCCTTGCGCATCGGCCTTGCCCCGGTATTGCCGCTGCCGGGCGGCGCGGATTCGGATGGCAGGCCTTGTCCGATCGCGGGCGAGCCGGGACGCAGGCGGAAGTCCGGCGTGCCGCTGGCGCTGTATTCGACGAACTGGGGCGGCGCGCTGATGCTGCCCGTATGCTCGCGGCCCGGGGACAGTTTCCAGTCATCGCCGGCATTCTGGTACACGAGGTTGTTGCGGAAGCTGTTATGGCGGCCGATCGCCCCTTGTTCGAGGATGCCGTGGCCGTTGTCGTAGACGATATTGTTGCTCACATGGGTGTGATCGTTGGGGCCCTTGCTGTGATAGAAGTCGCCGCCCCCGACCACGATGCCGCTGCCTGAGGCCGCCACGGTATTGCCGCGCACGGTCACGCGATTGGCGTCGTGCCACAGGTGGATGCCGGCGCCGGACACGCGGTAGACGACATTGCCCCGCACGCTGGCCGTGGTGCTGACGTAGATGCCATGCATGTAGCGGCAGCCGGGCGGGCCGATGTCGTGCACGTGGTTGCCGGTCACCACCACGTCCACGCCCTTGTAGTAGCTGTCGATGCCGATGCCGGCGCCGCCCTTGGGCTCGCACGGCACGTCGTTGCCGATATGGTGGATGCGGTTGCCGTGCACGCCGTTGTGCGAGCCGCCGTTGTAGATGCCGCTCAGCCATTTCATGCCGCTCTGGTACTGGGCGCCGTCGATCTCGAAGCCGACGATGTCGACGTAGTTGCCGCGGTTGTCCCAGGCCGCGCTCTGGCGCGCGTCGAGCGGCGGCACGATCCTGGCGCCCCAGCGCTCGGTGCTCTGGAAGATGATGCGCGCTTCGAGCGTGCCGCTGGTGGTGGTGCGCACGCCGCCCGAATAGACGCCGGGCGCCACGTGCACGGTGGTGCCCGGCGTGACCACCTGGGCCGCGCGCGCCAGGGTGCGGAAGGGCTCGGCGCGGGTGCCGGGATTGCTGTCGGAACCGTTGGGCGCGAGATAGAGATGGGTGCGCACCAGCTCGGGCACCACGAGTTCTTCGTGCCCGCCGTCGCGTAGCCGGCAGCCAGCCAGCAATTGCCCCGCCAACAGCGGGCAGGCGAGCAGCCAGAACACGCTCAATTGCATGCGCACGCGCACGTCGGTCAAGAACCTGGGCAGAAACCGGAGCATTGCGTCCTCGTCATTAGAACAGGTGACGCAACCAGTCTGAGCCTGCCCACGCGAGGGGGATGCCGGATCGATCAAACTCGTCCTTGAGCATGCGCAATGCGCGCACGCTGTGGGACGCCGGAATCAAGTGGTTTGTGCAGCGACCACCACCGGCATATAGGTGTCCAGGAACTCGGCCGGCATGCGGCGCGGCCGGCCACTGCCGATCTCGATGCAGACCAGTTCCCAGCGCCCGCGCAGCACGGTGGCGCCGTCGCTGTCGCGCACCAGCTGGAAGCGGCGCTCCATCGTCAGCTTGCCGTCTCCGCCCACCAGCCAGGTGGCCAGGCTCAGCGCCTCGCCCTGCACCGTGGGCAGCAGGTATTCGTAGTCGCCGCGCCGGATCGCCATCGCGCGGTCCAGGCGCCGGTAGTCGTCCAGCGACAGGCCCAGCCCTTCCGAATGGGCCCAGCCGGCCTGTTCGCACCAGCGCACGTAGACGGCGTTATTGGTGTGGTTGAGGCCATCGATGTCGCCGGCCTGCGGCGTGACGGGCAGGATGAACGGTTGCGGATAATCCCAGTCCAAGGTGTTTCCTCTACAAGCGCGGCCGGGCCGCGAACCTGGGCATTATATGTTCACGATGATCCTGCTGCTGTACCTGCAACAGAACCTCGACGTGACGCTGGAGAGCAGCAGCCTGCGCGGCGAGTTCGCCAGCAGCGCCGAATGCGAGGAAGCCGCCGTCAGGTTGCGCGGCGCCTTGCCGACGCCCGAAGGCCATGCGGCGGCCTGGCATGACGCGGTGTGCGTGCCGATCGCACGCGATGTGCGCGTGCGCGAAGGCGCGCCGCTGGACGTGGGCGCGCTGCTGCGCGAACGCCCGCCGGCCGAGTGTCCGGCCGACGGCGGTTGGCGCCGGGTGGCGGAACTGTGCGTGCCGTCCGGTCAGTCGCGCTTGAACTCGGCCCGGGGCGGGCAGGGCACGAGCCCGGCCAGCCCGCCGCCGCCGGGCTTGTCGAACAGGACGGCGCCACCACCCTCGGCGCCGAACATGCTTGGCCGCACGCTGCCGCCAGTGCGGCAATAAACCTTGCCGTTGTGGCGGAAACGGTAGACGACCGCGCCGTCGGGCGAGGTATACGATTCCGAGGTCAGTGTGCGCGAGGTATCCTTGCGCGCGCCTTCGACGGCGGCGGCGAAGCGCTTCCACGGCGTGTCGGCCGGTGCGAGCGGCGCCAGCTTGCCTTCGCGTAGGTCCTGATCGACGCCGCCGGCGGCACGCCTTGCGCGGCCGGCCAGGCTCGCTTCCTCGGAAACGGCTTCGTCTTGCGGCGACGGTTGCGCCAGCGGATCGGAATCGGCAGCTGCAGGAGTCTCCTGCGCAGGGATGGTCGTAATCGGTTGCGCTTCGATTGGAACGCGTGCGGGTGTGCGGACTGCGGAGCGGGGAATTGGTGCAGATGCTGGCGCTTCAGGCGCAGGCGGCGGCACCAGCACCGGCACCACCAGGAATTCCCGCAGCGCCGGCGCGATGGACGGCAATGCCCGCACGCCGGTGGCGTTCAGCCACCACCATGCGAGCAGCAGGTGCGCGCCGAGCGTGGCCGCGAGTGGCCAGCCAAGCGCGCGGCGCGGCATCAAGCCGCTCTCCGCGCGCATCAGACGATCAGCCCTTCGGCGCCGTCATCGCCCCCTTGATCGCCACGCAGCGCTGCTCGTTCTGCAGGGTGTCCAGCAGCGAACGGCGCGTGAAGGCCGACAGATCCTTCATTTGGTCCGCGGCGCGGCTCAGGCGCTGCACGCTTTGCGGCGTGCAGGCGGTCGGGATCATCGTGGTGGCGTAGGCGCGCATATAGACCGGGCCGGCCGCCTTGTCGATTGCCGGCAGGCGCGCCAGACGGGCATCGGCGTCCGCCTCGTTCAACTGGCCCTGCTCGGCCGGGAACACGCTGCCCATCGCGGTGCGGATGCGCGAGAACGGCAGCGGCGACTTGAGGTCTTCGATCTTGCCGACCCACTCGGACTTGACCTTCGGATCCGGGCGCGCCGCGGTGGCCGCCACAGCCGCCACCTGGCCGGCGTCGGACTTGTCGCGCGCGCTCTCGGCAGCGATCAACTGCTCGCTGCCGGCATGATTGTAGCGGTTCAGGTGGGCGATGATCGTCCAGCGCAGTTCCTGGGTAAGCTGCAGGCCGGCGGCATCGACCTTGCCGTCCAGGATGCCGGCCAGGCGCGCCAGCGCGTCCGGGCTGGAAGCCACGCTCACGTACAGGTTGAACCAGCGGCGCTGGACGTCGGCGTCGGCCTTGTGCGCCAGTACGCCGTCCCATGCCATCTTCTCCAGGGCGGCATAGGTCTGCTTCGCATACGCGGTATCGAGACGCATGGCGTCGAGGTAGGCCTTCGACTGCGAGATCTTGCCCAGCACGTCGCCGAGCAGCGTGTAGTCCTTCTCTTGCGGCGCATTGTTCAGGGCCACGGTGATGAAGTCGTTCAGCGGCAGCTGGGCGTCGCGCACGCTGTCCCACAGGCTTTGCCACAGCATGGCGCGCAGCAGCGGATCGTCGACCTGCGACAGCTTGGTGCGCGCGGTGTCGAACGAGCGCTCGTCCAGCTGGACTTTCGCATAGCCCCAGTCCTGGTAGTTCGGATACACCATGTCAGGGCAGGCCGCGCCATCGAGATCCTTGACCGCGGTTTTCGCGCCCTTGTAGGTCACCGGGACGTTCTTGATCAGGGACAGCTTGCCGCCGTCGACCTTGAACGCCGCCACCTGCACGCGTTGTTCGCGCAGGGTCGGCAGGTCCTTGCTCGGCGCGGTTTGCGTGAGCGTGAAGTCCTTGACCTTTCCGTTGCTGCAGCTGTAATTGGCGGCGATCGTGTTCACGCCGGCGTGGTACAGCCACTCCTTGGTCCAGCCCGACAGGTCGCGGCCGGCGGTCTTGGCCAGGGTGTTGATGAAGTCGTCGAGGGTGGCGTTCTGCCACGAATACTTGACCAGGTAGTTATGCACGCCCTTGCGGAACACTTCCTCGCCCAGCAGGTGGCGCAGCTGCTTGAGGGCGGCGCCGCCTTTCGAATAGGTGATGGCGTCGATATTGTCGAAGGCGTTGGCGGATGACGGCACCGGCACCTCGATCGGGTGGGTGCTCGCGGTCTGGTCCTGGATGTAGGCGCGCTGCTTGCCGGTCTGGTAGAACTTCTGCCACGAGTCCTTGAACTCGGTCGATTCGGCGGTGGCCAGGATGCCCATGAAGGACGCGAAGCTTTCGTTCAGCCACAGGCCGTTCCACCACTTCATGGTGACCAGGTTGCCGAACCACTGGTGGGCCATCTCGTGCATGATCACTTCGGTCATCGACTGCTTCTGGTCGGCCGTCATATTGGCCACGCCGTAGCGCGCTTCGGCGAAGGTGATAGCGCCTGCGTTTTCCATCGCGCCGTACAGGAAGTCGGGGACGATCAGCTGGTCGTATTTCTCGAACTGGTAGGGAATGCCGAAGTACTCTTCGAAGAACGTCATGCCGTTCTTGGTCTGGCGGAACCAGTCGGCGTGCACCACCTGCTTGGCCAGCGACTGGCGCGCGAACAGGCGCATCGGGTACTTGCCGCTGTTGTCTTCCCAGACGTGATAGGGGCCGGCGTGCAGCGAGAAGTTGTAGGGGCTCAGGCGTTTCGTTTGCTTGAAGGTCCAGCGGCGGTTGGCGCCGGCGTCATCGATCTTCGTCTCGCGGGTGGTGGTGACCACGTGCCAGTCCTTCGGCGCGGTGACGGTGACGGTATAGCTGGCCTTCAGGTCGGGCTGGTCGAACAGCGGGAACATCTGCTGGGCGGCGACCGGCTCGAAGTGCGAATAGGTGTAGACCCGGCCGTCGGCTGGGTCGACCATGCGGTGCAGGCCTTCGCCATTGGTGCTGTGCAGGCGCTCGTAGGCGACGGTGACGGTGTTGCGGCCCTTGGCCAGGTCGGCCGGCTCGATGGTGATGAACCAGTCGTTGTAGCGGGCCTTGACCGGCTTGCCGTTGACGCTGACCGACTTGACGGTGGCCTTGTTCAGGTCGAGGGTGACGGCCGAGCCGGTGTCCTTGAGGTCGAAGGTGACGGTCGTGGTGCCGGCGAAGGTTTCCTTGCCGGTCAGGGTGAAGTCCAGCACATAGTCCACGTTCGCGATGCGGGCGGAACGGGCAAACGCGTCGTCCTGCGAAAGGAAGGCGGTTTCGGCGCGGGGCTTGGCTGCTTGTTGTGCCGGTGCGGCCTGGGCGGCGCCGCCGAAGACGAAAGCGGAAGCGATGGCGACGGCCATCACGCGGTGTGCGGGAAAGTTCACTGATTAACCTCTCTCTCGGTGAGCGCACCTGGGTGCGCGAAATATCAATCGCGCAAGAATAGCACTAACATTCCACGTTGGACACCTGTTGGAGAGATTGCGTACTCGGCGTATGCGGATTCGATAGCATCGTCAATACGCGCAAAAACGGGACCGTAAAGGTCCCGTCAAAAGAGGCGCCGCCACTTCGCCGGCGACAGGGCAGCGAAGCGGTGGCGAAAGCGATATATCAGGCGGCCTGTTCCAGCGCCGGATAGTCGGTGTAGCCGACCGGGCCCGGATGGTAGAAGGTGTCGGTATTCGGCTCGTTGAGCGGCGCCTTCAGGCGCAGGCGCTGCGGCAGGTCCGGGTTGGAGATGAACAGCTGGCCCCACGACACCGCATCGGCGGTGCCGCTGGCGATCAGTTCCTCGGCCTGCTCGCGAGTGAGCTGCTGGTTGGCGATCCAGACGCCGCCGAACTCCTTCTTGATCATCGGGCCGAGCATGTCCGGACCCTGGCCTTCACGGGTGAAGATGAAGGCGATCTTGCGCTTGCCCAGCTCGCGCGCCACGTAGCCGAACGTCTCGGCCGGGGTCGAATCGCCCATATCGTGCGAATCGCGCGCCGGCGCCAGGTGCACGCCGACACGGTCGGCGCCCCAGACGTCGATGCAGGCGTCGGTCACTTCCAGCATCAGGCGCGCGCGGTTCTCGATCGGGCCGCCATATGCGTCGGTACGCTTGTTGGTGGAATCCTGCAGGAACTGGTCGAGCAGGTAGCCATTGGCGCCATGGACTTCGACGCCGTCGAAGCCTGCCTTCTTGGCGTTCTCGGCGCCCTTGCGGTAGGCGGCGACGATGCCGGGAATCTCTTCGAGATCGAGCGCGCGCGGGGTGACGAACGGGCGCTTCGGACGCAGCAGGCTCACATGGCCTTCCGGCTGGATCGCCGACGGCGCGACCGGCAGCTCGCCGTCGAGGAAGGACGGATCCGAGATGCGGCCCACGTGCCACAGCTGCAGGAAGATGCGGCCGCCGGCCTTGTGCACGGCTTCGGTGACGATCTTCCAGCCTTCGACCTGCTCGTCGGACCAGATGCCCGGGGTATCGGCATAGCCCACGCCCATCGGCGTCACCGAGGTCGCTTCCGACAGGATCAGCCCGGCCGAAGCACGCTGCACATAGTATTCGGCCATCAGCGCGTTCGGGACGCGTGCGCCGCCATCGGCGCGCGAGCGGGTCAGCGGCGCCATGACGATGCGGTTCGGCCATTCGAGGGCGCCCACCTTGATCGGGTCAAACATTGTAGTCATCGGTATTCCTAAAGTCCGTCGTTCAGTTGTGCGAGGAAGGCCTGGATGGCTTCCTCGTTCCGTTGGAAGAAAATCCATTGACCGACGCGGCGCGTGCTCACGAGCCCGGCGCGCTGCAGGGTGGCCAGGTGGGCTGACACCGTCGATTGCGACAGGCCGGTTTTCTGGTCGATCAGCTTGCAGCAGACACCCATCTCGAGCGGGTGTTCCTGCTCGATGAAGTGCTGCTGCGGCTCCTTGAGCCACTGCAGGATCTGGCGCCGCACCGGGTTGGCCAGGGCCTTGTAGATCGCGTCGATGTCCATGGTTTTCCTTATATCGGGTTCTTTCGATCCGAATATCGTCATCTTACGATATTCGGAAAAAGTCTGCAGGAGGCGCCTGAATTTGTTCCGGGAGGGTGAATCGGGTAGGGTGGATCGGCACGCGCAGGCGGCTCCGCCGTCCACGCGTTCAAATCGAGCGCGCATTGTGGAAGCGCGTGCGTTGGTTGGACGCGTGGACGGCAGAGCCGTCCACCCCACGGTCGGGTTTTATTCGTGCTCGCGGCCGAAGGTCGCGTTGGGACGGGTCAGGTAATACCACTCGGTATTGGCGGCGGCATTCGCGGCCGGGAACAGGATGCGCCCGCCGAATTCGGCGACCACCGGCGTCCCGTCGGCGCGGTGGCCGATCAGTTCACCTTCGCTCACCGGATCGAAGCTCTTCCACGGCCGAACGAACGCGTCGTCCGCATGCAGCTTGTCGTGCACCACGACCATCGACAGCGCCTCCATCTCGTCGAACGCGACCGGTTGCGGATCGGGCGCCGCGATCAAGCCCAGGTGGGCCAGTGTGTTCATGATGGCGCGGTAGGCGACTTCCGGCGCCGCCGGATCGTCGTGCTGGCCGCATTCCAGCGTCAGGGCGAAGCCGCCGGTGCTGCGCATGTATTCGGTGGTGCCGACGCCGTAGCGCAGCACGGTTTCCAGCTCGTCGGCGCTGCGGCTGCGGCGCTGCACGCCGTCGCCATAGGTCGCCAGCCAGCCGTCGACGAAGCGGCGCACGCCCAGGCGGCGCGCCCAGGCGCGCTCCTTCGCGGCGTGGCGGAACGGCTGCAGGGTACCGTCGTTGTCGAGCGGGCCGACCATCACGAACGGCTCGCCGGTGGCGGCGAAGGAGTGCAGGTCGAGCAGCACGTCGTGCTGGCCGAGCAGCGGGCACAGCCAGTTGGCGATCTGGTCTTCGAAGTCAAGCGGCTTCTCTTTCGGGAACAGGTCGCGGTTCAGGTTGCGGTCGCCGTTGCGGGTGTTCTGGGCATAGGCCAGCGGGTTCACGATCGGGACGAAGGTCACGCTGCCGGCGGCGATGTGGAGAGCGCCGCTGTCGATTTCTTCCATGACCCGCTTGATCGCCTTGGTGCCGCACACCTCGTTGCCATGGGTCGCGCCCATGATGATGACGCGCGGGCCGGCCGCTAGGGCCGTGTAGTTGATGGATTTGAATTGATACTTACGGGCGGAAGTCATGGCTGTGTGGGCTGTAGGGCGAAGGAGGGTGGATATTTTATCGGACAACGCGTATGGGTTCGAAAGCGCAGCTCAGCCCTGCGCCTCGATCACGCCGAACCCGGCCGGTGCGTCGCCCAGGTAGGCCAGCACCGCATGCGCCTGGATATTGGCGTCGTACTGGGCATTGGCGGCGATGGCGGCGCGCAAACCCGGCACGATGTCCGGCGTATGCGGCTGGCGGTAAGCCTTGATCAGCAGGTGCACCAGGTCGGCCGGCGCATCGGCGCGGCGCAGGCGCGATTCGATGATGGACAGCAGGGCGCGCTGCATGCGTGGAGTGGGATTGCGGATCTCGCCGAACACATAGGGCGTGTTGGCGATCGCGGCGCAGACGATGCTCTCCATCCGGTCGGCCTTGTAGTCGGACGGGATGTCGAAATACGCCTTGTTCCAGCGGGTGTATGGATAGGCGTGGCCGGGCGGGAAGCGGTCGGCGTTTTCCAGGCCCATGGCCCGGCTTGCACGCGACCACAGGTCGCCGAGGGTGTCCAGCAGTGCCATTACGAGAAGTATTGCGCTTGTGTCATCCCGCGAGTGTAGCGCATGGCCGGTACCCTCGCATAGCGGTAGCGTGGAAGGCGTCGCCTTCCACGCGTTCAACACACGGCAATGAGCCGCTTATGCAAAACGTCCAGCCCTGAAGTCCTCCACCGCCTGCTGCAGCTCGGCCTGGGTATTCATCACGAACGGACCATACTGCGCGATCGGCTCATTCAGCGGACGCCCGGCCAGCACCAGCACGCGGGTGTTCTCGACGGCCTTGATGCGCACCCCATCCGCGCCGGCAGCATTGTCGAGGATCGCCATGCGTCCCGATCCGACCCCCTTGCCCTCGACGACCGCCTCGCCGCGGAACACATACACGAAGGCGTTGTGCCCGGCCGGAATCGGCTGCTCGAAGGTCACGCCGGCCGGGATCTCGAGATCGAGATACAGCGGCTCGGTATGCGCGCGCTGCACGGCTCCATCCACGCCGTGGGTGCTGCCGGCGATCACCTGCACCGTCACGCCATCGTCCAGCGTGAAGCGCGGCACTTCCTCGAGCGGGATGTCGCGGTACCAGGGCTCGATCATCTTGTCCTTGGCGGGCAGGTTCAGCCACAGCTGGAAGCCCTCCATCAGGCCCTCGTTCTGTTCCGGCATCTCGGAGTGGATCACGCCGCGGCCGGCGGTCATCCACTGCACGCCGCCATCGGTGATCAGGCCTTCGTGGCCGGCACTGTCGCGGTGGCGCATGCTGCCCTTGAGCATATAGGTGATGGTCTCGAAGCCGCGGTGCGGATGCTCCGGGAAGCCGGCGATGTAGTCGCCCGGCTTGTCGCTGGCGAAGGCGTCGAGCATCAGGAACGGATCCAGGCGGCGCTGCAGGGGACCGGTGAGCACGCGGTTGATCTTCACGCCCGCGCCTTCCATCACGAACTGGCCGTTGATGATGCGCTCGATGCCGCGCGTTTTCTGGATTTGGATGGTGGCAACTGCGGTGTTCATGCTGTTCTCCTGTTGGTTGCGCCGCCTGGCGGGCGGCTGATTACGCCAGTGCTGCCTCGATCGCCGCGTTGGCCGCGGCCTGGCCCTTGCTCACTGCTTCCGGACCCATCGCCATGCCCGACGAATAGATGAAGGTGTGGTCGTTCAGGCCGAGGAAGTTCAGCAGGACGCGCATCTGCGGCACCTGCGGGTCGGCCGCTTCGTCGTACACGCCGCCACGGGCCGCGGCCACAAACACCTTCTTGTTCTTCAACAGGCCTTCCGGACCGGTCTCGGTATAACGGAAGGTCACGCCGGCGCGGGCGATCGCATCGAACCAGCTCTTCAGTTGCACCGGCATCGCGAAGTTGTACATCGGGGCGCCCAGCACGATCACGTCGGCCGCCTGCGCCTCGGCGATCAGCGCATCGTCCAGGGCGACGCGCGCCGCCTGCTCGGCACTGCGCTGGTCGGCCGGGGTGAACAGGGCGCCAACGGCGGCGCCGTCCAGCAGCGGGTGCGGCTGGGCGCCGAAGTCGCGGCGCACGACGGTCGCGCCCGGATTGGCGGCGGCCAGCTTGTCGACGATCTGCTGGGTGACGCGGGTGGATTCCGATGCGTCGCCGCGAACGCTGGTGGTGATGTGCAGGATGTTCATGGTAGCCCCTTCGTTTGGTAGAGAGTTTCGATGGGGCTACTTTAGCAATTCCAAAATCAGTCCGGAAGCCAGTAGAATGGATAACATTATTCTGCTGATGGGACAATCATGGACGTGGAACCGAATGACTTGCTGCTGTTCGCGCGAATCGTCGAGTCAGGCAGCTTTACCCGCGCCGCCGAGCGCGTCAACCTGCCCAAGTCGACCGTCTCGCGCCGCCTGGCGCTGCTCGAGACGACCCTGGGCGAGCGCCTGCTGCAGCGCACGACCCGCAAGCTGGTGGTCACCGAGTTCGGCGCCAGCCTGTACGAGCACGCGCGCCGACTGGCCGACGAAGTCGACGCCGCCGGCGCGCTGGCCCAGCACCGCCAGGGCGAACCGAGCGGCAAGCTGCGCATCTCGGCGCCGGGCGACTTCGCCAACAGCGGCCTCAATGAAGTCATCGCGCGCTTCCTGGAGCGCTATCCGGCGGTCAAGCTCGAGATGGACCTGACCCCGCGCCGGGTCGACCTGGTGGCGGAAAACTTCGACATCGCGATCCGCATGGGCGACCTGCCGAACGACGCGACCCTGAGCGCGCGTCCGATCACGCTCGAGCAGCCCGGCCTGTACGCGGCGCCGAGCTACCTGGCGCGCCGGGGCATTCCCGAGCATCCGGACGATCTCGATGCGCACGACGTGCTGTGCATCCTGAGCCGCACCGGTGGGGCCATGCCGTGGACTCTGACGCGCGGGAAGCTGCGCTGGGAGCGCGCACTGAATGCGCGGTTGACGGCGAATTCGCCAGACCTGCTGGCGCGCATCGCCTCGCGCGGCGCCGGCATCGCGCTCAGCTCGACCTTGTTCGCCCAGCCCTATATGCAGACCGGCGAACTGGTGCGGGTGCTGCCCGAATGGGATATGCCGACTGCCAACGGCTGGGCGGTGTTCCCGAGCCGTAAGCTGATGCCGGCCAAGACCCGGGCCTTCCTGGAGATGATCGAATCGGCCTGCACCGAGAAAGGCCATAGCCCGCATGCCGCGGTGGCCGCGTTCAGGGCGCGCGCCGCGCAGGAGGCCGAGGCCGCAATCGAATTCAGGAGGTGAGCGGACGCTCGCCCATCGGTTCGCCCAGGCGCACCTTGCCTTCCGGCGCCCAGGCCGGATTGAAGGCGATGGCGCCGCGCTGGAACAGCATCACGACGGTGGAGCCGAGCAGGAAGCGGCCCATCTCTTCGCCCTTTTTCAGGGTGACCTGGCCCGGTTCGTAGTTCCACTCGCAGATGCGCGGCATGCGCGGCGGATTGACCACGCCATGCCAGACAGTGGCCATGCTGCCGACGATGGTCGCGCCGACCAGCGTCATCACGAACGGCCCGAATTCATCGTTCTCGAACACGCACACCACGCGCTCGTTGCGCGCGAACAGACCCGGCACGCCGCGCGCCGTGGTCGGGTTCACCGAAAACAGCTTGCCCGGCACGTAGATCATGCGCGTCAGGCGCGCGTCGCACGGCATGTGGATGCGGTGATAGTCCTTCGGGCTCAGGTAGACGTTGGCGAAGTGGCCGTGCTGGAAGTGCGCGGCCAGCGACGCGTCGCCGCCGACCAGTTCGCTAGTCGTGAACTTGTGGCCCTTGGCCTGGAAGATCTGGTGGTCATCGATGTCGCCAAACTGGCTGATCGCGCCGTCGACCGGGCACACGTAGTCGCTGGCCGCCAGCGGACGCACGCCGTCGCGCAGCGGGCGGGTGAAGAATTCGTTGAAGCTGGGGTAGCTGGCGATGTCCGGATTGGCCGCTTCGCTCATGTCGACGCCGTACTTGCCCACGAACCAACGGATCAGGCTGGTCGTCATCGACCCGCCCTTGTGGCCGGCTACGCGGCCGGCGAGGTTGGTCACCGCCTGCTTTGGAATGACGTATTGTGGCAAGACTTTTATACGAGACACGGGCGATCGCCTTTCTTGGAAAAGTGCGCATTATAGCGGGCCAATTACGTAGCAGTGCCGGATGGAAATGGTATTTCCATTGCAAGCCATTGGCCGAGTGTACTCCAGGTCGCGCCACAGTGGCGAACGCTGGCGCTTGTCTCACCCCGGAGGGGGCGCGGATGGGCGTCACGCCAGGCGCACCGCCACCGCGCCCAGCGCGACCAGTCCCGCGCCACACAACCGGGCCAGTGTGGCGCGCTCGCGCAGCACGAACACCGCGATCGCAGTGGCGAACACGATCGAGGTCTCGCGCACAGCCGCCACCATGGCCACCGGCGCCTGTGTCATCGCCCACAGCGCCAGCCCGTACGATGCGGTCGTCGCCAGGCCACCCCGCACCGGCAGGGCTGGATTGCGCGCCATGAAGGCGGGCAGCTGGCCCGCGGTGGCGCGCCAGGACTCCGCGGCGTTCGACGCCGCGTGCAGCAGCGCCGCGAACAGGATCGCGGCCAGGACGGTGGCGGACATCGGTCAGGCTTTCGCGGTCACGGCGTGATGGCTGCGGAAGTAGCGCCACGCCACCAGTAATGCCAGCGCCTGCATGCCGGCGCAGACGAAGAAGCTGCTGCCGACCCGCCAGTCGCCAGGCGGCAGGTGGCTGACCGCGCTCAGGATGGCGGTGCCGAGCAGCGGCGTGACGATGACGCCGAGACTACTGATCGATTGCAGCGATCCCATCAGCTCGCCCTGCTGCTCGGGCGGCGACGATTTCGACACGATGCCCTGCAGGGCCGGATTGGTGGCGTAAGCCAGCACATTGGCCAGGATGAAGACGTACATCATCCAGCCCTGCGTGGCCAGGCCGTAGGCAAGGTAGGTCAGCATGCCGGAGGTGAGCGCCACCAGCGCCAGCCGCACCTCGCCGAAGCGCCGGATCAGGATCCCGAGCAGCCCGGCCTGGACCACCACCGAACCGAGGCCGACGCAGAACAGGGCGATGCCGTTGTCGCGCGGCGTCCAGTCGAAGCGGAAGGTGGTGTACAGCACCCAGGTCGACTGCAGCATCATCTGGGCGAAGGTCGCCAGCGTGATGACGATGACCAGGCCGCGGATGTCCTCGCGCCGCACCAGGCGCAGCAGGGCCGACAGGGGATTCAGGCGCGCCAGCTTGACCGGTTCGCGGCGCGCGGCAGGAAGCGATTCGGGCACGAAGAAGAAACCGTAGACGAAGTTCGCCGCCGACAGCGCGGCCGCGACGTAGAAGGGCAGGTGCAGGTTGGCGTCGCCCAGCAGGCCACCCAGCATCGGGCCGCAGATGAAGCCCAGGCCGAAGGCTGCGCCAATCTTGCCGAAGGCCTTGGCGCGGTTCTCGCGGGTCGAGATGTCCGAAGCGTAGGCCGAGGCCACCGACATGCTGGCCGAGGACATGCCGCCGATGATGCGGCCCACGAACAGCCAGGCCAGGCTGGGCGCCCAGGCCGTGACCAGGAAGTTCAGGCACATGCCGGCCATCGAATACAGCAGCACCGGCCGGCGGCCGATGCGGTCGCTCAGCGCGCCGAGCGCCGGCATGAAGAGGAATTGCAGGATGCCGAAGGTCGCCGCCAGTACCCCGTACCACAAGGCCCGCTTGTCCGGCCCGTCGACGAACTGGTCGAGCAGCAGGGGCAGCACCGGGACGATCAGGCCGATGCCGAGCATGTCGATGAAAATGCAGACCAGGACGAAATTGAGCTTGCCGGAGGTGGGGCTTGGCGGTACGGCGGTCGAACTGGTCATGGACACCTCGGTCAATACAGTTGGTCTATCTTAGCACTGCGACAAGGGGATGATCCAGCCTGCTTGCCTCCTGCTCAGTCGACGATCTCGACCTCGGCTTCGAGCCAGACGGTGGGCCTGGCGTTCAATATGGACACCGGATTTGGACTCAGGCTGAACGCCATCGACCGGGGCTTGCCGCTGACTCGGGTCTCGGCGCTGGAATCGGCCAGTGGCTGGGGGCCGCACACCGAACAGAGAGAGACAGCGTCCGGTGGCGTGACGCTGACATATGCAGTCGCATAGGCCACCGACTGGTTCAGGATGCCCTTCGCTCCGCGCACCGATACATCCAGATTCTTCCCGTTGAAAGGCATCTTGCAGCCCGCGATCTCGCCGGCGTTGACGGCGGATGCAAGACCGTTGCCCTTGTCGGCATAGACAGGAATCTTCCCGCTGACTTTACACAGCACGGTAATTCTCGTGACCTCTCGCTTGCCTGCTTCGACCAGGGTCACCGTGGCTGTCATCGTGGCCGTGCGCAGGAGCGGGGGCGCGGGCGGTGGCGGAGGGGTGGCATGCGCCGGCAACACCGAAAACAGCGCTGATATCATCAGCCCGCGGACTCGGAATGCCCGGCGCTGCCGATCGATGCGTTCACCGGAAGTGGTCATTGCCGGTCCTCCTGATTTCATGGCGTCGATATGGGCATGCTTGAAAGAGCCTCAGCCCGGATCGACCGCGGCGCCGCTCCACTCGGCCGCGAATTCCTCGCGAAACGCCAGCAACTGGTCGAGCCGCGCCAGGCCAAGTTCACGGGCGGCCGAGGTCTGCATCATGTCGGGCAGCTTGCGCAGCTTGACCATGATGTGGTCGAGCGCATACCTGCGGTCGTCGAACTCCCGCTCCACGCCAAGCGGATCGCTGGGATGGGCCAACCCGGATTCCATGCGCCCCGCGATATAGAACATGCGCGCCAGCCCCACCAGGCCCAGGCCGTCGAGGCGGTCGGCATCCTGCACGATCTTCGCCTCGATGGTCTCGGCGGGGATCGCCGCCGAAAAGCTGTGCGCCTCGATCGCATGCGCCACGGCGTCCAGTTTTTCGGCTGGGAAGCCCAGGTGGGACAGCTGGTGGCGAGCCAGGCGCGCGGAGCGGCGCGATGCCTGGTCGCGTTCGGGATCGTTCTTCGGCAGGTTGACCAGGTCGTGCAGGTAGCAGGCGGCCAGCACCACCAGGCGGTCGGCCTCGGCGTAGTGGGCGAGGAGGGCTTGCGCGTTGCGCCAGACGCGCTCCAGGTGGGCGCTGTCGTGGGCGCCGTCGGTGTCGGCGCTGCCGGCGGCCATCGCGGCCAGTTTGGTGCGCCATCCGGCGAGATCGGGGATGCTTGTTTCGGTCATGCTTCGTGTTCCAGGGTGGGAGATGGCACGGCGCGCTGCGACAGCGCGTCGGCCCGTGTGTTCTTGTGGCGTGGGATCCAGCGCAGCCGCGCCTGCGGCAGGCGGGCCAGCAGGGCCAGTGCCTCGGCGCGGAGCAGATGCAGCGCGGTCGCACTGGCGCCGTCGGGGGCATGGACGTCGTCGATCACGACCTGGCTGTCGCCCAACACCAGCAGGTCGGTCGCGCCATGGTCGATGGCCACGCGCAGCACGGCGTTCAGGGCGCGGTATTCCGCTTCGCTGCTGTTGCCATGCCCGCCGTCGAGCGACAGTTCGCAGCGCTGGCCGGCCGGGCCTTCGAGCACCGCGCCCAGGCCGCAACGGCCCGGGTTCGGCCGCGCCGAGCCGTCGAACCAGGCGCGCCAGGCGCTGGCATCCGGCCCCACACCACGGCTGCGCGCGGCGGCGACGCTGGCCTGGCGCCGCGCGGCCTGCAGTTCGGCGTGCCGGCGCTGCGCCTGGCGTTCGGCCAGCAGGCTGGCCAGCCCGGCGTTGCCGGCGCTGAGCGTCAGGATTCTTGCCAGGGCATCGGCCTCCGGCATGCCGGTGCGCGCCGTCAGGCGCCGGGCTGCGGACAGCTCGGCCTTGAATGCGGCGGCTTGCAGGGTAGGGAGGTCGATCATGGCGAGAGCATAACCGATTCGGATTGTTGACAGGTGTTAAGACTTTTGAAACACTGTGTTGACACCATTACAGGAGAGGTCCATGCGTTCGAACCGTCGTGCCGTCAGTCTTTCCCTGTGCGCCCTGCTGGCCGGCGCCGGCCTGGCCCCGCTGCAGGCCATCGCCCAGGCCCCCAAAGTCGACAAGGCACCGCCATCCAAGGCGGGCGGCAAGCCGGTCAAGCGCTACACGATCGAGCAGTTCATGGCCACGACCTCGCTCACCGGCGCGTCGTTCAGCAAGGACGAGAAGCAGATCCTGTTCAGCAGTAACGAGTCCGGCATCTTCAATGCCTACACGGTGCCGGTCGGCGGCGGCAAGCCGCGCGCGTTGACCGCGTCGAAGACCGACACCACTTACGCCGTCGGCTATTTTTATAACGACGACCGCATCCTGTTCACGCGCGACGGCGGCGGCGACGAGCAGAATCACCTGTATGTGCGCGAACTCGACGGCAAGGAGCGCGATCTGACTCCTGGCGACAAGCTGAAAGCGGCGTTCGCAGCCTGGAAGCCGGACGGCAGCGGCTTCTACGTCGTCACCAACGAGCGCGATCCCAAGTTCTTCGATCTGTACCTGTACGACGCCGCCACCTATGCGCGCACGATGGTGTACAAGAACGACAGCGGCATGAACGTATCAAGCATCAGCCGTGACGGCAACTGGCTGGCCTTCAACAAGCCCGCCACCACGTCGGACAGCGACGTCTACCTGTATAACGTGCAGACGCGCGCGATGAAACACATCACGCCGCACAAGGAGCCGGCCAGCCATTCGGCCGCGACCTTCGATCCGGACTCGAAGCGCCTGCTGTTCACGACCAATGCCGAGGGTGAGTTCGCGCGCATCAAGGCTTATGAGCTGGCCAGCGGCGACGTCAAGGACGTCGAGAAGGCCGACTGGGACCTGCTGGGCACCGACTATTCGCGCAATGGCCGCCACCGCGTCAGCATGGTCAACCGCGACGGCAGCATCGAGGTGCGGCTCTATGACGCCGCCGGCAATCCGGTGGCCTTGCCGAAGCTGCCGGGTGGCGAGATGCGCCAGGTGACCTTCTCCGAGAGCGGCAAGCTGATGGCGTTCTACCTCAATGGCGACCGCTCGCCCAGCAACCTGTACGTGCACGACTTCGGCAGCGGCAAGACGACCCAGCTGACGCGCAGCCTGAATCCCGAGATCGATCCGGACGACCTGGTCGAAGCCCAGGTAGAGCGCTTCCGCTCCTTCGACGGCATGGTCATCCCATCGATCTACTATCGGCCGAAAGGCGCATCGCCGACTGCGAAGGCGCCGGCGGTGGTGTTCGTGCACGGCGGGCCGGGCGGCCAGACCATGCGCGGCTACAGCGCCCAGATCCAGTACCTGGTCAACCACGGCTACGCGGTCCTGGGCATCAACAACCGAGGGAGCTCGGGCTATGGCAAGACCTTTTTCCGCGCCGACGACCGCAAGCACGGCATGGAGCCGTTGTGGGATTGCGTCGAGGCCAAGACCTGGCTGGCCAGCCAGGGCGATATCGATCCGGAACGCATCGGCATCATGGGCGGCAGCTATGGCGGCTACATGACGCTGGCGGCGCTGGCCTTCCGGCCCGAAGCGTTCAAGGTCGGCATCGACATCTTCGGCGTCAGCAACTGGGTGCGCACCCTGGAAAGCATCCCGCCCTACTGGGAAGCGCAGCGCAAGGCGCTGTACGACGAGATCGGCGACCCGGTCAAGGACAAGGACTTCCTGGTCGCGACCTCGCCGCTATTCCACGCCCATCACATCCGCAAGCCGCTGATGGTGATCCAGGGCGCCAACGACCCGCGCGTGATCAAGGCCGAGAGCGACGAGATCGTCGAGGCGGTGCGCAAGAACAGGGTGGAGGTGGAGTACGTCGTGTTCGACGACGAGGGCCACGGCTTCTCCAAGAAGAAGAACGCGGCCGTCGCGAATGCCAGGATTCTCGCCTTCCTGGACAAGCACCTGAAGCCATGATCAGTAGCGGTAAGGGTTGTCCGGCCGGCGGTCGTGGCGGTTGCGCACGCCATCGCCATCGCGGTCGCGGTCATGGCGGTCGCGGATGCCGTCGCGGTCGCGATCGCGCCCGTGGCGGCGATCATGTTTGTGATGGTCGCGATCGCGGTCCCAATGGTCACGGTCACGGACGTGGTGTCGCGGCGGGCCGTAATGGTGGGCTGGGCCGCGGTTCCAGCGCGACGGCTCCATCACCCAGCGTCCGCCCCGATGGTGCCAGCTCGGCGGCGCGTACACATAGCCGGGACGCGCGGTGACGTAGTGGCCCGGCACCCAGTGGTGGCGGTGCTTGCGCCATTCCCAGAAGCCGGGCGCCCAGACATAGCCGCGACGCGGGGCGGGGATGACTTCATAAATAGGGGCCGGTGGCGCGGTATTGATCACGACCGAGATATGCGGCTGGGCATTCGAGGCCAGCGGGGTGAAGGCAGCTGCGCCGATGGCGATCAGTGCTGCGATCAAAAACGGGGATTTCATGTTCGTCTCCAGATCCTTGAGCGGATGCGATGGAATATAGCAATCCGGGAATCGGGACGTGGCGTTTGAAGCAAGTTCTTACAACTGAAACAGATCGCGCTCGATCAGGTGGTCCGTGGCCGCCGCGCGCCGCATCGGGTGTGGCCCCGGTGCGGCGCGTCGGCGACGTGCGGCGCTCACATCCGGCTCCCGGCGGTGACGGTGTCCAGGGCCAGCAGTTCGGCCTTTTCGGCGGCGTCGAGCCGCTTGGCGCTGACGGTCACCACGGCCATCTTGTCGCCGCTGGCGATGGCGGCGTTGCTGGCGCTGTAGCTGTCGGCATGAGCGTCGGGAATCTTGGCCAGGTAACCCGCCGGGACGGCGACCAGGGCGGCGGCGATGAAGATGGCTTCCATGTGTTTGAGGACGTTCATTTTGCGGCTCCTTCGAGGGTGGTTGGTGTGTCGATGTGTCCACTGTAGGCCAGGCGCCGGCGGGTCTCCAGCGGGATGCGACGAGCCGCAAGAAACAGGGCGTGAGCTGCAGTTGAACGCACATGAACCTGGCAGCGTCCGCGTTTTCATCCTCCCCCGGCTAGCTGAGCGGGAAGGGCGCGTGGGCGCCTCGCAACCACCGGATGACAGGCATGCTCGCCACCCTGATCGACCAACTGGCCGCTTCGCGCACGGCCCGCCGGCGCTCCCGCAACCTGCGCGCCGGCGCCCGCCCGAACAGCGCCGGGAGTAGCTGGTCCTTGTCCCCGGGGCCCGCCTGGCTGTGGGCTGTGCTGGTCGTCGTCGTGGGCGGCGCCGTGGCGCTGGCGATGCATGCGCGCGCGCTGCCGGACGGCGCCGCCGAGACGCCCGGCGCGGTCGCGCTGGGCGCCCTGCAGCCGCTGGCGCCGGGGCTCGACTTCGTCGTGCCGCGCACCAGCGGCATCTCGCTTACCCAGCATGGCGGCCTGGCGCTGCTGGTGGCGAGCGGCATGCGCGCCGGCCCGGCGCTGCGGGTCGACCTGTGCACCCAGATGCTCGACCCGGCGCGGCCGCGCATGCTGCCGCTGCGGATCGGCTACCCATTCGACGAAGCAGCGCGGATTGCCCGCGCCACGAACGCGCCGTCGCGCAGCGTGCTGCTGGCCCGACCAGGTTCGAGCATTCCGCGCATCGACGTCACCGGCAACTCCGGCGCCGGTGGAACCGGGCTCGCGATCGCCTGGAACGCCGGGGCCGCCACGGCGGGCTGGATCGGCGACGCCAGCGGCGGCAACGTGACGCGGGCGCGTCAGGGCCACGCCGTCCTGGGCAGCAGCGGCTGGCTGCTGTGGGGTAGCGAGGCACTGCGCTTCACGCGCCGGGCCAGCGCCGCCTGTCCGCAGGCGGGGGAGCTGGTGCTGCATCATTTCCAACAAGGCGCTGGTGGCGGCACGGCCCTGGTGCAGGCCTTCCCGGCCCAGGGCGAGCCGGTCCAGCTGCGCCTGGCGCCGGGCGCCTGGCAGGTGCCGTTGCTGCCCGGTCCCGGCATGGAAGACCAGGCGCTGTTCGAGGCGCTGCGCGCGCGTGGCCTGCTGCGCCTGGGCCGCGACGGCCTGGTCGAGCTGGCGCCGCGCGACCTGCTGGCCTGGCACCGCGCCGGCCAGGAGGCGCGCGCGCCGCTGCCGGGCTGGGAAGATCACCAGCTCGACGCCGGCGATCGCCGCCTGCTGGAACGCCTGCACCATCGCGCCGACGGCGCCTATGTGCGCGAACAGGTGCGCATCTTTAATAGCGAGCGCCGGCTGGTGGCGTGGCGCACCCGGCCGGGCGCCGACGCGGTCTGGCATGCGCTCGCCGGCGGTGCCCCGGCGCCGCGCGAAGCCGGCCTGCCGGTGGCCGCGATGCGCCTGTTTGCGCGCCTGCCGGAAGGCTGGGAACCGTGGCAGCGGGTCGGCGGCTGGGAAGGCGGGCGCCAGGGTTCGCTGGTGACCTTGAGCACGCCGGCCGCCGGGAGGCCGGTCGAGCTGCTGGTGGCGGGCCGGGTGCGCGGCGTGAACGGCGCGCGGGTGCTGGCCCAGGGCGCCTGCGATGGGCGCGCTTGCCCCGATCGCGACGCGGTGCAGCGGCTCGTGCTGGCGCCGCTGGCCGGGGCGGCCGCGATTGCGGTGCAGGTCGAGCCGCTCGACCTGGCGGCGCTGTCGGGCAGCGCCGATGCCGCCTACCGCCACCTGGCAATGGTGGATGGCCGCCTGGCCTGGCAGGCGCTGCCGGCCGGCGGCAACGGCGCGCGGCCCGCCGCCGTGCCGGTGCGCCTGCGCGACCGGAATGGCGAGGCCTTGTGGGCCGACGGCGTGCCGGCCGAAGCGGCGCTGCGCGCCGGCCTGGCGCCGCTGCTGGGCGTGCACCGCCAGCACGACGGCAGCGTGGCCGGCATGCTGGCCCGGCTTGGAGGCGCCGGACACGATGCCCAGCTGAGCCTCGACCTGGGCCTGCAGGCCACGGCCCAGAGGCTCCTCGACTGCATCGGCCTGCGCGGTGGCCGTTGGGACGGCCAGGCCTGCGTCGGGGGCCTTGATGCCCAGCCGGAGCGGCGTGCCGGCCTGGTGCTGCTGGACGCCGGCAGCGGCGACATCCTGGCCGCGGCTTCCAGCGGCGGTGGCCAGGCCGATCCGGCGCACTGGGGAGAATTGCGCGACTTCGACCGCGCCGATCCGGCGCGCAGCCCGCTGCGCATCGCCGCCTTCCAGCACGACGGCGGCGCGCACCGCGCCCCCGGCTCGACCTTCAAGGTGATCAGCGCGCTCGGCCTCGAGCAGGCCGCGCGCGACGACGCTCGCCTGGACGGCCTGCTGCAGGGCTTGCCCCTGCACGAAGTGGACCGGCTGGCGCAACACGGCGGCTACGGCTTCCGCACCGGCGCGCCCAGCTATCCCTTCGACGGCAACCGCGCCCGCATCACCAATTTCCGCGACCAGATCACCAGCACCCGCGCTCAAGATGGTCGCCTGGGCCTGGCGCAGGCGATGGCGCACAGCGTCAATACCTGGTTCGCCTGGAGCGCCGAATTGAGCGACCGCACCTTGATGGGGCAGCCCGACGGCGGCATGCCGGGAGCGCGCGAACTCGAACCGGGCGCACTGGAGATGGCGCGGCCGGTGGCGGCGATGGCGGGACGGCTCGGCTTCGGCCAGCCGCTGCGGCTCGACGGCGGCCTGCTGTCGCTCGACTACCGCTGGGGCGAGTGGGATGCGCTGCAGGCCAGCGCCTCGCGGCTCGACCCGGTCCACAGCCGCCACGAACTGCGCCAGATGGCGATCGGCCTGCGCATGCAGACCACGCCGCTGCAGATGGCGCTGGTGGCGGCGGCGGTCGGCGGGGGACGCACCGTGGCGCCGCGCCTGCTGCTGTCGCTCGACGGCCGCGCGGCGCAGGATGGAAAGGGCGAGCCGCTGGGCGTGCGCCTGGACCGGGTGCGCGCCGGCATGAAAGGCGTGATCGACGGCGGCACCGCGGCCGGCGCCTTCCGTTCAGCCGGCTTCGACCCGCTGCGTCCCGGCCTGTACGGCAAGACCGGCACGGCGCCGGCCGGCCAGGATGAGCTGGCGACCGTCTGGTTCATGGGCTGGCTCGAGCCGGGCAGCCTGCCAGGCCAGACGCGCAGGCTCGCATTTGCCACGTTCGTGAGCCATTCCGCAGCCACCGGCGGCGGCCATGCGGCCCCGGTCGTGGCGGCTCTGTTGCAATCGATGCAATCATCGACGAATCATCGATGAAACGGCAGTCGTTGGAAAAGAGGGACAAATAAGGTTCTCCTGCGCGCCTCAAGGCCGTGTTTGTATGGCATCATCTATTTCAATCCGCAAAACATGCGGGTCGAAACAGAGGATGGGTAAGGTATGCGTTTGCCGGGAACCCGGTATCAGGAGCACGGTTGGGAGCAGGTCCGCAAGCTGTTGGGACACTGCTCCCTGCATGCGTGCGCCCGGTTCGGCACTGACGCCTTGCTCGATCCGGATCCTGAACAGTCGCTCGGCGCCTATGTCGCCGCGGTCGCCCAGGCCCTGCGCGCGGCCGGCGCCCGCTTTGAGGCGCCCGGCAACAGCTATGGCGACACCTGCGGCGAGCTGGCCCTGACCCTGGTCTACGAGCTGCAGGCGCGCCCGGCCGACTGGGCCGCCCTGTGCACGGCGGTGGCGGCGGAGCATGCGCGCATCGGCCCGTTCTGGAACGCGGCCGGCGGCGATGCGCTGCTGCGCAAGAAATTCAACGACCTGTACGCCACCCTGCGCGACAAGGTCGACAGCGACAACTACCAGGCCGCCTGCGGCCGTCCCTGCAGCCCGAACCGCATGTATGCCTACCGCATGCTCGACACCGCCTGGCACGAGGTCGCGCGCCTGTTCGAGGGCTGGCGCGAGCACGCGCCGCAGGTGGGCGCCATCCTGGGGCGCGAGGTGGTGGCGATGCCGATCGAGGCGCGCCAGTTGCGCACGAGCGGCGACTGCAAGCCGGAATGGATCATGCGCTGGAGCGAAAGCCTGGAGCTGCATACCGGCGCGCCGGGCCCGCTGCATACGAAGTCCAAGCGTTTCGCCAGCCTCAAGAACAGTCCCGAGAAGATCGGCGCCATGCTGCGCGAGATCGGCGAATACGAACTGCTGTCGGCCAACCGCGACCAGGACTGGCTGCACGATGCCGGCGAGGCGAACGCCTGGCTGGACGACTACTGGCGCGTGCTGGATGAATCGGAACAGGGCAGCACGCCCGGCCCCGACCAGATCCTGGAAGCGCGCCAGGACGAGTTGGACACCACCGACCCCGAAGCGGCGCTCGATGACGGTCCGGTCGAGGCGCAGGACGCCACGCGCCTGGCCCTCGTCGCACAACAGGTTTCACTCCCCCCCAACTATGCTCTGTTGGCGGCGCTGGCCGAAGACCGCGCCAGCTGGGCGGCGCGCCGGATGGCGCAGGATTCACTGCCGGTACGGCTGGCGGTGTATCTGAAGCTGCTCGGGCCATTCGACGACAGCTATCCGTCCGAATGGCTGGATCCGCAAACCGGCGAGCTGCCGACGATGCAGCAGCTGGCCGGTCTGGACGGGATCTCGCTGCCGACCCTGCGCAAGCGGCGCGATGCCGCGGTCGCGCGCCTGAACGAGATGGCGGGAATGGAGGAGGAAAGACGATGGGCATGACGGAACTGGATCGCAAGCTGCAGGCAGGGGCACTGCTGGGACGCCGGGTCGAGGGCGACCGCTTGACGCTGGCTGACGAGGTCCTTGCGCAGGCGCTGGACGGCAGCCGGCCCCTGACGGCGGGCGAACGCGCCGCGCTGCAAGCCTCGCCGCTGACCCTGCGCCGCCTGCGCCATCTGGCGCAAAGCCGGCGCGCCGACGCGGGAGCGGTCAGCTGGCGCGGCAGCCGCGGCCTGTTGCGCGCCGCCGACAGCGGCGCCGGCCTCGACCTGCTGCGCACCGACGACGGCATGTGGCGCCTGCATTTCGTCGATGCCGCAGGCAGCCTGGCCGTGATCGTCCAGCTCGACCCGGAAGCGGCGCAGGCGCGCGACGTCATGGCGGCGCGGCCGGCGATCCAGGTGCGCGATGGTCGCGGCGCGCTGGTACTGGAAGGACGACTCGATGCCGACGGCGAGTGCGAGGGACCGTGGCCTTTCGCGCTGCCGCCAGCGGCGCATTTTCAGCAGCATGGGGCACGCTTCGAGGTCATCCCCGGCGTGAATCCAATCACATAGTAGTTCGGACATACCCGGAAGGACGATGATGCTAGGTTCGCTGTTCAAGAGTACATTGCAGAACACGCTGCGCCCGCTGCGGCAACCCGAGTTCGACGCGACCCGCCTGGGCAGCGTGGCGATCGCGCTGCCGGCGCCGAATGGCCTCACCGTCCCGCCAGGCTGCGCCGCCGTGCTGGTCGACCGGGGCGGGCGTAGCCGGCGCCAGGCCGCGGGCACCCGCATCGCCGCCATCGAGGGCGAAACCGCATGGTGCGTCCATCCGGGACCCTATACTTGCGAGCTGACGCCGTTCGCAGGCGCGCCCGAGATCGGCCTGCGGGTGCACTTCGCGATCGACGCCAGCGACCCGCGCGCCACCCACCAGCGCTTCGACCTGTTCCTGGCCAGCGAGGCTGGCTGCATGGTCGAATTGAGCGGCTTCGTCGAGCTGGCGCAGACCGCGCTGCAGCGCGAGCTGGCCCAGGGCAACCTGGAGCTGCCACCCTGTACGACGCTGGAAGAGTGGAATGCCTTCCGCACCGGTTTCAACCAGCTGATGTATACGCGTTTCGGCGTGACGGTCGACGATTGCGTGCCGGTCGACCTGGGCGCGGCGCGTGACTACGCGGCGACCCTCGACGCGCGCCTGGCCGCGCGGCTCGACGCTGTCCTTCCGCCCGCCGCGGTTCGTGAACAGGCGGCGCTGCCGGTGGCCGCCCAGGAAGCCTTCGTCCCTGCCTGCGAGGATGCGCGCGCGCTGCGCCGCCTGTTCCTCGAACTGCCGTGCCTGATGTGTGCGGTGCGCATGGCGGTGCTGCCGGCCGACCAGGGACGATTCCGCCAGCACCAGGAACTGCTGCGCCGGCTCGACCTGGTCAGCCTGTCGGTCGGCACCATGCCGGCATTGGAACTGGCGGCCCCCGGCCTGCCGCTGGCGCAGGAAGAGCAGCTGCGGCGCGCGCGCCACAGCCGCCGCGCCGCCGCCACGCTGGATGAGGCATGGGCATTGCTGGCGCGCCTGAAGGTGGCTGGCGAAAGCCCGCTCGACGCTTTGTTCGACGAAGCCGACCGCATCGTGTCCAATCTCGAGAGCGAGGCCGGTGCGCGGCGCGCCGTCTCTGCACGCGAAGTGGAGCTGGAAGAGGTATGAGTGCGAGCATGACCACGATCGAGTGCCGCAGCGTCGCCTTTGACGGCGGCATGCTGACGATCACCGCTACGCGCCGCCCGCGCGCTGGACGTGCCGACGTCAAGTGCAGCGTGCCGGGGGCGCCCGGCGTGGCCGAACGCATGCAGCAGGTGGTGCGCCTGGCGCGCCATACCGAGCCGCGGTTCGACAGCCGCGACCAGGTGGTGCTCAGCCTGGACCGCGCACCAAGCGAAGGAGACCGCGACTGGGAACTGGCGGCTGTGCTGGCCGACCGCATCGTGCGCGGCGTCCATACGCCGCAGCGCGAGGTCGTGGCCAATGGCTGGTCCGACGCCTGGCACCTGGGCCGGATCGACGGCCGCCGCCTGGCCGGCACGCCCGACGGTGTGCTGTTGGGCGGCGCCGACGCCCTGGCGCACCTGGGCGCCCTGAACGGCCAGCCCGATCCGGCCGCCGGCATTTCGAGCGCGCGCGCCTGGTTCCCGATGCACAGCGGCGGCGAACACGATGGCCTGGGCTGGGTCGAGGTCAGCGTGCGGCCATTGGCCAGGGCCGGACGGGAAGAAGACGATCCTGTCAGCGCGCCGGACGTGGACGCCGTGCGCCAGGCCCAGGTGGCGGCGGTACTGGCCGCCTCGCGCCACTTCGACGGCCGCGGCCAGGGCCAGTGGCGCACCACGGTGCGCTTCGGCGAGCCGCGCTTCTCGGGCGACTCTTACCAGCTGGCGCTGGTGATGGCCGATCGCATGGCGCGCGGCCGCGAATTCCTGGCGCGCGGGCGGGTGATTGCCACCGGCAGCTCGAGCGCCTGGCATGCGGGACGGGTCGAGGCGGTCGAGGCGCTGGCGCCGAAATGCGCGCTGATCGCGCGCGAGGCCGGGCCGGGCGACCGCGTCCTGCTGCCGAAGGAGTGGGAAGCGGCCTTGCCGCAGGGGCTGCGCGAGGAGTTGCGCAAGCGCGGCGCCAGCCTGGCCTGCGTCGAGCGCATCGGCATCATCTAGCGGGTGTGAACATCGGTTTGACCGGATCGCACCCGCGCACGGGAGCGATCCGTGCCGGAGGCATGGCCCTGCTAAAATCCAGTGGTTGAATAGCAGGTTCGCTTTGGAAGTAACGAGAAGTACAGGACAGAACGGAGTCGGATATGTTGCAGATGTTCGGAGTAAAAGGCGCCAGCTGCCCGCGCTGCGAGTGCAAGAATGCGCCTGAGGCGCGCTATTGCGCCGGCTGCGGCGTGATCCTGGGCGCGCCGCGCAACAAGCCGGTGCTGGTCGAGAACCGCTGGGTGCCGGGCCCCGACGAACTGGCCGTGTTCTTCGGCGTGCGCGAACTGTCCGGCCTGTTCGTCAAGACCTTGCGCGTGCCGGCCACGGCGCGCGGCTTCATCCTGCAGGGCGACAAGGCCACCGAGGTGCCGCAGGGAGAGTACGAGATCGAAGGCTTCTTTACCCGCCTGAACCACCTGCTGCGCGACCAGCATGCCGAGATTCTCGTCACCCGCACCGGCGCGCTGGCGGTGCCCTTCGAATTCGACGATATCCCGACCTGCGAACATCTCGACATCGCACTCTCTTTCTCGGTCAGCGTCAGGATCGAGAATGTGCCGGCCTTCGCCCGTCACTTCATGACCACGCCGGGAACGATCGGCGCTGGCGAACTACGCGAGCTGTTGTCGCATCCGGTGCGCCAGCTCGCGCTGGAGTTCATCGGGGCGCGCTCGATCCGCGAGCTGGCGGCCAATGGCGAATTGCGCGAACAGCTCGACCAGCGCCTTCAAGGTGGCCTCAAGACGCTCCTGGCAGGCTATGGCCTGGCGGTGACGGCGGTCGAGACCTTCGCGCTGCGCCACGACAAATACGACGCCAACCGCGCCCGCATCGGCAGCCTGTGGCTGGCGACCGACGAGAAGCACGTGCAGCTGGCCCACAGCCGCCAGCTGGACGAGCTGTACACGGCCGAGGAATGGCAGCGCATCAAGCGCAGCGAAGAAGAAGGGCGGCTGCGACTGCGCCGCGCCGAGCTGCGCCAGGATGACGCCATCGCGCGCGCCGAACTCTCCTTGCAGGGCGCCGACCGCGCGCATGGCGTGCGGGCGCGCCAGATCGAGCTGTATGGCCGCATCCTGGAGGCGCAGTCGCGCAAGCAGGCGCTGGCCAATGGCGCGGCCGAAGTGCTGGCCGAACTCGAACACGAGATGGCGCACAAGAACGCGCAGCGCGCCGACGAGGCGGGCGAGTGGCAGCACCTGCGCGCGCTGGCCGGCGTGCGCATGCGCGCCGAAATCGCGAGCGCCCAGCAAGAAGCCACCCAGGCGCGCCAGCTGGCCCAGCAGCGCTTTTCCCAGCAACTGCTGCAACAGCAGATCCGCAACAAGATCGAGCAGGCGCGCCAGATCGAGGACGCAGCCCGCCAGCGCGCCGAGCTGGTGCGGCTGCGTGAGAGCGAAGCAGAAGCCGCGCAGCGCCTGCGCGACATCGAGGGCGCCGAGCACGAAGCGCAGTTCCAGTCGCTCAAGCTGGCGCTCGAGGCGCGCCGGCGCGAGGCAGAGCGCGCGCAGGAGTGGGAAGACGAACAGGCGCGCCAGCGCATCGACAGCGTGCGCCGCGGCGCGGGCCGTGCCGACGCCCAGGCCCAGCACGAAAAGCTGCTGCGCACGATCGACGCCGACGCCACCCACGCGCGCCGCATGCAGGACGTGACCTTGGAGGCCGACGAGCGCCGCGCCGGCATTGCGGAAGCGGCGCGCGCGGCCGACCGCGCCCATGAGATGGAACTGGCGCGGCTGGCGATGGCGCGTGCCGAAGCGCTGGGCGCGATGGACGACACCGCCAAACTGGCGCTGGCCGATGCGCCGAATGCGGCCGTGCTGGCCGACTACATGAAGACGCGCGTGCATGCCTCGATGGATGGCGACCAGCTGGCGGCGCTGGCCGGCGTGGCCGGCGCCGGCAAGATCGACGCCGCGCTGGCGGAGGCGCGGGTGGCCGCGGGACAGGCGCGCCGCGAGCAAGAGGTCGACAAGGACCGGCGCCACCAGCTCGACCTGCTGGCGATGCAGAACGACGTCAACAAATCGGCCTTGACCTCGCAGGCCGCGCTGGCTGCAGGCGTTGCGGCAGGTGCGGCAGGTGCGGCAGGCGCGCGCCAGTGCGTCCACGGCCATCCGGCCGGGCGTGACGACCGCTTCTGCGCCGCTTGTGGAGCGACGCTGCCCGCGTGATTCAATAGCAATGCAGACTGCCATCGACAAGATCCGCGAACTACGCGCGCTGCACGAAGACGGCCTGTTGAGCCGGCAGGAGTTCGACCTGCGCAAGAACGCGATCCTGGATGCGGCGTACACGCCGGCCGAGCGCGCCGGCGAGTCCTGTGTCGAAGCGGACGCGCCACCGGCCCGTCCCGGCACCGAGATCGGCCTGATGGCAGGCCAGGAAATAGGTCCGCAGACCCGCCGCTACCGGCTCGAACGCCTGATCGCCCACGGTGGCATGGGCCAGGTGTGGCAGGCGACCGACCTCGCCACCCACGCCGAGCTGGGACACAGCGCCCAGGTCGCGCTCAAGATCCTGCCGCCGCACCTGACCCAGGCCGCGAGCCACGCCAAGCTCCTGATCCAGGAAGCCACGCGCGCGCGGCGCCTGGCGCACGAGCACATCGTGCGCGTCTACGAGTGGGCCCAGGATCCGGCCACGTCCAGCTATTTCATCATCATGGAATACCTGGAAGGCGAAGACCTGGACGCCGTGCTGGCGCGCGAATCCCGTTTGCCTCTGGATCGTGTGCTGGCGCTGCTCGACCCGGTGGCCGACGCCCTCGACTACGCCTGGGGCAAGCACCGCCTGGTCCACCGCGACATCAAGCCGGGCAATGTGTTCGTCACCCGCAAGGGCGAAGTGAAGCTGCTCGACTTCGGCATCGCCGCGCGCGCCCGCGCCAGCGGCGCCATGTCGCCGCTCGATGCGCCGGCGACCTCCGGCACCGCCGGCTACCGCGCACCGGAGGCGGCGCTCGAAGGCCGGGTGCCGGAGCCGACGCTCGACGTGTTTGCGGTGGCGGTGATGATCCACCAGCTGCTGACCGGTGTGCTGCCAGGGGCGCCGGGCGGCCAGGTGCCCGAGACGCTGGGCGCGCGCCAGTGGGAAGTGCTGCGTGGCGGCTTCGCATCCGATCCGGCGCAGCGCCCGGCCACGGTGCACGCGCTGCTGGACGCGATCCGCGCCGCGGCCGGCCCGTCGGCCGAGGAGCTGGCCGCGCAGGAGGCGGCGCGCCGGGTCGAACAGGAGAAAGAAGCGCGCGAACTGGCCGCACGCCGCCAGCGCGAGGCCGAAGCCGCGGCGGCGGCCCAGGCCCGGCTGGACGAGCAGCGCCGCGTCCAGCTGCGCGAACAGCAGCGGCGCGAGCGGGCGGCGGCGGAAGAGGCGCGGCTGGCGCGCAAGGAGCTGCTGCGCCAGCAGTTGCTGGCCAAGCGTGACGAAGAGGTGGCGAAGGCGCAGGCGGCGAAGGAAGAAGCCGCGCGCAAGGCGGCGCAGGCCAGGGCCGCCGCCGCGTACATCGCCCAGCAGAAGAAAGCGCGCGAGGAAGAAACGGCGCGCGCGGCGGCGCAGGCGGCTTCCGCCCCTGTCGAGCCGACGCCGGGCGTGCCAACGCCGACCGTCGATGCCGGCGCCATCTTGCGCGACCCGTTCCTTGACGGCGGCGGCAGCGGTCCGGCCATGGTCCTGATCGAGGCCGGCCGTTTCGAGATGGGTTCGCCGGAGCACGAGCGCCGCATCGCGATGGCGGCCGGCTCGCAAAAGAACTGGATCGGGCGCGAGACGCCGCAGCACTGGGTCAGCATCGAGCGTCCGTTCGCCATGGGACGCTATCCGGTGACGGTCGGCGAGTGGCGCGCCTTCGTGCAGGCGAGCGGCTGGCAGCAGCATGGCGAGGTGAATTGGGAATCGCCGGGTTTCCCGCAGACCGACATGCATCCGGTGGTCGGCGTGACCTGGTTCGACGCGCTGCAGTATGTGGCGTGGCTGAGCGAGGCGACCGGCAAGCGCTACCGCCTGCCGAGCGAGGCCGAATGGGAATATGCTTGCCGCGCTGGCAGCAAGACCGCGTTCAACGTCGGCGACACCATCTCGACCGAGCAGGCCAATTTCGACGGCAGCTTCACGTACAACGGCGGGCCGCGCGGGGAGTTCCGGCACGGCACCACGCCGGCGGATCTGTTCGCGCCGAATGCCTGGGGCCTGCACGATATGCACGGCAACGTCTGGGAATGGGTGCAGGACGTGGTGCACGACAACTACGAGGGCGCCCCGCAGGACGGCAGCGCCTGGGAGCTGGGCGGCGACCAGGTGCGGCGCATCCTGCGCGGCGGCTCCTGGCTGTACAACCCGCGCTACCTGCGCTCGGCGCTGCGCAACGGCTTCTCGGCCGTGCTGTCCAACGATATCGTCGGCTTCCGGGTGGTGCGCGCGTTGTAATCCCGGCTGCATTTCGGTGTACAGTCGAGCATTGCCTACTGAATCAGGAGCCCGCCATGGCCATCGCACATCTCTTCAAATCGCACGACAAGGACTTGGGTGGCGGCTTCACCGTTCGCCGCATCCTACCGGCGGCGGCCAAGCAATCGGTCGGCCCCTTCCTGTTCTTCGACCACATGGGGCCGGTGGAAGCCGAGCCGGGCACGCGCCATGACGTGCGTCCGCATCCGCATATCGGCCTGGCCACGGTGACGTACCTGTTCGAAGGCGCGATCATGCACCGCGACAGCCTGGGCACCGAACAGCGCATCGAGCCGGGCGCGATCAACTGGATGACGGCCGGCAGCGGCATCGTGCACTCCGAACGCACGCCCGACGACCTGCTCGAACGCAAGCGCCGCACCCACGGCCTGCAATTGTGGGCCGCGCTGCCGCGCGAACATGAGGAAGCGCCGGCCGCCTTCAGCCACACCCCGGCCGACCGGATTCCCGAGGTGCAGCTCGACGGCGCCAAGGTCAGGGTGCTGGTCGGCAGCGCGCTGGGCCAGACTTCGCCGGTGCCGACCTTCACCGAAACGCTGTATCTCGACGTGCACCTTGACGCCGGCGTCGCCATTGAACTCGACCGCCTGCCCGACGAAGCCGCGCTCTACGCGCCGTTCGGCGCCATCGAGGTCGACGGCGAACCCGTCGCCGCCAATACGATGGCCATGCTCGAGGCGGGCGCCGCGGTGCGGGTGAGTTCGCGCGACGGCGCGCGCTTCGTCATGATCGGCGGCGCGCCGCTGGACGGCAAGCGCTTTATCTTCTGGAACTTCGTCTCGTCCAGCCGCGAGCGCATCGAGCAGGCGGCGCATGACTGGGAAGCGGATCGCTTCGTGGCGGTGCCGGGAGAAACGGAACGCATTCCGCTGCCGGCCTTGCCGCCGGCCTGGCGCCACGACTGATTTTTGCCGCGTGGATAACGCGCGCGGGGGCGGCGCGCGCAGGCGTAAGCTCGTTTCACCAACGTGGGCTTCATTGCATACGGGAGGTGAAAGATGAAAATTCCTGAACACCTGCGGGCGCCGGCGATCGTGTTCGCCCTGCAAGCCGCATTATTGGCCGGCGCCGCGCTGGTCTTCCTGATCCTGATCCCGCCTCACGGCTGAGCGCCCGCCTTCAAGGCGGGCTCAAGCGTCGAGTGCGGCGATGAGAGCGTGGTGGTGGCGTTCGCCGCTGCCGCGGGGGCCGCCGTGCGCCTCGGGATAGGCCCGCACCACGAAGCGCGCCGCGATACCGAGTCCGGCTTGTTGCAGGCGGCCCAGGCCGGCATCGGGCGCCAGCGGAGTTTCACGGCCGCTGTCGCGGTCGCGCTGCCAGAAGCCGCCGTCGCGGTGGAACAGCAGCGGCAGCGCGGCGGCGCGCGGCATGCTCGACGCTTGCTGCTGCCTGCCTGAAGGGGGCATGCAGTCCGGCGCCATCAGGTAGAAGCATTCGGCGCGCGCACCAAGGTCGAGCCGGTGCAACACCACCGCGTGCGCCATCAGGGCCGTCACCTCGAGCGTGACGATGCCCTTGATGCTGGCCGTCAGTTCGATCCGCATGCCGAGACGCAGCTGCACCGGCATGTGCTTGCCGGGCCAGACGCCGTCCAGCAGCAGTCCATAGCGCGACACGTCCTCGATCTCGAAACCGTGGCGGCTGCGGCGGATGACGGCGTGCCGTCCCGACAGGCGGCGCGTCAGGCCGCCGGCGTCCGGGCCGGCTTCGCCATGGTGGGACAGCAGCAGGTCGGCTTCGGCGGCGATGCTTTCGAAGCGGCCCAGCACGCATTCGTCGAGCGCGAACAGGCGCACGTGGCGCTGGGTGGCCGAGTCGGCCTCGGCGTGGACCAGGCAGGCCTTGGCGCCCGGGCAGGGATGCAGCGCCGCCTCGACCGCCATGTCGATCTCGATCAGGTCTTCGTCCCAGGCGATGGTCGACATGCCGAGGTCGATCTTGCCGCTGCCGCCGTCCAGGTTGAGCTGGGCGATCGAGGCATTGCGCGCGTGGACGTCGATATCGATCCTTCCGCCGCCGGGGGCATGCACGCGCGCGATGCCGGCGTCGTCGGCCGTCACCCGCACGTTTTTATGCGTGGCGAGGAAGGTCTGGTGGATCTCGCCCAGGCTGGCGTCCTGGCGCGGCACCAGGATCACCGGCGAGCACGTCCAGGTACGGTTCGACTCCGGCGCCTGGCGATGCTGGCTGTGCAGCTCGATCTCGATGCGGTACTGGCCGTGTTCCAGGCCGCGCGAGGAGAACTCGAGGAACAGGGGACGCCAGTCGCCGCGCGAGGTGCGCTGGAAGGCATAGCTTTCGCCGCCGTGCAGGCGCAGGGCCGAGCGCACCAGCATGCGCACCTCGGGCGCGCAATCCATCGGCATGCCGCGCAGCTCGAGACGAATCGCCTGGCGGCCGCCGGCGGCGCGCGGGTCGAAGCCACTGATGTGGAGCTGGGGGCGCTGCAGTGTGGCCTGGGGTACCGTTGGCGCCGGTCCGATCTCAGTAGGACGGCGGCTGCGCAGGGCGGTGATGGCGTCGAAACTCGATGGCAGGCCCAGCGCCGGCGTGGTTGTCGGTGCGGCTACCGGTGTGGGAGCGGGCTGCGCTGTCGCCTCCGGCTGGGCATGCCCGTGCGCGCACATGGCGTCGCCGGGCAGGACCCAGACGGTGCAGTGCGGATGCTCGGGATTGCGGCAGCGATTCATGTCAGGGCGACAAATTAAATAAAGGTCGAAATCAATATTGCAAGCTTACGCTGTTTTTGAACCGCACGGCGCACCAAGTACGTTGATTAACAACATTATTTTCTAAAAGCATCAGATCAGTTGGTGGCTTTCGGGATAGACAGCACTCAGGCGCGTTCCGCTTCCACCGGCAGGACGGTTTCGTCCGCATGCCGGGCCAGCGGCCGCACGACCAGTGCGGTCAGGTTGTCGGGCTGCAGGCCGGTCGGCGGATCGTTTTCCAGCAGGCCGAACAGGCGCTCGACGAGGGTCACCGCATCCGGATCGCCCTGCATCAGCGCCGGCCAGCCGGCAACGAAACCGTCCGGCTGGGCGCACGACCAGAACCCGTCGGTGGCCAGCAGGTAGGCCGCGCCGGGCCGCAGCGGCAGCGGGCGGCGGTCGGCCAGGTGGGCGAGCCAGCAGGGCAGGTTTTCCGGGGTCAGGGCGAACAGCGGATCGGACAGGCGCGTCGGGTCGGCAAAGGCATTGCCAAGGATGAAAGCCTGGGCGATTTGCGGCGCATGGCGCCCGTGCACTTGCCGCCACCAGTCGGCTTCGTCGAGGCGGCCGGCGAGGGCGGCCACGGTGGCCGGCACGTGATCGACGGTCAAGGGCGTGGCGTGCAGGGCATCCAGCTCGTACAGGCGCGAGTCGCCGACGTGGACCAGCAATGGCGCGCCGCTGGCCGGCAGTTCGAGCAGGGTCAGCGTGGTGCCGGGGCGCCCGGCGCAGCCGGAGTCCTGCGCAAAACGGGCCTGCAGGTCGGCATGGATGGCGTCGAGCCGCCCGGTCAGCTCTTCCAGCGTGGCGCAGGCCGGCATCGCCAGCAGGGCCGCCGCCAGCGCCTCGGCCGCCTCGCGGCCATGGCCGTGGCCGCCCATGCCGTCCAGCACCGCCAGCCGTCCATGCCCGGCTGGCCAGCCGTCCACAGTAAGGCAGCAGGGCTGCTGGTCCTGCAGGCGGCAGGCGCGGCCGTCGAAATCGATGACGACGAAGTTGTCCTGGTTCTCGGCGCGGGTGGACGGGCCGCAACCGACGCGGCTGGCGACGGCGACGTCAAAGCAGGGAGCGAAACGGAAATCGGCGAGCGTGACTGGCATTGGCAAAATGATCAGGACAATACCGCCACTTTACACGCTCGCAGTGCAGATAAAGACACGATTAGATAGGATGTTTGCGGCCGCCAGTCAGCAAGACCAGGGCGTTGATTACCACACAGGCGCCGGCGGCGGCGAAGGCGGCGCGCACGCCCCAGGCGTCGGCGACCAGCCCCCACACCACGCTGCCGACCGCATAGCCGCCGGACATCACGAACAGGTAGATCGACAGCGTGCGCGCGCGCACCTCGGCCGGGAACGACAGCTGGGCCGCGGCGTTGAGGGTCGAGACGGTAGCCGACCACGCCATGCCGCCGCACACGATCAGGGGCGCCAGCAAGGCCAAAGAGCGGGTATGCGGCATGGCCAGCAGCATCGTGCCGTACACCAGCAGCGCGCCGGCCAGCAGCCCGGTGCGGTCGACCCGCGCCCGCACCTGCGGCAGGAAGAAGGCGGCCAGCACCGCGCCGCCGCCCAGGCAGCCCATCAGGGTGCCATACACGCCGGCGCGCATGTGCAGCACGTCGCGCACGAACACCGGCAGCAGGCTGGCGAAGGCGATGGTGGCGAAGAAGACCGAGCACACATTGCGCAGGATGCGGCGGTAGCGCGGGCAGCCGAAGGCGGTGGCGAAGCCCAGGCGCAGGCGCACGCCGAACCCCTCGCGCACGTCCGGCTGCGGTTCGCCCTCGCGCCACCAGTGCCAGTAGACCGCCAGCAGGCCGATGAAGGACACGGCGTTGGCCAGGAACAGCGCGCCCGGCCCGATCCAGCCGAACAGCAGGCCGCCCAGCGCCGGTCCAAGGACGGCGGACAGGTTGTACGACAGATTGTTGAGCGTGGCGGCGGCCTCGACCTCGTCGGGCTCGACCAGGCTCGACAGCGCCGCCTGCCAGGCCGGCCAGATGAATGCGGTGCCGATCCCCAGGCAGAAGGTGATCGCCAGCACCGGGCCACTGGACACCTTGCCGCTCCAGACCAGCAAGGCCATCGCGCCCGCGCATACGGCATTGAACAGATTGCAGAAGAACAGGAATTTGGGCCGGTGTACGGCGTCGGCCAGCACCCCGGCCAGCAGGGCGAACAGGAATACCGGCACATAGGTGGCGGTCTGCACGAGGGAGGTGATCGAGGCCGACTGCGACAGCGAGGCCACAAGCCAGGCCGCGGCGAAGGTCTGGACCCAGGTGCCGAGGTTCGAGACCAGGTTGGCGAGCCAGATGCGGCGGTACCGGGCGTGGCGCAGCGGCTGCGTCAGCGGCACCTTGCGGCGCTTGGGAGCCGTGCCAGCGGCAGGAGAGAAATAGGCGAGGAAGCTGGCTTTCGGCATGATCAAGCCATGGTAGGACGCGGGCGGCTCGGCCGTCAATAAAATTGCATTATGGAAAGTCAACGCTGTGGTATGTTTACGTTCCACGCAACACTGTCAATACACGCCATGGAGATTCGACCGCTCGCCGACAACGATATTCCACGGCTTGTCCCGGCCATCGCGGCACTGCTGCGCGAGCTGGCGCTGGAGTTCATCGTGCACGAATCGACGCGCGAGGGCGCATCGACCTTCTTGGCGGAGAACGACCAGATGGGCGTGCGCACCTTCCTGGCGCTGGGGCATGTGTATCACGTGGCGCTCGACGATGGGGAATTGGCCGGCTTCATCGCGATCCGGGACAACAGCCATTTGTTTCACCTGTTCGTCGGCAAGCGCTGGCAGGGGCGGGGGCTGGCGCGGCGCTTGTGGAATGTGGCGCGGGCGGCGGCTATCGCGCGTGGGGGCGACGGCAATTTCACGGTCAATTCGTCGAACTACGCGGTGCCAACGTATGAGGCGTTCGGGTTCGTGCGGGTGGCGCCGACGCAGTGCGTGAAGGGCTTGTCTTTCAATCCGATGCGGTTGGGGTGGGCGGATGATGGCTATGCATGAGAGCGCCTAATGAAAGCTGTGGCTTGCTCTGAGGCCAACAAGCTTGTACGCTGAGCCATACCGACCGGCTGCTATCGGTCCAGGCCGTGTAAAA
>DDKG01000374.1 GCA_002339265.1 Massilia sp. UBA2604 | reverse complement strand
TGCTTGATGTCGCCCACCAGTTCGCGGTCGCTGATGGCGATATCGCCGCGGTACAGCGGCGGCGCCACGACGCCGGTCTCGGGATCGCGGTTCCAGGCGGTCGGCACGCCGACGTCGAAGCGGCGTTCGGCGAACAGCACCACATGGCCGGCCTCGATGCGCTCGGCGTCGAGCAGCAGCGCATCGATCTCGGCCCGGTCCAGCGCGGGTGCGCCGCGCACGCCCAGGTTCAGGGTGCGCGGCAGCGGCGGCGGCGCGGCGCGGCCCGTGGAGCGCCGCGCCAGGCCGATCGCCGCCGCCTGGCGTAGCCGGTAAGCCATTTCCGGCACCGACATGCAGCGCAGCCGGTTGACCAGCCACGCCATTTGGTCTGTTGCGTTCATCGAATTTTCCTCACCGTTCTCATCATTGCGCTCTCTCGTCCAGCAATTGCGCGTACAGCGCGGCAAATTTGCCGCACACCACGCCGGCCGCGTAGTGTCGTTCAACTGTCGCGCGCGCCGCGCACGCCAGCTCTGCATGCAATTGACCGTCGTCCAGCAGGCGCCCGATGACGCGCGCCAGCGCCGCCGCGTCGTGCGGCGGGACCAGCAGGCCGAGGGCGCCGTCGGCCAGCGTTTCCGGGACCCCGCCGACCTCCGTCGCGACGACCGGCACGCCGGCCGACATCGCCTCGAGCACCGACATCGGCAAGCCTTCGGCGTGCGAGGGCAGGCAGAACAGCCAGGCGCGCGCCAGTTGCGCGTCGCGCGCGGCCGCATCCAGCCAGCCCGGCGTCTCGACCCGGCCGGCGATGCCGAGGTCAAAGGCGCGGCGGCGCACCCAGTCCAGGTCACCCGTGCCGCCCAGCACCAGGCGCAGCTGCGGGTGGCGCACGGCCAGCGCAGCGCCGGCTTGCAGCAGTTCATCCACGCCCTTGGCCGGGTCGAGGCGGCCCAGGAACAGGATGCGGCCCGCTTCGGCTCGTTCACGCGCCGTGGAAGGCGCCAGGTGCACCGGGTTGGGCACAACCTCAACCTGCGCGCGCGGTGCGCATTGGCGCACCCAGGCCGCCCAGCCGGGCGACAGCGCGATCACGCGCGAGCTGGCTTCCAGCGTGTGCCGGATCCAGCGCCGCAACAGCGGTCCGGCTTCCACCTGCGCGTAGCGGCTAAAGCCGCCGCCATGCAGGTGGAACACGGTGCGCGCGCCGCCCATGCGCGCCATCAGCAGCACCAGCGACTTGCGCATGAAACTGGCATGCGATCCGGCGTGCACGTGGACGATAGCCGGCCGCCCCCCGGCGCCGAGACAGGCCCGTCCGCTGCGCCACAGGCCGCGCAGCGCGCTGCCGAGCTTATCCAGCCGACGCCCCTCGGCGTGGGTCGCGACGTAGACGACGCCCTCGCGCTCGAACAGGCCGTCGGCGCGCAGCACGTCGACCACGCTTGCGATCCCTCCCCTGCCCCCCAGCGCCGTCCCGACCATCAGCACGCGTGGGGGCGCCGTGCTCATGCTGGTGCTCATGCAGGCGCCCACGCCGGGAAATGTGTCGCAATCCTGATCATGAGATTCAAGCACTTATGAAAGGGGCAATATTTACGATCATACATGGCATATTGTCGAATCTTGCGCACGATTCAGCCATCGACGGCGATGAACTCGAACTTGCCGTTGGCGCCGCGCGCAATCGCCTCGACCCGTTCCACGGCGACCTGCACCCCGGGCACCCGCTGCAGGAATTGTTCGCGCAGGACCGCCTCGTCGCGGCTGCCGAAACCGTCGGCCGCCACCACCCGCAGGGTGAAGCGGGCCTGGCCGTGATAGCGCACCTGGCCTTCGAGCAGGCGCAGGCCGCTCCCCTGGAATACGCGGTCCAGGCGCGCCACGATGCGGCCATCGGGCAAGGTGAGGATGCGTTCCTGCCGTCCGATCACGGCTTCGAGCGTCGGAAACACGCGGCCGCAGGGGCACGACGCGTGCTGGTCCACAGCGTCACCGACGCGCACGACGTCGCCGGTGCGATAGCGCGCGAGCGGCATCGCGGCGTTGTTCAGGCTGGTGCCGACGAGTTCGCTGCTGCCGTCGGGCAGCGCCAGCAATTCGACGCCGCCATAGTCGCTCAGCACGTGGTAGCGGCCGTGCTCGCAGGTGCCGATGGCCGCGACCCGCTCGGCCTGGCCATACCAGTCGAACACGAGCACGCCAAAGGCGCGCATGACGGCCGCGCGCACGCCGGGCTCCAGGGTCTCGGACGAGGTCATCACGCCGCGCAGGGCGCGGCCCATGTAGCGGCGTCCGGCCGCCTCGAGCCAGTGGGCGATGGCCCCGATCGAGGATGGATAGGCGTGGATCACCACCGGATCGTAGGCTTCCAGCGCCGCCACATAGGCGCCGATGGTCGCGTTGGACAGGTGATAGGACGACATCACAAGCAATTGTCCAACCGGGTCGCGCCGCCAGTAGCGCCCATCCTGCGGCCGATCGTCGCACACGAGGTCGCCGCGGATCCAGGCGCGGCGCTGCCCCGGCCGCCAGCCGATCCAGCGCAGCTGGCGCTGGATGAAGGCTTCCTCGCGGATCACGGCGCCGAGCGACTGCACCAGGGTCAGGGGCGAACCCGAGGTGCCGCTGGTGCGGATCGTGTTGCGCAGCAAGGAGCCGAAGCGGCGCGGCCGCAGGTGGCGCGCGGGATCCTGGCGCAGCGCCGGCTTGGCGAGCAGGAAGGCGCCAGGCGGCACGGCGTGCAGCCGGGTGGCATCCGGCGGCACGGCCACGCCGAGGCGGCGCGCGCGCCGCGCCACGTAGGCATTCAGCGCAGCGGCCGAGCGCTCGTTGCGCAATAAGGACGGCAGCACCAGCAGCCGCGCCGGCAGGCCGCGCGCCAGCAGGCGCACGAGCGACTTGAGCGCGAGCGCGCAGGTGCGCGCATCCATCAGGCGCCCCGCCCGGCCAGGATGCCGGCATAGGCCTGCGCCACCGCCTGTCCCAGGACCGCATAGCTGCGGTTGGCGCGGACCCAGCCTGGCCCGCGCGCGGCGCAGGCGGCGGCCAGGCCAGGTTCGTGCAGCAGCCGGCGCACGGCGGCGGCGAAGGCCGGCGCCTCCATCGGCACGCACAGCCCGGCCCCGCTCTCGGCCAGCACCCGCGCCTGGTCCGGGATGTCGTTGGCCACGCCGGGAATGCCCAGCGCCAGGTATTCGACCAGCTTGGTCGGCGAAGAAACGTCGTACAGCACGCCGCGCGGGATCGGCGACAGGCCCACCTCGGCCCGCACCGCATAGCCGAGCGCCACCTGGCGCGGCAGCCAGCCGGTCAGCAGCACGTAATCGTCGAGTCCGCGCGCGGCGATCCCGGCGCGCATCCAGGCCATCTCGTCGCGCGAAGGGGCGTCGCCGGCGATCACCAGCAGGATATCGGGCACGTCGGTGGCGAGCTGCTCGACGACGTCGAGCAGGAAGCCGGAGCCGCGCGCTTGCGCGACCCGCCCCAGGTAGAGCACCGCGCGCCGTCCGTCGAGGCGCGGGTCGGCGCTGGGCGGGATCAGCGCGCGTTCGCACAGCGCGGCATCGATGCCCATCGGCACCGCCGTCATGCGCGCGCGCGACAGTCCCTTGCCGGCCAGCCAGTCGGCCATCGCATCGCTCTGCACGAACACGTGACGCGCCCCGGGCAGCACCAGGCGGTACAGCAGCCAGCGCGAAGCGGCGGCGCGCGCCGCATGCGCCAGCCAGCGCGGGCCGCGGCCGCGGCGGGCGATCTCGTCGCGCCGCGCCTCGAAGCCTTCGACGATCGGGAACGACATCCAGTACAGGAAGGGCACGCCGAGCATGGAGGCGGCGAGGCGGCCCAGCAGCCCCGACGCGATCTTGTCGCGCACCTGGATGCCGTCGGGCCTGCAGCGGCGCCAGGCACGCGCCAGGCCCAGCAGGTCCCAGGCGGGCGACAGCACGCTGGCGAACCGGCTGCCCAGGCGGCCGACGGCATGCATCCCGCCGCCGCCCCACTCCATCGGGCCGCGGCCGCCGGACTGGCCGACCAGTTCGCTGCCGACGCCATGGCGCGGCATCTCGGCGCCGAACAGGGTCAGCAGGTCGGCGCGCACCGGCGGCAAGGGATCGCGCACAATGAAGGCAATGGAAAACGGCTTGCGCATGGCGCCTCGTATCGATGGGTGGGTCCTACCATACTAGACCCGCGCGAGACGCAAACGTTTCAGCTGGCGCAGGCTTGCCTGCCGCAGCGCCGCACTAGCGGTCGGTGTCGCGGTCGGCCCGGCCGTATTCCCCCGCCTTCTTTGCCGGCGCGCGCAGGATGGCCAGGATCACCAGGCCGAACAGTGCGCTGAGGAGAGCCGTGGCTTCGCGCCCCATGCCGGCGGCCACGCCGATGGCGGCCGTCATCCAGATGCTGGCGGCGGTGGTCAGGCCGCGCACATCGTTCATTTCCTTCTGCTTGAGGATAGCGCCGGCGCCCAGGAAGCCAATGCCGGCCGTGACACCCTGCAGCACGCGCGACAGGTCCGACACCTCCATTCCGGCCTGCAAGGGGATCAGCACGAACAACGCCGAGCCGACCGAGACCAGCATATGCGTGCGCAGGCCGGCCGAGGCGCCCACCGTTTCGCGCTCATAGCCCAGCATCCCGCCCACCAGGGCGGCCACCAGCAGGCGCACCACGATGACGGTCACATCCTCCGCATTGCCCAGGTCGGAAAATTCACGCTGTATCGTCAGCCAGCTTTCTGTCCACCACGTTTGCATTCCACCACCTTTTGCTGATTCCATTTCCATTAAATCATGCCATCCATGCAAGATACGTGTCGCCACGCTCAACCATTCCTGGACGTATTGACGCGCTGCCACCGGGCCGGCTTTCGTATAATCGGCTGCCCAGCCAACGCTTTTGAGGAGACCCTGATGGAAACGATGGAGATCTACCGCGGACGCCTGATCGACCACATTCAGCTGGTGGTGCGCGACCTGCCCGCTTCACGCAAGTTCTATACAGCGGTGTTCGAGGTGCTGGGCATCCCGCTGGCCGGCTCGGGCGACGACTATTTCTGGGCCGACGAGCTGTTCGTCTCGACCGCGGACAGCGAAGCGGCCCAGGGCCAGCTGACCGGCCGCCATCACCTGGCGTTCCAGGCGCGCGACCGCGCCATGGTCGACGCCTTTTATCACGCGGCGCTGGCCGCCGGCGGCAAGGACAATGGCGCGCCGGGCGAACGCCCCTACCACCCGGGCTATTACGGCGCCTTCGTGATCGATCCCGACGGTAACAATATCGAAGCCGTGTACCACGGCGAAGCGACCTTCAGCGCGCGCGAGATCAAGATCACGTTCTGACTACGCTGTCCGGCCTAGGCAGCGCCATCCTTCCACGCCAGCAGCTTCGGCAGCAAGCCGGCGCTGGCGTGGCTGTCGAGCTTGCGGCAAAAGTGGGCGCCGGACGCCTTGATGCGCTCGAAGTCGCCCTCGTCCAGCACCTTGGGGTGACAAGCGCCGCCCTCGGGCCACGCGATGTACCGAAAATTGTCCGACAGCACCCGGCTGGCGAAGCGCGAATGCATCACCAGGGTCTGGAAGAACAGCTCGTCCGGCGACTGCACGCTGCGGCAAAAGCGCAGCAGGCGCGGATGCGCATCGGCCAGGGCCAGCACCTCGCGCAGGCAGTCACGCGACAGCGCCCACCAGCACGAGCCGCCGTAGGGCGTCAATCCATCGGGCAAGCGGCGCGTGCGCCGCAGCAGGCGCAGGACGCGGTTGGCGGCGGCGCAGGCCAGGCGCGCGGCCGGATTGGCGCCGGAAGAATGAAAGTAAGCGTAGCGGTGCATCACGCGCCACCCGTCGAACGCGACCGGCGCGGTCTCGATCAGCTCGCGATCGCGCAGCCGCGCCAGGGCGGCCTTCAGCAGCGGGTTCGGCAACAAGGGGAAGTCCTGGGCCGACAACAAGACGAGCTTGTCGAAGCCCGGCGCCTCGGCCAGGATCTGGCGCGCCGAGGCCAGGGTGGCCTCGACCTGGGACACATGGCCCCAACGCACGGCGACCCGCTCGCGCACGGCCCGGGCCTGTGGATGCAGGCGCGCCGGATCGAGTCCGCTCTTGCGGTCGAGGTGCACATAGACCAGGAAATCCGGATCGCACAACTGCCCCACCAGCCGGTTGAGCTGGTCCAGGTCCTTGTGCGCGCAGATCAGGAATACCTGTCTCATCGATGGCCCGGCGAGCGTCCCGCTCATGCGCGACAACGCTAGCACGGCGCATCGGCGGGCCGCGCCAGCGAGCCACTGGGCTATTAATTCAAAGTCACGCTCTGGCCGGCGACGGTCACGGTGCGCACCGTGCCCGCCGTGGCGATGCTCACCGCCGGGCGCTTGCAACCGACGTCGAGCAGCACCAGGAACTCGGCGGTCGACTTGCCGTCGTTCTTGAGGTAGAAGGCGCCATGGTCCTCGACCACATTGACCTTGGCGCCCGGACCGATCCACTTGGCGAAGCTGGCGTCCGCGTTCAGCGAGCGCAGGCATACCGACTGGCCACCGGCCGACACCTTGACGTTCTGCGCGTTCTCCACAGTCATGATGACCGGGGTGTGGATATTCCACTCATAGGTGCGGGCGATCGTGCTGGCCAGGCGGTCGCGCACCAGGATTGCGTTGCCGGCATTGCGCAGGTGCCAGACCTGGCGCTTGGCCATGGTCAGCTGGCCGCCATAGGCGGCGGTGGCGTCGCCCTCGGCGAAATCGTAGCTCGGCTGGGCGGCGAAGCCGGTAATCTTGCCGTTGCGCTGCAGCTGTTCGCGGTAGCCCGTCACCAGCTGGCCCTTGCCGCCGTCGAAGGTGACCGCATTCTGCGAGCGGGTCTGGTGATACCAGTCGTTCCAGTACGGCGAACCATACCAGTCGTACCAGCCGGCCTTGACCAGCAGCGGCTGGCCCGCGCTCGACAGCAGCAGGCCGTTCTGGTCGCCATGGCTGTGGTTGAACGAGCCGTAGGGGCTCGACTTGAAGTACAGCGAGGTGCGGTCGACCGAGCCGATGTCGGTGTGCATCGAGGCCCAGCCGATGCTCGGATAATAGGCCGAGTTGGTCGGCGGCGCCTTGGTCTTGGTGTCCTTGATCGGCATCGGGTATGGCGCCTGCAGCAGGCTCAGCGTGTCTTCGGTGCCGCCCAGGTTGGCGACGTACCAGGCCGCGCGCGGCGACACCATGCGCGAGCCGAAGGCGTGCCACACGCGGGTGTCGGGCTTGGTCTCGGAGCCGTCGCCGAAGGCGTGCACGCGCGAGCCTGGCGGCGTGAACTGGGTGGCAAAGTCGAGCAGGCCCTGGGCCCAGGGCTTGGCGTAGAAATTCACGCCGGACGCCTGCGACATCGGATCCCACAGCGCGACCAGGTAGCCGGCCGCGTATTCGGCATACGCGGTGCCGTTGGCATAGCCGCCCTCCTCGCCGCTCCAGGGCGACGGCGAATTGGCATAGGCGCGGAACGAGAAGTCGAACCACTTCTGCGCCTCCGGGATGTCGCCCAGGGCCAGGGTCGAGATCAGCGACAGAAAGATCAGGCTCGTGTTGCCGTGCGAATCGAAGGGGTACTGGTCGAGGCGGCCGTTGTCGCCGGCCAGGTTGCCGTAGATCTCTTCGGTGCGGACCTTGACCGTGTTGAGCCAGCGCGCGCGGCGCGGCGCATCGAGGTCGCCGGCCAGGATGTCGACCGCCTTGATCAGCGAGACCGAGATCTGGCGCGTGGCCTGGTCCTGGTTGGCGTAGCTGGTCGGGCCGCGCGGATCCAGGGCGGCCATCTGGTCGCCGCGGCGCAGGGCCTCGTCGAGGAACAGGCGGTCGCCCTTCATGCGCCACATCACGGCGGCGGCCTCGAGCTGGCGGCTGGCTTCGTTGATATGCTGGCGGATATCGGTCTGCTGGCTGGCCATGGCCGCCGTCAGCGGCGAACTGATGACGATCGGCCAGCGCGCATCGCTCAGGGTCGGCACCGAGTTGATTTGCAGCTTGATCTCGTTGCTCATGCGGCTGACGTAGGGATCGAGTTCGGCGCGCCTGGCGGCGTTCCAGCTGGCGTAAGGCGTGAACGAGGACGGCAGGCCGCGCGGCCGCGCCTTGGCCGTGATGCGCGCGCGCAGCGTGGCGTTGTCCGGCACCTCGAACAGGTTCGACTTGCTGGTGATCGAGAAGGCGCGCGGCGTCGACCAGTCGTTGCTGCCGACCGGACGCACGCGCCAGGTGTACTTGCCCAGGGCCAGGGCTTTCGGCGGCAGATACCAGTTGCGCTCCAGGACGACCTTGGTCGGCGCTCCGCCCGCTGCCGTGATCTCGAGCTCGTAGGCGGCGGGACCGGCGGCGTGGCGGGCCCAGGTGAAGCCGGGCGGATTCTGCGCCTGGACCTGGTTCAAGTCCGGGCTGGGTTGGACCACCAGGGGATCGGGGGACTGGGCCCAGTCAGCGCGCGCGCTCATGCATACCAACAGCGACGCCAACGCCAACGCGTGGACCAGACCTTTCCGGTGAAAATTCATGCTGAAGCTCCGAGAGAACGAGATTGTTCAGGGACCGCGCCGCGAACGGGCGCTGGATCGACACCTGCTGCAGGCGTCGGGCGACGCTTGCTTGATGGGAAGAATGTTACCGCAGGTTTTTTTGAACAAAATCAACTTCCCTAGGGAAATTAAAGGTTTATTTGCTTTTCGGCCCGGCGTTCGCGTGAAACCAACACGTCGGATTTAACATTTGGTGAACAGGATGTTCTGTCCTGTAACTGTCGTGCTCGGTGTGGAAAGACTGTGCGATAACTAGGGAAGCACTGATTTATT
>DDKG01000373.1 GCA_002339265.1 Massilia sp. UBA2604 | reverse complement strand
GACGTGCCCGAGATCCTGCAGAACGCCGTCGTGTTCTCGCTCGACATGGGCGCGCTGCTGGCCGGCACCAAGTACCGCGGCGATTTCGAGCAGCGCCTGAAGGCCGTGCTCAAGCAGATCAAGGATACCCCGAACGGCATCCTGTTCATCGACGAGATCCACACGATCATCGGCGCCGGCTCGGCTTCGGGCGGCACGCTCGATGCCTCGAACCTGCTGAAACCGGCCCTGGCCAACGGCCAGCTGAAGTGCATCGGCGCGACCACGTTCACCGAATTCCGCGGCGTGTTCGAGAAAGACCATGCACTGAGCCGTCGTTTCCAGAAGGTCGACGTCAACGAACCGTCGGTCGAGCAGACCGTGGCGATCTTGCGCGGCCTGAAATCGCGCTTCGAAGAGCACCATGGCGTCAAGTATTCGGCGTCGGCGCTGTCGACCGCGGCCGAGCTGGCGGCGCGCTTCATCAACGACCGTCATCTGCCGGACAAGGCGATCGACGTCATCGACGAAGCGGGCGCGGCACAGCGCATCCTGCCCAAGTCGAAGCAGAAGAAAACCATCGGCAAGACCGAGATCGAGGACATCATCGCGAAGATCGCGCGGATTCCCCCGCAAACGGTCAACCAGGACGACCGCAGCAAGCTGCAGACGATCGACCGCGACCTGCGCAACGTCGTGTTCGGTCAAGACCCGGCGATCGAGGCGCTGTCGGCCGCGATCAAGATGGCGCGCGCCGGCCTGGGCAAGACCGACAAGCCGATCGGCTCCTTCCTGTTCTCCGGTCCGACCGGCGTCGGCAAGACCGAGGTGGCGAAACAGCTGGCCTTCATCCTGGGCATCGAGCTGGTGCGTTTCGACATGTCCGAGTACATGGAGCGTCACGCCGTGTCGCGCCTGATCGGCGCGCCGCCGGGCTACGTCGGCTTCGACCAGGGCGGTTTGCTGACCGAGGCCATCACCAAGAAGCCGCACACGGTGCTGCTGCTGGACGAGATCGAGAAGGCCCATCCGGACATCTTCAACATCCTGTTGCAGGTGATGGACCATGGCACCCTGACCGACAACAACGGCCGCAAGGCGGACTTCCGCAACGTGATCATCATCATGACCACCAATGCGGGCGCCGAGAGCCTGACCAAGCGCTCGCTGGGCTTCGTGGATTCGCGCGCGACCGGCGACGAGATGGCCGACATCAAGCGCATGTTCACGCCGGAGTTCCGCAACCGCCTGGACGCGATCATCAGCTTCCGTGCGCTGGACGAAGACATCATCCTGCGCGTCGTCGACAAGTTCCTGATGCAGCTCGAAGAGCAGCTGCATGAGAAGAAGGTCGAAGCGGTGTTCACCGAGAAGCTGCGCAAGTTCCTCGGCCAGAAGGGCTTCGATCCGGCGATGGGCGCGCGTCCGATGTCCCGTCTGATCCAGGACATGATCCGCAAGGCGCTGGCCGACGAGCTGCTGTTTGGCCGCCTGACCAATGGCGGACGCGTGACGGTCGACCTGAACGAGAAGGACGACGTGATCCTCGAGTTCCCGGAAGGCGACGCATTGCCGCCACCGGCGCCGGCGGAGACGGTCGAGATCGAATAATCGCGATCGGCTGCACCACATCAGGCGGCATCCTGCCGCCTCGCCAGGAAACCCGCGCACGGATGTGTCGCGGGTTTTTTTATGTGTCGCCGGACGACATCATGGTTTGTCAGCGTAGCGCAATGAAGCTCCGGACGACGCAGCTAAAGTTTAAAAATTAAACTCAAACATCCCCAACTTGGGTACACTACATGAAAGCCACCTTTATCGAACTTCCTCCGTTCGAGCGGTTGCGTAATGAGTACTTTGATGACGACTCGTTCAAGGACTTTCAGAACGAATTGATGAAGGATCCGATCGCTGGCGCCGTCATCAAGGGGGCCGGAGGACTGAGGAAAATCAGGTACGGTGACGAGCGGCGAGGCAAGGGTAAGCGCGGTGGCTTGCGAGTAATCTATTTTTGGAAGGATCCCGACGACCAATTCTGGTTATTCACCGTCTACGACAAGGACCAGGCGGATGATCTAACGGTGGACGAACGCAAGGCGTTGAAACAGCGTCTAGATCTGGAAATCAAGGCAAGGAGTAGCAAAAAATGACCAATCGAAATATTTTTTCCGAACTGATGGAAGGCTTCGACGCCCTGGAAGAGGCACGTCAGGGAAAGCTCACCCTCAAAACGTCGGAGGTGGAAATCAAGGCGCCGCCTGTCATGGACGCGGCGAAGGTCAGGGCGGTGCGGGAAAAGCTGCGCGTATCGCAGCCAGTCTTTGCGCGCAAGTTGCGCACCAATCCTCAGACCATCAAAAATTGGGAGCAGGGCACGGCCAAGCCTAATGCGCAGGCGGCCATTCTTCTGAGCCTGATCGATCGTAACCCCAAGTTGATCGACGAAATCGCTGCGCTCTGACCGTAAATGGCAATTCTGATAAGTAAATTAATTTTAATGCAACTAGATTTATAAAGGATTATGGTAATTCTTGAAATGTAAGTTCATGACTGTGTCATATAACATTTCTAAACTGCACGCATCGTTGTCCCACCTCATCACGGACTACCCATGCGACTCGCACAACTCAACACCTCCGCCAAGCTCATCGGCGCTTTCGGCATCCTCTCCCTCGTCATCGTGATCATTGCCGCCGTCGCGGTATGGCGCATGCACGCGGCGGACGTCATCACCTCGAATCTGGTCCATGACAAGCTGGCCAAGCAACAGCTGGTCTCCGACCTGCTCGGCATCGAACGCCTGAACGGCTCGCGCACCGTCTCGATCGCGCGCAGCGACAGCCTGGAGCTGGCGGACTATTTCCAGGCCCAGTTGACGGAAGGCCGCAAGAACATCGCCGCCATCGAGGCGAAGCTGGCCAAGCTGCCGGTCTCGGAGAGCGAACGCAAGCTGCTGCAGGACGCCGCCCGCCACAAGGCCGCGCTGGGCGCCGTGCAGGAAGCGCTGTTCAAGGCCAAGGACCTGGGCCAGACCGGCCTGGTCGAAGAGATCCTGACCCAGAAATGGGAACCCGGCTACAAGGCCAAGATCGGCGCGCTCGAAGCGCTGCTCGCGTATGAAAGCAGCGAGGCGCACCGCCTGGCCGACGAATCCACCTCCGCATCGAGCTTCAGCAAGACCCTGCTGCTGGGCCTGGGTGGCGCGGCGCTGCTGGTCGGCGCCGGCCTGGCCTGGGCCTTGAGCCGCAACCTGGTGGTGCCGCTGCAGCAGGCCGCCATGCTGGCCGAGCAGGTGGCCAAGGGCGACCTGCGTCCGACTATCGACCACCAGCGCAGCGACGAGATCGGCCGCCTGTTCGACGCCCTCAACGGCATGACCCACGGCGTCTCGAGCACCGTGTCGCAGGTGCTGGTCGGCGCCCAGGCGATCGATTCGGCCTCGAGCGAGATCGCCGAAGGCAACCAGGACCTGTCGACCCGCACCGAGCGCCAGGCCGACGCGCTGCGCCAGACCGTGGCCGCGATGGACGAACTGAGCGAAGCGATCGCCAGCAACAACGCGAATGCGAAGAACGCCAACGCCCTGGCCCAGACGGCGTCCGGCGTGGCTACCGAAGGCGCGCGGGCGGTCGAGCAGCTGGTGGCGCGCATGGGCGCGATCAAGGCCTCGGCCGCGCGCATCGTGGACATCACCGGCATGATCGACAGCATCGCCTTCCAGACGAATATCCTGGCGCTGAATGCGGCGGTGGAAGCGGCGCGCGCCGGCAGCGAAGGCCGCGGCTTCGCCGTGGTGGCCAGCGAAGTGCGCAACCTGGCCCAGCACTCGGCCGGGGCGGCCAAGGAAATCAAGAAGCTGATTGGTGAATCGTCGAGCGAGATCGAGGCCGGCACCGGCATGGCCGAATCGGCCGGCTCGACCATGCGCGCCATGCTGCAGCACGTGCACGAGGTAGCCGGCATTCTGGGTCAGATCCATACCGCCAGCGCGGGCCAGGCCGACGGCGTCACCCAGGTCAGCAAGTCGATCGCCGAGATCGACATGTCTACCCAGCAGAACGCGGCGATGGTGGAAGAAGCCGCCGCCGCGGCGGCCTCGATGCGCCAGCAGGCGGCCGAGTTGTCGGCGCTGGTAGCGACCTTCAAATTGCGCAGTAGCTTGCCGGCGCCCGCATCCCACGCATTGCTCGCGGCGTAACGTTGGCGCCGAAGCGCGCGGCCGCCGAGGCCAACGTTACGGTGCTCAGATCGCGGCCAGCGCCCGCCGCAAATCCTCGCGCTGATCGTCGACATGCTCGATGCCGACCGACAAGCGAATCAGCCCATCGCCGATGCCGAGTTCGGCGCGCCGCTCCGGCGGAATGCTGGCGTGGGTCATCAGCGCCGGATGCTCGATCAGGCTCTCCACGCCGCCCAGGCTTTCGGCCAGCGTGAACACCTCGCAGGTTTCCAGGAAGCGCCGCGCGCCGGCTTCGTCGGTGTCGAGGTCGATCGCGACGATGCCGCCGTAGCCGTGCATCTGGTGGCGCGCCAGCGCGTGCTGCGGATGCGATTCCAGGCCCGGGTAATACACCTTGCGAACTTGCGGCTGCTGTTCGAGCCAGCTGGCCAGAAGCAGCGCGTTGGCATTGCTGCGTTCCACGCGCAGTGCCAGCGTCTTGATCCCGCGTAGCACCAGGAAGCTGTCGAACGGCCCCTGGATGGCGCCGACGGCATTCTGGATGAAGCCGAGCTTCTCGGCCAGGCCGGTCTGGGCGTCGCCGGCGCCGACCACGGCCACGCCGCCGATCACGTCCGAGTGGCCGTTCATGTACTTGGTGGTGGAGTGCGCCACGATGTCGAAGCCGTGCTCCAGCGGGCGCTGGTTGATCGGGCTGGCGAAGGTGTTGTCGCACACGCTGATGATGCCGCGCGCGTGGCAGACGCCGGCGATCGCCGTCAGGTCGGCCAGCTTGAGCATTGGGTTGGTCGGGGTCTCGACCCACACCATGCGCGTCTCGGGCTTGATGGCGGCGGCCAGCGCGTCGGGATCGGACAGGTCGACGTAGGTGAACGACAGGCCGGCGCTGTCGCGCCGCACGCGCTCGAACAGGCGGTAGGTGCCGCCATACATATCGTCGCCGGCCACGATGTGCGAGCCGGCCGGCAGCAGTTCGAGCACCGCCGCGATCGCGGCCAGGCCGGAAGCGAAGGCGAAGGCGGCGCGGCCGCCTTCGAGGTCGGCCACGCAGCGCTCCAGCGCCCAGCGCGTCGGGTTGTGCGAGCGGCCGTAGTCGAGGCCCTTGTGCACGCCGGGACTCTCCTGACGGAAGGTCGAGGTGGCGAAGATGGGCGGCATGACGGCGCCGGTGGCCGGTTCGGGCGCCTGGCCGCCGTGGATGACGCGGGTTGCCAGGTGCCGCTTGAATTCGGTTGGATGTTTCAATGGATTAGTCAAGACAGGGTCCTTCGCAGATGGTTGAGCAGGTCGTAGCGCGTGATCAGGCCATAGAATTGCGGCCCGTCGGCGATGACGGCGGTCAGGCCACGGTCGAGGATTTCGCGCAGCTGGCCCATGCTC
>DDKG01000268.1 GCA_002339265.1 Massilia sp. UBA2604 | reverse complement strand
CGCGTGATCACCATCGGCGGCGCGCAAGCCGTCGGCGCGCTGGCCTACGGCACCGAGACCATCCAGCCGGTCGACAAGATCGTCGGCCCCGGCAACGCCTATGTCGCCGCCGCCAAGCGCCGCGTGTTCGGTACCGTCGGCATCGACATGATCGCGGGACCATCGGAAATCCTGGTGCTGTGCGACGGCACGACGGACCCGGACTGGGTGGCGATGGACCTGTTCTCGCAGGCCGAGCACGACGAGCTGGCGCAAGCCATCCTGCTGTGTCCCGATGCCGACTACATCGCCAAGGTGGAGCAGAGCATCCACAAGCTGCTGCCGACGATGCCACGCAAGGATACGATCACCACCTCGATGACCGATCGCGGCGCGCTGATCCTCGTGCGCGACATGGATGAAGCGTGCGACATCGCATCGTCGATCGCCGCCGAACACCTGGAAATCTCGGCCGTCGAGCCGATGCAGTGGGCCGACAAGATCCGCCACGCCGGTGCGATGTTCCTCGGCCGCTTCTCGTCCGAGTCGCTGGGCGACTACTGCTGCGGCCCGAACCACGTGCTGCCGACCTCGCGCACGGCGCGCTTCTCGTCGCCGCTGGGCGTCTACGACTTCCAGAAACGCTCGTCGATCATCCAGGTCAGCGAAGCGGGCGCCCAGACGCTCGGCAAGGTCGCGGCCACCCTGGCCTACGGCGAAGGCCTGCAGGCGCACGCGCGCAGCGCAGAGCTGCGTCTGGACCCCGTGCCGCCGCAAGCGTCATGACGTCCTGGGTCAACCAGGTCTTCTGCGAGGATGCGCTGGCCGGCCTGGCGCGCATCCCGGACGGTTCCATCGACCTGATCCTGACCGACCCGCCCTACAACCTGGGCAAGGACTATGGCAACGCCTCGGACCAGCAAAGCGTCGAAGCCTACCTGGAATGGACCGAGGGGTGGATCGACGCCGCCATCCCGAAGCTCAAGCCCAACGGCAGCCTGTACATCTTCCTCACCTGGCGCTTCGCGCCCGAGATCTTCGTGATGCTGAAAAAACGCATGACGATGATGAACGAGATCATCTGGGACCGCCGCGTTCCGTCGATGGGCGGCAGCGTGCGCAGCTTCTCGTCGGTGCACGACACCATCGGTTTTTTCGCGAAGCGCAAGGATTACTACTTCGACCTGGATGCGGTGCGCATCCCGTATGACGCCGAGACCAAGAAGGCGCGTTCGCGCTCGATCTTCGTGGGCGCCAAGTGGCTCGAAGTCGGCTACAACCCGAAGGACGTATGGAGCGTGTCGCGCCTGCATCGCGAACATCCGGAGCGCGCCGACCATCCGACCCAGAAGCCGCTCGAGATCATCGAGCGCATGGTCAAGGCGTCCTGCCCGCCGGGCGGCGTCGTGCTCGATCCCTTCATGGGCAGCGGCACCACGGCGATTGCCGCCAAGCGCCTGGGCCGCCAGTACACCGGTTTCGAACTGAACCCCGACTATTGCGCCATTATCCAGGAGCGCCTGGCCGCGCCCGAGGTGCCGGTGACCGGAGCGAAGGCAAAAAAACTGCGCAAGGCCGCCAAGGCCGCCAACATCACGGAAGAAACATCATGACCGACATCGCCAAACTGATCGAGAACACCATCCGCGCCGACGTGCGCGCCGTGGGCAGCTATCACGTGCCGGACTCGATCGGCTACGTCAAGCTCGACTCGATGGAAAACCCGTACCAGCTGCCGGACGACTTGCGCGCCGAACTGGGCGCACGCCTGGCCGAGGCGGCGCTGAACCGCTACCCGGTGCCGTCCTACCGCACCTTGAAGGACCGCATCTGCGCCAAGCTGGGCGTCCCGCAAGGCTACGACGTCCTGCTCGGCAACGGCTCGGACGAGCTGATCACGATCCTGGCGACCACGATCGCGCGCCAGGAACGTGAGCCAGGTAGCAAGCGTGCCGTGGTGATGGCGCCGGTCCCGGCATTCGTGATGTTCTCGCGCTCGGCCCAGTTCGCGGGCGCGGATTTCGTCGGCGTGCCGATCAAGCCGGACTTCTCGCTCGACCTGCCGGCCATGCTGGCCGCCATCGACGAGCACAAGCCATCGCTGCTGTTTCTGGCCTATCCGAACAACCCGACCGGCAACCTGTACGATGCCGACGACATGGTGGCGATCATCGAGGCCATGGGCGAGCACGGCATCGTGGTGGTCGACGAGGCGTACCAGCCGTTCGCCCGGGTCAGCTTCATGGAGCGCCTGCCGCAGTATCCGAACCTGGTCGTGATGCGTACCTTGTCCAAGCTGGGCCTGGCCGGCATCCGCCTCGGCTATATGTCGGCCGCGGCGCCGCTGCTGGCCGAATTCGAGAAGGTGCGCCCGCCGTACAACGTCAATGTGCTGACCCAGGTGGCGGCCGAGTTCGCGCTGGACCACCTGGACGTGCTGGACCGCCAGGCTGGCCTGCTCAACGAGGAGCGCACCCGCCTGGCCGCCGCCTTGGCCGCCTTGCCGGGCGTGGAAGTGTTCCCGTCGGCCGCCAATTTCATCTCGCTGCGCGTGCCCGATGCCGAGCGCGCCTGCGCGATTCTCCATGGCGAGAAGGTCTTGATTAAAAATTTGAGTAAAATGCAT
>DDKG01000327.1 GCA_002339265.1 Massilia sp. UBA2604 | reverse complement strand
TCGTCGACCTGTCGCGCCTGGCCACGCACGGCCCGGTGCTGCTGCGTCCCGGCCAGATCAGTGCCGAGGCGATCGCCGCCGTGATCGACCAGGTCCCGGCCGCGCCGGACGCCGCGGCGCCGCGCGCCTCGGGCACGCTCGAATCGCACTACGCTCCGCATACGCCGGTGGCGATGCAGGAACGCGACGTCTTGCTGGAAACCCTGGCCGCGCTGCACGGCGCCGGCCGCAAGGTGGCCCTGATCCACATGAGCGACATGCCGGCCACCCACGCCGCGCTGCGCCTGCCGGCCGCGCCCGACGGCTTCGCCCACGCGCTGTACGCCGCGCTGCGCGCGATGGACGGGCAGGGCGCCGACGTGATCCTGGTCGAGGCGCCGCCGCAGGGCGGCGACTGGCTGGGCGTCAATGACCGACTGCGTCGCGCTGCCCATGGTTCGACGGGCATCGTGCACGGTTTGCTCAACAGCCAAGCAAAAGTTTAATTTATATCAATAAAGCGTATGACGGAGCGCAAACGCTCCGCATTCAGCGCTCGTCTGTTACAAACCTGCCTCTTTCTGTTGAGAAAACGGTGGTTATAATCCCATCCCTCAGGCTTACCCATCTCTTTTGATAGGTGTGGTAGCCAAATGCCCACGCGCAATGGAATTTGCTATACAAGTGGTTTGAACGCTGGCATAGTTACCATGATGCGAATAGCACGGGCGTTCGTTTCACAATAATTTCTATCCAGGAGACACAATGCGTCAAACCAAATTCGCGCTGGCCGTTCTGACGGCCGCGCTCCTGACCGCATGCGGCGGCGGCACCAGCCCTGCCGGCGGCGACCAGACCACCAAGATCACCTTCAGCAATATGGTGTCGTTCGGCGACAGCCTGTCGGACGTCGGCACCTACCGCGTCGGCGCCGTTGCGGCGGCCGGCGGCGGCAAGTTCACCATCAATGGCGACAGCAGCGCTCGCAATGAAGACCTGAACGGCAAGATCTGGGTCGACTTCATGGCTGCCCAGCTCAAGCTGCCGGCCCCGTGCGCCGCCCAGACCGGCCTGCAGGGCGATGCGTCGCTCGGCTTCAACGTGCCGATCGTGAACCATCCGAATTGCTTCAACTACGCGCAAGGCGGTTCGCGCGTGGTCAATCCGATCGGCCCGGGCAACGCCGCAACCGGCTCGCCGATCGGCGAAATGACCACCCCGATGGTCACCCAGATCGCCAATCACCTGGCCAAGACCGGCAACAAGTTCAGCGGCACCGAGCTGGTGACCGTGCTGTCGGGCGGCAATGACGTGCTGATGCAGCTGGCCGCCGTGACCAATGCCGGCACCGCCGCCGGCGCGCAAGCCTTCGCCACCGCCCTGGCCACCCGCCTCGCGGCCGGCGCGACCAACCCGCAAGCCGCGGCGCAAGCCATCGGCGCGGCGATCGCCACCGAGAACGCACGCCCAGGCAAGACCGACCAGAGCGTGGTGCAGGCAGCCGTGCGCGCCGCCGCGACCCAGCCGGGCAACCAGGCCGTCGCCCAGCCGGCCGTCTACGGCCCGATCGTGGCCGCCGCCCAGGCTGACGGCACCGCCGCCGGCAACACCGCGGCTGGCGCCTACGCCACCGCCAACGCGACCGCCATGGTCACCGCGCTCGGCACCGCCGGCGCGCAGATGGCCGGCCTGGTCAAGAACGAACTGCTGGCCAAGGGCGCCAAGTACGTCATCGTCGCCAACCTGCCGGACGTCGCCAGCACCCCGACCGCCAAGTCGCGTCCTGTCGCGATCCAGCAACTGGTGACCGCCATGGTCAACGCCTTCAACACCCAGCTGAAAGCCGGCCTGGGCGCCGACGATGCGCGTGTGCTGTACACCGACCTGTACACCGTCAGCAACGATCAGGTGAAGAACCCTGGCCCATACGGCCTGACCAACACCAGCGCCCCGGCCTGCGCCGAGAATGCGCTGGGCACGACCTCGCTGATCTGCACCGCGAACAACACGGTCGCCGGTGATGTGAGCCGCTACATGTTCGCCGACGGGATTCACCCGACCCCGTTCGAGAACGACCTCATCGCCCGCTACGTCTTCAAGGACATGGCAATCAAGGGCTGGCTCTAAGAGCAGGCAGCGGCGGGCCCGCCTCGATGGCGGGTCCACTCACACATATCAGGAGATAGCATGAAAGTTCGTTTCAACAGCATGATGAAAGTGCTGGGTGTGGCTGCCGGCTTGGCATTCGCGTCCGGCGCATACGCGCAGTCGGCCGGCCAGATCACGGCCAAGGTCGGTTTCAACCGCCTGATGCCGAAGGTCGAGAGCGGCGACATCAGCGCGCCTGCGCTGCCGGGCACCAAGGCCGACGTCGGCAACGACATGCAGCCGGTGCTGATCCTCACCTACAGCCTGACCGACAACATCTCGCTCGAAGGCGCGCTCGGCACGCCATACAAGCACAGCATCTACGGCGCCGGCGCGATCGATGGCACCGGCAAGCTAGGCGAGGTCGAGGCGCTGCCGCCGACCGCCTTCGTGCAATACCGCTTCGGTTCGCCGACGTCGACCTTCCGTCCGTTCGTCGGCGTGGGTCCGACCTATGCCTACTTCATGAAGGAGCGCGGCTCGACCAAGATGACCGCGATCACCAATCCGGGCAGCGACGTGCCGACCACCTTCAAGATCGACAACAAGCTGACCTATAGCGCGCAAGTCGGCGTGGCGATGAACTTCGACGAGCGCTGGTTCGCCGACGCCACCGTCATCAAGACCCGCCTGCGCACCGACGTGCACTTCTCGACCGGCCAGACCCAGTTCATGAA
>DDKG01000326.1 GCA_002339265.1 Massilia sp. UBA2604 | reverse complement strand
GGATAGAAGGCGCCTTCGGCCACGCCGATCTGCGCATTGGCCGCCTTCAGCTGCGCCACGCTGGCCGCCAGGTCGGGCCGCTGGCCCACCAGGCTGGCCGGCAGGCCGACGGGAATCGCGGGCGGCTGCGGCAGCTGCACCGCCGTGGTATCCACCTGCGCCACGACCAGCAGCGGCGCGCTGGGCGTGCTGCCCACCAACGTGGCCAGCGCATGCTCGACCAGGTTGCGCTGGCGCTGCACTTCATGCAGGTCGGCTTCGGCGTTGGCGCGCTCGATGCGGGCGCGCGACACGTCCAGCTCGTTCGACAGCCCGGCATTGAAGCGCGCCTCGACCAGTTCCTGCGATTCGCGCCGCGTGGCCAGGGCATTGCTCAGGATCGCGCGCTCGGCATCCAGGCCGCGCAACTGCCAGTACGACGAGGCGACCTGGCTCGACAACAGCAGGATCACGCCATCGCGGTCGTCCTGCGCCGCCAGGGCCTGCGCATCGCTGGCCTCGACGACGCGGCGCACGCGGCCCCACAGGTCGAGCTCATACGACAGCGACGCGCCGACGCTGTAGTTATTGCCCTCGATCGAGCGGCCACCCAGCGCCAGGCCCTGCGACGTTTCGGCCGAGGTACGGGCATTCGACACGCCGGCGCCGACCGAAACGCTCGGCAGCTGGCCGGCGCGCACCACGCCGAGTTGCGCCTGCGCCTGCAACAGGCGCTGGGCCGCGGCCTGCACGCCCGGGTTGTCGCGCAGCGCGCGCGCCTCGAGGCTGTCGAGGGTGGCGTCGTTGAAGACGGTCCACCAGGCGGCCGGCAGGCGCGCGCTGTCGTCGCCCGCGTCGAGGTGGCGGAAGGCCGTTTGCGCCGGCGCGGCCGGCGCCTGGAAATCCGGGCCGAGCGTGGTGCAGCCGGCGACCAGCATGCTGATCGCGAGGACGGAGGTGAGAGGTTTGAACATGGTTGATCTCTTCATTCGAATTCAATATCAGTGGCCACCGCCACCACCACCCGGCGACTTGACCTTGTCGGCCATCCAGATCGCCGCGATGCAGCCGAGCAGGATCATGCCGATGATCCAGAAGCCGTCGTTATAGGCCATCACATAGGCTTCGCGCCGCACCAGGCGGTCGACCACGGCCAGCGCTTGGGTTGAGGCGCTGGCGGGATCGATGCCCTTGGCGATGAAGCCCTGGGTCAGCGCGTCCAGGCGTTCCTGGGTCGCCGGCGCATACACCGACACCGCTTCGCCCAGGCGCGCCGAGTGGAAGTGTTCGCGGTTGGTGAGCGAGGTGGCCAGCAGCGCGATGCCGATCGAGCCGCCCAGGTTGCGGGTCATGTTGAACAGGCTCGAGGCCGAGCCCATGTCGCGCGGCTGCAAGCCCGACATCGCGAAGTTCGACAAGGTGAGCATCACGAAGGGCTGGCCGATGGCGCGCACGACTTGCGTCCACATCAGCTGGTCGTAGCCGGTGGTGGCGTCCATGAACGAGTTCATGATGCACGAGATGCCGAACATGAACAGGCCGAAGCTGCACAGGATGCGGTTGTCAACCTTCGAGGACAGCTTGGCCGCGAACGGCATCACCAGCAATTGCGGCAGGCCGACCCAGGCGATCACTTCGCCGATCTGCATCGGCGTATAGCCGGCGATCTGGCCCAGGTACAGCGGCAGCAGGTACGAGGAACCATACAGGCCCATGCCGATCACCGCCGACAGCGTGGTCGCGACCAGGAAGTTGCGCTGGCCGTAAAGGCGCAGGTTGACGAACGGTTCCGGCTTCGAGAAGCTCAGCGCCACCCAGCCCAACAGGCCCGTGAGCGAGAGCGCGGCGAAGATCACGATGAAGCTCGAATCGAACCAGTCCTTCGAATTGCCTTCTTCCAGGAAGATCGTCAGGCAGGCCAGCCCCATCGCCATCAGCGCGATGCCCAGCCAGTCGGCCTTCACCAGCGTTTTCAGGTTCGACTTCTCGGGCTGCAGGCCCCAGGCCATGCCGGCGATCAGCAGCACGCCCGGCACCCAGTTGATATAGAAGATCGACGGCCAGCCATACAGCTCCGACAGGTAGCCGCCCAGGGTCGGGCCCATCGCCGGCGCCAGGGTCGCGGTCAGGCCGAAGATGGCCATGCCGGTGGCGCGCTTCGACGGTGGCAGCAGGGTCATCACCAGGGTCATCGCCATCGGGATCAGCGCGCCGCCGGTAAAGCCCTGCAGCATGCGGAACACGATCATGCTCTCCAGGCTCCAGGCCGCGCCGCACAAAGTCGAAAACACCAGGAACAGCGCGGTGGTGCCGATCATGTAGTTGCGCACGCCGAAGGCGCGCGTGAACAGCGCCGTCAGCGGGATCACGACGATCTCGGCGCACAGATAGGCGGTCGAGATCCACGAGCCTTCTTCCTGCGTGGCCGACAAGGTGCCGAGGATGTCGCGCAGCGAGGAGTTGGTGATCTGGATGTCGAGCACCGCCATGAAGGCGCCCAGCATGCCGGCGGCGATCGCGATCCAGGTGCGCAGGTCCACCGCCGCGCCATTGGCTGGCGCGCCCGGTACCGCACCCAAGGTCGGACCGACTGCAGCGGGTTTGCTCATGGTAGTCATGGGAGTCGCTTAGTGGACGGCGGCGGTCTGGGTCGGTTTGATGTCCTGGCCCAGTTCGACCTCGGCCACCACCGACATGCCCGGCACCAGGCGGCCGGCGTATTTCTTCACGTCCTGCGGGTCGAGCGTGATCTTGACCGGCACGCGCTGCACGATCTTGGTGAAGTTGCCGGTCGCATTATCGGCCGGCAGCAGCGCGAACTGGTTGCCCGAAGCCGGCGCGAAGCTGTCCACGCGGCCCACCAGGTGATGCTCGGGCAGCGCATCGACCTCGAGGCTGACCTTCTGCCCCGGCGCCAGGCCGGCGAGCTGGGTTTCCTTGAAGTTGGCGACCACCCAGACATTGTCCTCGACCACGGCCAGCATCGCCTGGCCCGGCTGCACGCGGGCGCCGACTTCGACGCTGCGGCGGCCGACGCGGCCATCCACCGGCGCCACGATGCGGTTGTAGGCCAGCTGCTGCTGCGCTTCCTTCCACTGCGCCTGCAACACTTTTACTTGCGCCTTGAGCACGTCGCGGCCCGCCTCGGCGGCGCCGATCTGGGCTTGCGCCGCGGCGGCGTTGTCGCGGCGCGCGGCCAGGTCGGCCACGGCGGCGTCGCGCGCGGCGCTCGAGGCATCCACCTCGGCCTTCGAGACCGCCTTCATGGTGTCGTTGTACAGCTGGCCGAAGCGTTCGGCATCCTGGCGCGCACGCAGCAGCTGGGCCTGGGACTGCTTGACCTGGGCGCCGGCCGCCGCCGCCTGCGCGCGTACCTGCTGGATCTGGGCCTCGGCCTGGCCGACCTGCTGCTGCACGCTGGCGATCTGGGCTTCGATCTGCTCGACGCGCACGGCATGGTCGACCGGATCCAGCTCGGCGATCACGTCGCCCGCCTTCACCAGCTGGTTGTCGTCCACCAGGAC
>DDKG01000205.1 GCA_002339265.1 Massilia sp. UBA2604 | reverse complement strand
TCCGCGCATCATCACCAAGCCCTATGGCCGGCGCATCTGGCAGAGCCTGCCGTCGTTCAAGCGTACCCGGGTGCAGGAAGAGGTGATCCAGTTCTTCCGGCCGGTCGAAGAGGCGGACGAGAGCGTCGTCTGATGCTTTGATCCATGCATCGACACTGTAGGGTGGACGGCTATGCCGTCCACCCCACGAATCGTCACGGCACGATGATGACCTTGCCGATGACCTTGCGCGCCGCCATGTCCTGCAGCGCCTGCGCGGTCTCGGCAAGCGAATAGCGCCGCGACACCAGCGGCTTCAGTTTTCCTTCCGCTATCCAGGCGGTGATGCGCGCCATCGCCGCCAGGTGCGCCTCCTGTTCCTTGCGCGTGAAGTCGCCCCAGAACACCCCCACCACCGACGCCCCCTTGAGCAGCATCAGGTTCCACGGCAGGCGCGGGATCTCGCCCGCGGCGAAGCCCACCACCAGGTGGCGCCCGCGCCAGGCGATCGAGCGCAGCGCCGGTTCGCTGTACTTGCCGCCCACCGGATCGTAGACGACGTCCGGGCCGCGGCCTTCGGTGGCGGCGCGCAGCGCTTCGCGCAAATCCTCGGTTTCATAATTGATCAGCACGTCGGCGCCGTGCGCCTTGCACGCCGCCAGCTTCTCGTCGCTGGAAGCAGCCGCGATCACGCGCGCACCGAGCGACTTGCCGATCTCGATCGCCGCCACGCCCACGCCGCCGGCCGCTCCCAGCACCAGCATCGTCTCGCCGGCCTGCAAGGCGCCGCGGTCGGCGACCGCGTGGTACGAGGTGCCGTAGGTAAGCGTGATGGCGGCGGCGACGTCGAAGTCCATGTCGTCGGGCATCGGCAGGAAGGCGCTGGCTGGCGCCACCGCCTGCTCGGCGAAGGCGCCGGTGCGGGTGAAGCCGATCACGCGCTGGCCGGGGGCGAAACCATCGACGCCCGCGCCGACCGCGCGCACCACGCCGGCGAACTCGTTGCCGGGCGTGAAGGGCAGGGGAGGACGCACCTGGTACTTGCCCTGCACCGTCAGCACATCGGGGAAGTTGACGCCGGCCGCCTTCACGTCGACCACGATGTCGCCAGGGCCGGCGACCGGCTCCGGCAAGTCTTGGAGTACCAGGCTGTCTGGCGGTCCCCAGGCGGTGCAGCGTACGGCTTTCATTGCTTCCTCACAGTTTATTGGCGGCTTTATTGGCGGGGCGAATTATGCCTTAAGAAAGAGAGCGAATCTTCATCCGCAAGGCCCGTGTCTGCTTGTTCGTCCGCAAAGCCGGCAAGGGGCTGCGCGCTAGAGTCTTGGGATGTGGGGCGCCACAAGCGCCCGAACCAGAGGACAAGCATGGCAATCCGTTACGGTTGTTTCTTCAGTTATGCCCACGGCCGACACGCGCTGATGCAGCGCTTCAAGTCGGCCCTGGCCGACGCCCTGCGCTGCTATCTCGAACCCTACTTCGACAACGAAGACGAATTATTTATCGATACCGAGCAGCTGGGCGGCGGCGACGATCTCGACTGCAAGATCGCACGCGCGATGTGCGAGAGTGTCTGCATGATCCTCATCTACACGCCCAAGTACGAGGCCCACGCCTATACGCGGCGCGAGTACGAGGCCATGCGCCTGATCGAGGCCGAGCGCGGCAAGTGGTACACCTTGCCGAGCCGCCTGATCATCCCGGTCGTCATGACGCGCCACCCGGAATCGCTGCCGCCCCAAATCAGCGATGCGCGCTTCTACGTCGACTTCTCGCACTACACGATGGCAACGCCCGATCTGATGTCGAATCCAGACTTCTTGCCGGACATTGACAAGATGGTCAAGCGGATCGCCGCCCATTATGCATGTCAAAAAAAGCATACCCCGCTCGACCACGACTGCAACCAATTCGTGCTTCCCGCTGTCCCACCTGAATGGCGCGATGTTCCAGAACTGACGTTTCCAAAAGAATGAGGAGCCATATGGACCAACAAGGTAGTTCGCTCCAGCCCTCGCTCCAGCCGCTGGCCATGCCGGGTGCGCTGACGAGCTTCTATGCCTACGAGGGCGGCGCGGCGCGCAATGCCGTGCTGGCGGCGCTGGCGCTGCAGCTGGCAGGTGGGGACGCCGCGGCGCCGGTGCTGGTGATCGACTGGGATCTCGAGGCGCCGGCGCTGCACCGCCATTTCGCGCTGCCGGCCGATGAGCCGTTTACCGTCATGTCCGTCGCCGGGCCGGCGTTCGCGCCTGCCCACCTTGGGGCGCATCCTGGCGCGCAGCCTGCCGACGACGATGCGGGCGACGCAGGCGACGCAGCCCGGCCCGGGCTGCTCGAATTCTTCGAGGCCTGCCGCGCCCGGCTGCGCAACACCGCCGGCCGCGGCGAGGAGCTGGCCGACCGCGTGATCGACGGCGTCGGCTGGCAGGCCTATATCGAACGCGCCGACGGCCGCCGCCCGCTCTACCTGCTGCGCGCCGGACGTTTCGACGGCAGCTATGCCGAACGCGCCGGCCGGCTCGACTACCCGGCCCTGTTCGACGCCTGCCCGGCGCTGTTCCGGCGCTTCGCGGCGCGCCTGGCGCAGCACTTCGGCCATGTGCTGGTCGCCACCGCCGCCGGGCGCTCGTCCGCCGTCAGCGTGTGCACAACCCTGGTGCCCGACCGCATGGTGGGCCTGTTCACGCCGGCGCCGGGCAGCATCGAAGGCATCGAAGGCGTGCTGCGGCGTGCAATCGATTACCGCTGCACCCATGAAGAAGAACAGCGTCCGCTGCTGCTCTATCCGCTGGCCTGCACCGCCGACGGCGCGCGCAGCGATCCGCACGCGCGCTGGCGGCGCGGCGATGTGCGCCATGGTTTGCCGGGCTACCAGCCCCGCATCGAGGCGCTGCTGCGCGCCAGCTATGGCTGGTCGCGCGTCAACCTCGACAGCTGGTTCGACGAGACCCAGCTGGCGCTGGCCGACGCCCTGTCCACCGCCGGTCCGGCCGGCGACCGCCGCGCGCTGGCGCGCCATGCCGCGCTGCTGGCCGAATGGCTGGCGCCAAAAAGCTTCCCCTGGCAGTCGCTGCTTGAAGTGCGCCTGCGCGCCGCGGTCGCGCAGGCGCGCGGGCTGGGCGGCGACGACGAGATCGGCTCGCCGCCGCTGGCCGAGCACCTCATGCGCCTGGGCGAGCTGTGCCGCCGCGAGCGGCGCCGCGACGAAGCCCGCGCCTGCTTCGAAGAAAGCCTGGTCCTGCGCGAACGCCTGCTCGGCGACGACCATGCGGCCACGCGCCAGGGGCGCGCCGCGCTGGCCGCGCTGCTGCTCGACAGCGGCGCCGTGCACGATGCGCGCCGCCACTACGACCTGCTGGTCCAGGCCTGCGCGCGCAAGGCCGGCGCCGAGGCCCCCGAAACGCTGGCGGCGCGCTCGCAGCTGGCGCGCGCGCTGGCTGCGCTGGGCGAGGGCGAGCGGGCGCTGGCGCTGCACGAACAGGTGGTGTCCGCCTGCGAACGCGCGCTCGGCGCCGAACACCTGGTCACGCTCGACTGCCTCGAAGACCTGGCGCACAGCCTGGTGCAGCAGCGCGAACTCGAGCGCGCCCGCATCGTGGTCGAACGGGTGCTCGACGCCCGTCGCCGGCGCCAGGGCAGCGAGCACGCCGACACCCTGCGCTGCGGCCAGCGGCTGGCGCTGCTGCTGGGCGAGACCGGTGAACTGGGCAACGCGCGGCGCATGCTCGAATCGGTGCTGCGGGCCCACGAACGGCACGACGGCCTGGATGCCGCCGGCACGCTGTCGGCGCGCGAGGCGCTGGCCGAAATCCTGGCCGCCCAGGGCGACCTGGCGGCGGTCCGCAGCATTCAGGAATCGCTGGCGCGCACGCGCGAGCGGCATCTGGGGGCCGGTCATCCCGAGACCCTCAATATGCAGCTGCGGCTGGCCTCGACCCTGGGCCAGCAGGGCGAGGCCGAAGCTGCGCGCCGCCTGCGCGAACAGGTGGCCGAGCTGCGCCAGCACCTGCGTGACGCCGAAGGCGCGCCGGCGCCTGGCGTGGCCCCGGATGACGCCATGCAGGAGCAACTGCAGGAGCAACTGTTGGAGCCGATGCGGGCGCAGCCCGGCGCATCCGGCCCCGGGGCAGGCAGTGTGGCGCCCGACCTTTCTTCGTCATCCTTGCCGGCGGCGGCCGACAACCTGGGTCACAAGCTGACCGAGTTGCAGAACCTGATCGACAGCCGCAGTCCAGAGGAGGCCAGGGCGCTGGCCGACAGCCTGCGTACTTCGGTATTGAAGCCCAGCGCCGCCCATCCGCTGCGCCGGCGTGGCGCCGCCATGATCAAGCAGGTCTATCTGCAAGAGGGCGACAAGGACGCGCTGCTGTCCTTCACCCAGGACGAAGTGTCGCTGCTCGAGGGAGCGCTGATCGAGGCGGCGCGCGACAATCCGATGGCGATGCGCTGAAGTCGCCGCACCCGTGCTGCGCCGGCGCCGGGTCAGCCTCGATGCCCGGCGCCGCGCCAGGCATGCGCCTGCACCAGCCTTCCGCTATCCGGCCGCCATACGGCGCGTGTCGCCAGGTCGCAGCGATCCGGCTGGCCTTGCATCGGCTGAGCGGGCTCGCGCTTCCGCCGCAGCTGGACCCTATCGGGATGGCTTCTTAACCACGTGACAAGCAACTTGGCAGGACGGCATCGACCCGTTCCAGCCGAGCTTGTCACGCTGTCCAGTAAACTGTCGCAAGGTCGCCGCACTGTTATCAAACGCTCCATCGATCTTCCCGGATTATGAAATCCGGGCCTGAATTTCTGCTGCCGGGCGTCGATACAAGCGTTGCTTCGGGTAAAATCTCCGCCATGCGAATCTTGATCAGTAACGATGACGGTTATCTGGCGCCCGGTCTGGCCGCGCTGGCGGATGCGCTCGCGCCGATCGCCGACATCGTCGTCGTCGCACCCGACAGCAATCGCTCGGGCGCCTCGAATTCGCTGACCCTGGACCGGCCGCTGTCGGTCTTCAAATCGGCCAACGGCTACTATTTCACCAACGGCACGCCGACCGACTGCGTGCACATCGCCCTGACCGGGATGTCCGATGCGCCGCCCGACCTGGTGGTTTCCGGCATCAATAATGGTCAGAACATGGGTGACGACACCTTGTATTCGGGCACCGTCGCCGCCGCCACCGAAGCCTTCCTGTTCGGGCTGCCGGCGATCGCCTTCTCGCAGGTGCACGGCGGCTGGGCCCACGTCGATTCCGCCGCCCGGGTGGCGCGCGACATCGTCGAGCGTTTCGCCGCCGGCGGTTTCGACATGCTGCCGAAGCCCTTCCTGCTGAACGTGAACATCCCGAACCTGCCGTACGAAGAAATCGGCCCGCTGACGCCGACCCGCCTCGGGCGCCGCCACCAGGCCGAGCCCGTGATCCGCGCGCAGGATCCGCGCGGCCGCGAGATCTTCTGGATCGGCGCTCCCGGCGCCTGCCGCGACGCGGGCGAAGGCACCGACTTCCACGCGACTTCGGAGGGCCGCGTGTCGATCACGCCGCTGCAGATCGACCTGACCCACAAGACCCAGCTGGCCCTGCTGGCGGGAGGGCTGGCATGAAGGACGCGCGTCCGAATTTTCCGCTGCCGCTGTCGTCGGTGACGGGCGGCGTGCGCAAGCCCGGCACGCCGGCGCCGGTGCAGACGCCGCAGACCGCCACCCGCAACGCCACCACCTATACCGGCGCCAGGACGCCGCCGTCCCCTGGCCCGGCGCCACGCATGCCCAGCTATGTGCAGGTGACCAGCAGCGCGCCGGCCGCCCAGCGTTCCGAGCTGGCGGCGAGCGAGGCGGTGCGCCGTGCGATGGTGGGCCGCGTCGCGCGCCAGGGCGTGAGCGACCCGCAGGTCTTGCTGGCGATGGAAACCGTGCCGCGCCACCTGTTCATCGAACCGGCCATGTCGGGCCAGGCGTACATCGACGCCTCGCTGCCGATCGGCCATAACCAGACCATCTCCCAGCCCTATATCGTCGCCCGCATGATAGAAGTGATGCGTGCCGGCGGCGCGCTGGGAAAAGTGCTCGAGATCGGCACGGGCTGCGGCTATCAGGCCGCGGTCCTGTCCTTCGTCGCCAGGGAGGTGTACTCGATCGAGCGCATCAAGCCCTTGCACGAGCTCGCGAAGACCAATCTGCGGCCGCTGAGGATATCGAACCTGCGTTTGCAGTATGGGGATGGTATGCTAGGCTTGCCGCAGGTTGCGCCTTTCGATGGCATCATCCTCGCCGCCGCCGGACTCGAGGTGCCGCGTGCCCTGCTCGAGCAGCTGGCCATCGGCGCGCATCTCGTGGCGCCGGTCGGCGCCCAGGTGCAGCACCTGCACCGTATTACCCGCACCGGCAAATCCGAGTGGACCAGCGAAACGCTGGAAGCGTGCCACTTCGTGCCGCTGCGCCCAGGCACCATCTGAAACCCAATAAGGGCCGCCAGGCCCGCCGTACGCCGATAAGACAATAGAATGCCAATGACACAAGCACCGCGTTTAGCCCTCCTGACGATCCTCATCGGCCTCGTGGCCGGTTGTTCCACCACCACCCGCCAGGCGCCGGTCGTCGAGCGCCCTGTCACCGCCGCGCCAAGCCGGCCAGCGCCCGCGCGCGTGGAAGAAGCGCCGAAACAAGACGAGCGCGGCATGTACACCGTGCGCAAGGGCGACACCCTGCTGCGCATCGCGCTCGACTTCGGCCAGAACTACCGCGACCTGGTGACCTGGAACAACCTGGCCAATCCGGACGACATCAAGGTCGGCCAGG
>DDKG01000146.1 GCA_002339265.1 Massilia sp. UBA2604 | reverse complement strand
ATCCGCAAGCAGTTCGGCCAGTTCACGGCGCTCGACGACGTTTCGCTGCAGTTCCCGGACGGCGAGCTGACCGCCTTGCTCGGGCCTTCGGGCTGCGGCAAGACCACGCTGCTGCGCATCATCGCCGGCCTCGAATACCCGGATTCCGGTTCCGTCCTGCTCGACGGCCAGGATTCCTCGCACCGCCACGTGCGCGAGCGCCAGGTCGGCTTCGTGTTCCAGCACTATGCGCTGTTCAAGCACATGACCGTGTTCGAAAACGTCGCTTTTGGTTTGCGCGTCAAGCCGCGCAAGGAGCGCCCGTCGGAGCAGCAGATCCGCGAGAAAGTGAAAAAGCTGCTCGAGCTGGTGCAGCTCGACTGGATCGCCGACCGCTATCCGCCGCAGCTGTCGGGCGGCCAGCGCCAGCGCATCGCCCTGGCGCGCGCGCTCGCGGTCGAACCACGCGTGCTGCTGCTGGATGAACCGTTCGGCGCGCTCGACGCCAAGGTGCGCAAGGAATTGCGCCGCTGGCTGCGCCGCCTGCACGACGAGCTGCACGTGACCTCGATCTTCGTCACCCACGACCAGGAAGAGGCGCTCGAAGTGGCCGACCAGGTAGTCCTGATGAACAAGGGCCGCGTCGAGCAGCTGGGCAGCCCGGACCAGGTGTACAACAACCCGGCCTCGCCCTTCGTCTACGGCTTCCTGGGCAACGTCAACCTGTTCCACGGCCGCGTGCACGAAGGCGTGCTGGCCAGCGGAGAAGTGAGCTTCCAGGCGCCGCAGCACGCGGGCGTGCGTGACGGCGCCGGCATCGGCTACGTGCGTCCGCACGACCTCGACGTCGAGCGCTACACGCCCGGCGCCGAAGGCGTGGTGGCCAAGCTGCGCCGCGCGCATGCGATCGGCCCGCTGGCCCAGCTCGACCTGGAGCGTTCCGACAACCAGCAGATCATCGAGGCGGTGATGCCGAACGAGCGCTTCGCCAGCCTGGGCCTCAAGGAAGGCGAGACGCTGGTGGTGCGTCCGCGCCGCATCGAAGTGTTCGTCGACGAAGGAAACGCGATATGAACTTCCAGCAGCTGCGCTCGGTCCGCGAAGCGGCCCGCCGCGACTTCAACCTGACCGAAGTCGCCAACGCCCTGTTCACCTCGCAGCCGGGCGTCTCGCGCCAGATCCGCGAGCTCGAAGAGGAACTGGGCGTGGTCATCTTCGAACGCAACGGCAAGCGCCTGACCGGGCTGACGCCGCCCGGCAAGGGCATCCTGCGCATCGTCGAAAAGCTGCTGGTCGAAGCCGAGAACCTGCAGCAGGCCAGCCGCGAATACGCGGCCCAGGACAGCGGCACGCTGACGGTCGCCGTGACCCACACCCAGGCGCGCTACGCGCTGCCGCAAGTGGTGCAGTCGTTCCGCAACGCCTTCCCGAACGTGCGCATCGCCCTGCAGCAGAGTTCACCGGAACACATCGCCGAGTGGGTCGCCTCGGGCAAGGCCGACGTCGGGATCGCGACCGAGGGCCTGTCGGCCTTCCCCGACCTGGTGTCCTTCCCATGCTACCGCTGGAGCCACCTGATCGTGGCGCCGGAAGGCCATCCGATCTTCTCGAGCGGCTCGCCGCTGCGCCTGGAAGACCTGGCCGAGCATCCCTTGATCACCTACGACGTGGGTTTCACCGGCCGCAGCCATATCGACGCCGCGTTCGTAGAAGCCGGGCTGGCGCCGGACATCGTGCTCACCGCGATGGATTCGGACGTCATCAAGCAGTATGTGTCGCTGGGGCTGGGCGTGGGCATCGTCGCTTCGATGGCCTTCGACCATGGCCGCGACAAGGGCCTGCGCGCGATCGAGGCTTCGCACCTGTTCGCGCAGAACGTGACGCGCCTGGCGGTGCGCCGCGGTTCTTACCTGCGGGCGTATGCCTTCCACTTCATCGAGCGTTTCGCCCAGGGGTATACGCGGGCGGATATCGAGAAGGCTATCGCGACGGCGGACTAAGTTCTCCGATCCCGTCACCTGCGGGATCGAAGATGTCGGCATGCCTTGCCGCCAGCGCGGCCAGCGCATCGACCGCAACCCGCACGCGCGGCTGCAGGTGCCAGGTCTTTTGCCACAGCACGTGGATCGGCATCGACGCTCCCGACAGTGCCGGCAGCACCTCGACCAATGCGCCCGAGCGCAGCGCTTCTCCGGCCAGCCAGGTCGGCAGCTGCGCCAGGCCGCAGCTCGCGAGGCAGGCATCCAGCAGCGCATCGCCATCGGTCAGTTCGTGGCGCGCGCGCACTTCGTGGCGTTCGACCTCTCCACCCCCGTTCTTCAACAGCCAGCCAGGCCTGGCGCCGCGCCCCCATCCGGTCAGGCAATCGTGCCCGGCAAGGTCGGCACGGGTGGCAGGTTCGCCCATGCGCGCCAGGTAGCCTGGGGCGGCGCAGATTGCCAGCCGTTGCTCGCCGAGGCGGCGCGCGACCACGTCGGCGTGGTCGCCCAGCGCGCCGATCCTGACCGCCATGTCGATCCCTTCGGCCACCATGTCCACAGCGCGGTCGCGCAAGCTCACCGACAGGTCCAGTTGCGGGTGGCGCAGGCCCAGTTCCAGCAGGGTAGGCACGACATGACGCCGCCCGAAGGTGGTCGGCAAGTCGATCCGCAGGCGCCCCTGCGGCTGCTGGCTGCCGGTCGCCAGCCAGCATTCGGCCTGGTCGAGTTCTTCCATGATGTTGCGGCAGCTGGCCAGGTAGGCTTCGCCCGCGCTGGTGAGATCGATGCGCCGCGTGGTTCGGTGCAGGAGCTGGACGCCCAGCCGTGCCTCCAGCCTGGAGATGCTTTTTCCTACGGCCGACCCGGTCACGCCGAGCTGCGCCGCCGCGGCAGTAAAGCTTCCCTTGTCGACCGCGAGCACGAATTCGCGGATGCCTGCAAAACGGTCTTCCATGATTGTGGAATGTGAGGATGGAAAGTCAGGAATTCTAGCTACTAACTCAATCGGGTGGAAGGAATTAGACTTTTCATCCCGGGCATCTCTGCCCGATTCAATGATTGGAATGACGATGAAAGCATGGCTGCTGAAGGATTTTGGCTCGAACAACCTGGTACTGGGCGACGTTGCGACGCCGGTTCCACAGAAGGGCGAACTGCTGGTGCGCGTCGGCGCCGTGTCGCTCAACTTCCGTGACAAGGCGATCGTGGACGGCATCTACGAACCGCACAAGGTGCCAAAGCCTTTGATCCCGGTATCCGATGCCGTGGGCGAAGTGGTCGCGTTGGGCGAAGGCGTGACGCGTTTCAAGGTTGGCGATCGCGTCAACTCGCACCTGTATTCGCGCTGGCTCGAGGGCGCGCCGGCGGCGGATGAGCCGGAATACTGCCTCGGCTCGCCGCTGCCGGGCGGCCTGGCCGAATACATGATCTTGCACGAGGATGGCGCAGTACTGGCCCCGCAAGGGATGAGCGACGAAGAGGCATCGACCCTGCCGATCGCGGCGCTGACCGCCTGGTACGCGCTGATGGACGTCGGCAACCTGCAGCCCGGTCAGACGGTGCTGGTGCAGGGCACCGGGGGCGTCTCGATCTTCGCGGCCCAGATCGCACTAGCGCACGGTGCGCGCGTGATTGCCACCTCGAGCAGCGACGCGAACCTGGCCAGGGTGAAGGCCCTGGGTGCAAGCGACGGCATCAACTACCGCACCCATCCCGACTGGGAGCTGGAAGTCCTCAAGCTGACTGGCGGCAAAGGCGTGGACGTGACGATCGATGTCGCAGGTGGCGACGGTTTGAACAAGTCCGTATCGGCGACCAGGGTGGCTGGCGTCATCGCGCAGGTCGGCTTCCTGACTGGCCAGACGACTGCACTGCAGTTGATGCCGCTGATCTTCCGCCAAACGACCATCCGCGGCATCGCCGTGGCGCCGCGCGCATCGTTCGACCGCATGAATCCCTTCCTCGACCGGCACGGCATCAAGCCGGTGATCGACAAGGTCTATGCATTTGATCAAGCCGTTGAAGCTTACGAGCACCTGGCGCGCGGGGCCTTCGGCAAGGTCGTGATCAAGGTCGGCGGCTGACCCGGTGCGCGAGATGGAGTGACAGGACGGCCAGGCTGGCAAAGGCGGCGTCGAAGGCGAGGAACATCTGGTCTCCCGCCTGCCAGCTTGTCGTCAGGCCGCGCGGCGTGGTCCACGCGTTCACCACCGGCAGCGCCAGCCACGCCAGCGCCGATCCCCACGCCAGCGTGCACCAGGCCCGTGCCGGCGGCAAGCACGCCGAGACCAGCGCCGCCGCGCCCCAGGCGATGAAGAAGCAGTCAACCTCCCATTGAGTGCGCTGGGCAAGGTCGGCCGGCAGCAGGCGGTTCGCCAGCAGGAAGCCGGCCACTGCGACCGACAGGCCGGCCACGCAGGCCACATTCCCCCGTTCGACCAGCAGTAATCCGATGCCGGGCCGCGTCACTGTCTGTCGGCGTTTGACGGCCCATAGCACCATGCCGGTCGCCACCATGGCGGCGCCGGCCATGCTGCTCGCGAAATACAGGAAGCGCAGCAGGGGATCGGCGAAGCGCCCCAGGTGCAGCGCATAGGCGCCGCCCCAGGTGCGTATCGCCGGGCTGGCGCTGTCGTGCGTGGCCAGCAAGGCGCCGCTGACGCCGTCGAAAAGCAGCCAGGACGGCGCCACCGAGACGCGGTCGCCGTCGCCGCGCACGATGGCGATGCGGGCGGCGCTGTCGCCGGGATGGCTCACGATGACACGGCCCACCTTGTCAATGCCCCAGCGCAGCCTGGCTTCATCCATCAGGGGCGCCAGGCCGGCCAGCGGCGCCGCGCTGCCGCTGCGGGCCGGCGTGTCGAAGTGCGGCTGCATCACCTTTGCCAGCTCCGCGCGCGCCTGTTGCGGCCCGAAGGCCGCCAGCGCCGGCCACGGCATGTAGAAGAACATCAGGGTCACCAGCCCGGTGTACAGGATCATCAGGTAGAACGGCAGCGACAGCACCGAGAAGCCGTTGTGCGCATCCAGCCATGAGCGCTGCCCCTTGCCGGGCCTGAAAGTGAAGAAATCCTTGAAGATGCGCCGGTGGATGACGATCCCGCTGATCACCACCACCAGCGACATGATGGTGCACAGGCCGACGATCCAGCGGCCCAGCGTGGCGGGCAGGTAGTGCAGCGAAAAGTGAAAGTAGTAGAAGAACTCGCCGCCCTGGGTGGCACGCGGGGCGAGCGCGTCGCCGCTGGCCGGATCGAGCAGCAGGCGTTCGCGCGCGTCGCCATTTTCCCAGGTCGCCTCGAGCGCATTGACGCGCGGTCCCGGAAGGATGACTTGCCAGCGTTCGGCGCCGGCGCCTTCCCGCGCCAGCGTGCCAAGTGCGCGCTGCGCGGCGGCGGCCTGGTCGAGCATGGCGGGACGGGCCGGGATTTCCGGCCGCAGCCACTGCGTGAGTTCGTCGCGGTAGTAGCTGATGCCGCCGGTGACGAAGATGGCGATCAGCAGCCATCCTCCCAGCAGGCCGGCCCACAGGTGCAGGCCAGCCATCGACTGGCGCAGGCCGGGGTTCTTCGAGGCGGACATCCGTCAGAAGCGGTAGCTGGCGCTGACGTTGGCGGTGCGCTCGGCGTTGCGGTAGCAGAAGGTGGTGTCGCAATCGAGCAGGACCTGTTTGTCGAACAGGTTGTTGACGTTGACCGAGAAGCGCCACGGGCCGCGCTCGACGCCGAAGGCGGCATCGACCATGCCATAGTCGGGATTGACGATGTTCTCGTTGCCGTAGTCCTGGTAGGAGCGCGACTTGCCGTAGTAGCGCAGCCCCAGCGCGCCGTAGGCTTGCAGATTATCGAGCAACCTGAAGTCCTGGCGCGTCCACACCGAGGCGCTGTGCCTCACGGCGCCGGGTTGCCACAGGCCGCGGTCGCTGCGGTTGCTGCGCGTGATCTCGGTGTCGAGCCAGGTGTACTGGGCCACCACGCTCAGGTTGCGCGTGATGTTGGTGCGCGCCTCGAGCTCGAGGCCTTGCGATTCGACGGCGCCGGTCTGCACGGTGGCGCTTGGGTTTTGCGGCGCGGCGGTGGTCACGTTCTCGCGCTCCAGCTTGAAGACCGAGGCTGTATAGACGGTGCCGGCATTGTCCGGCTGGTAGCGCAGGCCGGCTTCAAACTGACGGCCGGTGGACGGCTTGAGCAGCTCGCCTTCGACATCGCGGCCGATGGTGGGCGTGAACGAGGTCGCATAGCTGATGTACGGCGCCCAGCCCGAATCGAACAGGTAGACGGCGCCCAGGCGGCCGGTGGTCTTGCTGGCCGACTGGCGGTAGGCCAACGTGGAGGTGCCGGCGGCCGGCAGTTCGCGCGTGTTCGCATTCTTCGCGCGGTCATGCCGCAGGCCGGCGGTCACCACCCATCTGTCCCATTTCAGCTGGTCTTGCAGGTACACGCCGGTCTGCTCGAGCGGATACAGCTCGTTGCGCGGCGCCGCTGCCGGCACGATGGCTGCGTGTCCACCATAGACCGGGGCGTACAGGTCCAGGTTCGGCAGCGGGGTGATCTCGTAGGGGTAGCCGTCGGTGGTCTTGTTGTCGGCGTAGTCGAGGCCGACCAGCACGTTGTGGGCCAATACCCCGGTCTTGAAGGTCGCCTGCAGCCGGGTATCGGCCTGCAGCCCGCGCCAGGCCGAATCGCGCGGATAGAACAGGCGCGTCACCGAGCGGCCGTCCGCCAGCAGCGCGCGCGGGAAGACGTTGGTTTCGTCGCGTTCCAGGCGGGTGTAGCGCAGGTTCTGCTGCACGGTCCAGGTGTCGTTGAAGCGGTGCTCGAACTCGTAGCCGATGGCGTGGTTCTCACGTTCCCAGCGGTTGTCGCGCCCGCCCAGGTTGACGCTCGGCGCCGGCTGCCCGAGCGGGCCGGGACGCACCAGCTGGTTGGGCCAGGCATACGACTGGTCGTCCTTCTGGTACTGCGCCAGCAGGGTCAGGCGGGTATTCGCGTTCGGCCGCCAGCTCAGGGCTGGCGCTACGTAGATGCGGTCGTCACTGTCGAGGTCGAGGCGGGTGCCGGATTCCCGCGCCAGCACGGTGATGCGCCAGGTCCACTCGGCGCGTTCGTCGAGCGCGCCGCCGATGTCGGCCTTGAACTGCTTGCGGTCGTAGGTGCCGTACTCGACGCCGACCTCGCGTACCGCGTCGCTTGATGGCCGCTTGGACACGGCATTGATCATGCCGCCCGGCGGCGACTGGCCATACAGCACCGAGGCCGGTCCGCGCAGCACTTCCAGGCGCTCCAGGCCATATGGCTCGATCGGCGCGGCGTAGGCCCGGCCGGAGGTCAGCAGGCCGTCGCGGAAGATGCCGGCGGCGCCGAGGTCGAACCCGCGCAGCATCGAGAATTCATCGACCGCCCAAGGCTTCATGTTCGGCGTCACGCCGGCCGTGTAGCGCAGGGCTTCGTCGAGCGTCTCGGCCTTGCGGTTGGCCAGTTCGGCGGCCGTGATCACCGACACCGATTGCGGGTTCTCGATCAGGCGCGTCAGGGTCTTGGTGGCGGTGCTGCTGCGGCGGGCGACGAAGCCGTCGACATCGCCCAGGGCGTGTTCGCGATCGGCGCGCACCAGCACCTTGGGCAGCGCAGGCACGGTGGCCGGGCGCGGCGCAATCTCCGCAGCCGCGGACGCCGGCGCTGCCTGCAGGATGTAGCGGCCATTGCCCTGCGCCACCGCCTGCAGGCCGCTGCCGGCCAGCAGGCGCGCCAAGGCCTCGTGCGGCGCGAAGCGGCCCTGGACTCCGGGGCTGTCGACGCCGGCGGTCAGCGCGCCATTGGCGGCGATATAGATGCCGGATGCGGCCGAGAAGCGCGCCAGCACGGCGTTGAGCGGTCCGGCCGCGATATCGAAGCTGCGCGGCGCGGCCTGCTGGGCCGGGACAGTATCGGCGGCGGTGGCATGGACGGGTGCGGCAAGCGCCAGCAGGCTGGCCACGAGCAGGCGGGCGGCGAGGGCGATCGGCGTGGGGGAGGGATCACGGAAGGTCATACGGGCTTTCGGAAAGGGCAGGATAAAAGGTCTTCACCCTGCTTTCCGGGCGGCGTGAAAAAAAGGGAACCGTTGAACGATTTATTTTTTCGCGTCGACCGTGACCCACCACGGCAGTACGCGCCGCGCCCGCACCGGCAGCGCCGCTTCCAGCATGGCGAGCGCCTGGTCGGTGTCGTGGACGGGAAAAGCGCCCACCACGCGCAGCCCCGCGATGGCGGGATCGCAGCCCAGATGGCCATGCCGGTAGCGCGACAGCTCGGCCAGGAAGGCGTCGAGCGGCAGGTCTTCGGCGATCAGCATGCCCTGTGTCCACGCCTCGCGCGCGGCCGGCAGCGCGCCGGGCAAGGAAACCTCGCTGCGCGTGAACGTCACTTCCTGCCCTGCTTCGATGATCAGCCTGGGGCCGTGCGCATCGATGGGGGTGACTTCGACCCGGCCTTCGCTCACGCCAAGGCGCGTGCTGCCCTCGAATTGCCGCACCTGGAAGCGGGTGCCCAGCGCGCGCATGCTGCCCTGGCGGCTCTGCACCACCAGCGGCCGGTGCGCATCGTGGCCGCTCTGCAGCAAGATCTCCCCCTGGTGCAGCACCACCAGGCGCTGCACGGCGTCGAAGCGCTGGTCGAGGATGGTGCCGGAGTCTAACCAGAGGCGGGTGCCGTCGGCCAGCACCGTGTCGACGCGCTCGCCGACGCCGACGCGGTGCGATGCGCCCCGGCCGGCGAAGGCCACCTGCACGTCCTCGGTGCGCGCCAGTTGCCAGCCGAGGCCGGCGCCGAATGCGGCCAGGGCCAGCGTCTTGACCAGCTTGCGGCGCTGGCGCTGGGCGCCCGCCGCGTGCAGGGCCGCGCTGGAGGCTTCCGGCGTCTGCCGGGCGATGGCGACGTTCTGGCTGATGGCTTCGACCCGCGCCCAGGCCTGGCGGTTGCCGGCGTCGCGCGCCAGCCAGTCCTGCCAGCGCCGCCGTTCGTTCTCGTCGACCGCATCCGCGCGCAGGGTGGCATACCACTCGGCAGCCTGCTCGAGGGTGGCGTAGGGGATGTCGCGGGTGTCCGGCATATTCAAGCCAGCGCCGCGTGGAACGAGGACGCGGCCGTCAGGCAGTGCAGCATGGCCTGGGCCATGTACTTCTTGACCATGCGTTCCGACACCTGCAGCCGCGCGCCGATCTCGGCGTAGGTCAGATCGTGCAGGTGCGCCAGCAGGAAGGCTTCGCGCGGCTTGTCCGCCAGCGCGGCCAGGATGCGGTCGACTTCGACCAGGGTCTCGATCAGGATGGCCTGGTGCTCGGCCGAAGGGTGGAAGGCCTCGGGACGCTCCATCATGGCCGCCAGCCAGGCGCGCTCGATGTCGGCGCGGCGCCAGTGGTCGACTACCAGCCCCTTGGCGATGGTGGTGAGGTAGGCGCGCGAATTCTTGTCGGCATCCAGCGCGCGCGGGCGCACCAGCAGGCGCAGGAAGGTGTCCTGCGCCAGGTCCTCCGCGGTGAAGGCGCATCCCAGCTTGCGGCGCAGCCATGCGTGCAGCCAGCCGTGATGGTCGGCATACAGCATGGCCAGCGTTGGCTGCGCGAGGGTGTCGGAGCCCGACATTCGGTATCACCTGGAATAATTGAGAATAGTTCTCATTATTATATAGGTGTTGCCGAAGTCAATACCCGGCTGAGATATTGTTACTGGCCCGGATTGGTGACCCTGGCGTGGATCTCGTCGATCTTGCGTACCACTTCATCGCTCAGGACGATCTGCGACGCATCGATGTTTTCCTCGAGCTGCGCCAGCGTGGTCGCCCCGACGATGGTCGACCCCATGAACCACCTCGAATAACACCAGGCCAGCGCCATCTGCGCCGGCTTCAAGCCGTGTTCGCGCGCCAGCGCCGCGTATTCGCGGGTGGCGTCGAACACCGCCGGGCGCAGGTAACGCGGGCTCCAGGTCGGCGGATAGATCGTCAGGCGCCCGCGCGCCTGCGGATCGTCGACGTACTTGGCGCTCAGTTGGCCGAAGGCGAGCGGGCTGTAGGCCAGCAGGCTCACGTCCTCGCGGTAGCAGACTTCGTCCAGCAGGGTGGTCTCGAAGGCGCGTGCGGTCAGGTTGTACAGGTTCTGGATGGTGGCGATGCGCGGCAGGCCGTGGATCTCGGCCTGCTTGACGAACTCGCACACGCCCCACGGGCTTTCGTTCGACACGCCGATGTGGCGGATCTTGCCCTCCTTGACCAGGTCGGCCAGGGCGCGCAGCGTGTCTTCGATCGCCACGCCGTCGCGTTCCTTGCGCGGATCGAACTGGTTGGCGCCGAAGATCGGCACGTTGCGGCTCGGCCAGTGCAGCTGGTAGAGGTCGATGTAGTCGGTCTGCAGGCGCCGCAGGCTGGCGTCGACCGCGGCGCGCAGGTTGGCGGCATCAATGTTGTGCTTCGATCCGCGAATCCAGGCCTGGCTGGCGTTCGGACCGGCGATCTTGGTCGCCAGCACCAGCTTGTCGCGCCCGCCGCGCGCCTTGAGCCAGGAGCCGATGAAGCGCTCGGTCGAGCCCTGGGTCGCCGCGTTCGGCGGCACCGGATACAGCTCGGCGGTGTCGATGAAGTTGATGCCGCGTTCGACCGCATAATCCAGTTGAGAATGAGCCTCAGACTCCAGATTCTGCTCGCCGAAGGTCATCGTGCCGAGGCAGACGGTGCTCACCTCGAGGTCGGTGCGGCCCAGTTTCTTGCGTTGCATGCTCACTTCTTCTTTTTCTTGTCGCGCAGCGCGTCGGCGCATTCGCGCACCAGGCCCGGGCCGGCGTAGATCAGGCCACTGTACAGCTGCACCAGCTTGGCGCCGGCCGCGATCTTGGCCTTCGCGTCCTGGCCGCGCATGATGCCGCCCACGCCGATGATCGGGATGTCGTCGCGCAGCTCGGTCTTGAGCGCGCGGATCACGATGTTCGACTGTTCGAACACCGGCGCGCCGGACAGGCCGCCGGCCTGCTGCGCGTGCTTCATGCCTTCGACGTCGCGCCGGTTGAGCGTGGTGTTGGTGGCGATCACGCCATCGATCTTGTGGCGCAGCAGGACGCCGGCGATGTCGCGGATCTGGTCGCCGTCGACGTCGGGCGCGATCTTGAGCGTGATCGGCACGTAGTGGCCGTGGTGGTCGGCCAGCTTCGTCTGTTCGGCCTTCAGCTGCGACAGCAGGCCGTCCAGTTCCGAGGCGCCCTGCAGCTGGCGCAGGTTCTTGGTGTTGGGCGACGAGATGTTGACCGTCACGTAGCTCGCATACGGGTACACCTTGCGCAGGCAATGCAGGTAATCCTCGGCGGCCTGCTCGATCGGCGTGTCGGCGTTCTTGCCGATGTTCAGGCCCAGCACGCCGCGGCGCTCCTGGTAGAAGCGCGAGGCCTGGACGTTGGCCACGAAGGCGTCGACGCCGCCGTTGTTGAAGCCCATGCGGTTGATGATACCGCGCGCGCGCGGCAGGCGGAACATGCGCGGCTTGGGATTGCCGGCCTGGCCGCGCGGGGTCACGGTGCCGATCTCGATCGAGCCGAAGCCGAGCGCTGCCAGGCCGTCGATATAGGCGCCATCCTTGTCCAGGCCGGCGGCCAGGCCGACCGGATTCGGGAAGGTGATGCCCATGACGGTACGCGGGTCGGGCAGGGGCTTCCTGAACGCGCCCGTCAGGCCGAGCGTGGCTGCCCGACGCAGCATGGGCAGGGTCAGGTTGTGGGCCGTCTCGGCATCGAGCGAGAATAGTGCGGGTCGAACGAGAGAGTACAGAATTTTGTCGGGCATGGGGAACTCAATGGTGATCTCCCCGTCATTCTAACTTGATGCGCTGCGGCATACGTATTTGAGTGTCAACGACTTTGTTAGCACTTGTATCACATGCCAGTGATGTTCTAGCGCTGCAGCACGCCCCATTCGCCGTCGATGCGGGCTTCCAGTGGCCGGAAGTTGATCTTGTAGGCCATCTTCGGGCTTTGCTCGATCCAGTACCCGAGGTAGACGTAGGACAGTCCCAGCTCATGGGCCTGGTTGACCTGCCACAGGATGTTATAGGTGCCGTAGGAGGCGTTCTCGACGTCGGGATCGAAGAAGGTGTACACCGACGACAGGCCGTCGGACAGTACGTCGATGATCGACACCATGCGCAGGGTGCCGTCCGGCTCGCGGAATTCGACCAGGCGCGTATTGACCCGGCTCTGCAGCAGGAACTGGGCGTACTGGTCGCGGCTGTCCTGGTCCATGCCACCGCCCACGTGGCGCGTGGTCTGGTAGCGCAGGTAGAGCGCGTAGTGCTCGTCCGAGAAGGCCAGGTTGGCCACCATCGCGACCAGGTCGCCATGGCGCTTCCAGGCGCGGCGCTGGGTGCGGTTGGGCGTGAAGTCCTCGCATTTGACGCGCACCGGGATGCAGGCCTGGCAGCCGTCGCAGTAGGGACGGTAGGTGAAGATGCCGCTGCGCCGGAAGCCGTTCTTGACCAGTTCGGAATACACGTCGGCATTGATCAGGTGCGATGGCGTGGCGACCTGCGAGCGCGCCTGGCGCGCGTCGAGATAGCTGCAGGGATAGGGCGCCGTCGTGTAGAACTGCAGCGTCGCAAAGGGCAGGTCGTGTAGGTGCGTCATGCAAAAAACTCTCGAGACGACGTGTGATGGACCTATTCTAGCGAAAAACCTGCCCGCGCCACCGTTAGCCATCCAACGGTATCGCGGGCGAATTGCCGGATTTGTCGGGCGCAGCCGCAGAGCCTGCGGCCGCGGCGGACGGTGCGCCGCCTGGCGCCGCCAGCGGCGGCATGACCGTCCAGTCGTCGATAGGCGGCTCGGCGATGGCGGCGCGCAGGTGGTCCAGGAAGCGGCTGCGCGGGATCGGCGCCGCGCCGAGCGAGGCCAGGTGGCCGGTCTCCTGCTGGCAGTCGACCATCCGCACGCCGTGCTGGCGCAGGAAGGCCACCAGGTAGGCCAGCGCGACCTTGGAGGCGTCGGACACGCGCGCGAACATCGATTCGCCATAGAACATGCGGCCTATGCAGACGCCATAGGCGCCGCCGACCAGCTCGCCGTCGAGCCAGACTTCGGACGAATGGGCGTAGCCCAGCGCGTGCAGGCCGCTGTAGCCGTCGATGATTTCGCTGGAAATCCAGGTGCCGGGGCCGTCGCGGCGCGGCGCGGCGCAGGCGCGCATGACGTCGCTAAAGGCGGAGTCGAAGCGAACGTCCCAACGGCGACCGCCGACGGGCCCCCCTTCAACGCGGCTGCGCTCGACCTTGCGCAGTGTTTTTGCCAGGCTGTCGCTCACCTTGAAGTCGGCCGTGTACAGCACCATGCGCGGGTCGGTGCTCCACCACAGGATGGGCTGGCCTTCGGAAAACCAGGGAAAGATGCCGTTGCGGTAAGCCTGCAGCAGGCGCGGCGGCGACAGGTCGGCGCCGGCCGCGAGCAGGCCCGGCGCTTCGACCGTCAATGCCTTGGATACGTCGGGGAACGGCGTATCGGTCTCGAGCCAGGGAATCATCTCAGTCCGGTTCGCGTGGGGCGATCATCGGGCGATGGATGTCGCGGCTGTGAAAGCCATAGTCGCCACCCTCGCGCACTTTGATCCGGTCGGCGAAGAACAGTTCCAGCGTGCTGCGGATGGTGGGGAAGGCCAGGTCGTCCCAGGGGATCTCGTCTTCGGTGAACAGCCGCACGTCCAGGCTTTCGATGCCGGCCGCGTAGTCGAGGTCGAGCAGGCGCGCCCGATAGAACAGGTGGACCTGGTGCACGTGGGCCACGTTGAGCAGGGTAAACAAGGGTTGCAGTTCGATCCGCGCGCCGGCTTCTTCCTCGGTCTCGCGCACTGCCGCCTGTTCGGTGGTCTCCTCGTTCTCCATGAAGCCGGCCGGCAAGGTCCAGTAGCCGTAGCGCGGCTCGATCGCGCGCTTGCACAGCAGGATCCGGGTCTGACCGTCGTGCTCCCAGACGGGGATCGAGCCGATGACGAGTTTCGGGTTCTGGTAGTGGATCGTGTTGCAATGGGTGCAGACGTAGCGCGGCCGGTTGTCGCCTTCGGGAATGGTGAGCAGGACGGGGTGGGCGCACTCGGAGCAGAATTTCATGGTCGTGTGACGAATTGGTATTGCCCTTACTTTACACCGAATGCGGGGCCGATAGGGCAGGGGCCGGGTGGTGGGCAGGCGCTGTTTTTGGCGCAGGCCATGCTAGAACCTATCCCGGTAGGTGGCAGTCGCTTCTGGCGCGCCTGACGAACGTGTGCTGCGTTGCTCGTCGTTGCATGGCTAGCCATGCGGCCTCCTCGCGCCTTGCCCACGCTCGCCATGCATCGCCAGCAGCTTCCCGCCACCTACCGGGATAGGTTCTTATATCGTGTTGCAATCGCACATGGCCACAGTATTGCATTTGCCTAATAAGGGGAATGGGCGTATAATTCATTTCATCAGACGCGGGGTGGAGCAGTCTGGCAGCTCGTCGGGCTCATAACCCGAAGGTCACAGGTTCAAATCCTGTCCCCGCAACCA
>DDKG01000148.1 GCA_002339265.1 Massilia sp. UBA2604 | reverse complement strand
CCGCCAGTATAGTGCAAAACGCCGGTTCGAACCAGTGTTTGGCATCTTCCTTCCGCGATTGGACAGGCCGCCCGCTTGCTGGCAAGCTCGACACAGGTGAGAAAAATGAACAAGATGAACATATTTACAACACTGGCCGCACTGACCGCGACGCTGCTGCTGTCCGGCTGCGCGATGCGGACGGCGCCCGATCCGGGCGACCCGGCTGATGTCGTGCAAGCGAAGATGGGCGCGCCGACCGCGGTCTACACCAACGGCGCCGCGCGCACCCTCGAGTACGCCACCGGCCCGATGGGCCAGTACACCTGGATGGCGCATCTCGGACCGGACGGCCGCCTCGCCTCTTATGAGCAAGTGCTTACGAGTGAAAAATTTGCCACCGTCAAGATCGATCAGGCCACCAAGGACCAGGTGCTGCGCACCTTCGGCCGCCCCGCCGAGCGTTCGCATGTGGCGATGCACGACTACGAGGTGTGGTCTTACCGCTACAAGGAAGCGGGCGTATGGAATTCACTGATGCATGTCCATTTTGATGGCCAAGGCGTGGTGCGCCAGATGCTGAACGGACCGGACCCGATGTACGACCCGCGCGACCGCGGCTTCTGGTAGCGCCCGGCTAATCCGGCTTGGCCGCCGTGCGCCCGCCATCGCTGCGCACGAACGCTTCGACGGCGTCCAGGGTCGGCGCCAGGCGCTGCAGCGACGACGATAGCGTGGCGACCAGTGTCAGGTGGTTGACATGGTCGTACACCACCTCTCGCACCGGCACGCCCACGCTGCGCAGCCGGTCGGCCATCGCGCCCGAATTTCGTACCGGATCGACCGTCTTGTCGTTGCGGGCGGCGATCAGCAGCGCCGGCGGCGCCAGGGCGCTCACATGCGCGATCGGCTGCGAATCGCGCGGCGTGTCGGGATAATGAAAGACCGGGCGCGTGGTTTCATTCTGGATCGGCAAGAAGTCGTAGGGGCCGGCCAGGCCGATCCAGCCGCGCAGGATGGCCGGTCCGCTGCCCTGCCTGCGCAGCCAGCGCGCATCGAGCGCCACCATCGCGGCGTTGTAGGCGCCGGCGCTGTGCCCCATGACGAAGATGCGCTTCGGGTCGCCGCCATATTCCGCAATCCGGCGCGAGGTCCAGGCCACCGCCCGTGCGCTATCGTCGAGGAACGCGGGATAGCTCGCTTGCGGGTAGAGCCGATAGTCCGGGATCACCACCACGAAACCGCGCGCGGCCAGCGAACGGCCGACGAACTCGTAATCGTCGCGCTCCCCACTGACCCAGTTGCCGCCATAAAAGAACACGATCACCGGCGCCTGGCGTGCGCCCTTGTCGGGACGGTAGATCGACAGGCTGTGGCGCTGATCGGGGCCGTAGCCGATCGACTCGATCGAGCGCGCCGAACCGCCCGGCGATACGGCGTTGACGAGGGACAGCGGCGAGCACGCGCTCAGGGCCCCGGCCGCCAACAGCACGACCGAGGCCAGTGCGCACGCTGCCAGGCCTCTCATCGGACGCCAGCCCCGTCGCCCGTCGCCATCAGCGGTGCACGTCGTCCGGCTCGTCGTCGAGCGGGATGATGCTGACACGCTTGCCCTTGGCCTTCTGCCAGGCGTACACGGCGTAGCCCGACAGGCCATACACCACGAAGATCGGCCACAGCACCTTGGGCGGATCGATCGCCAGCAGCGCCAGCACCAGCGCGATCAGGAATACCGCGATGAACGGCACCGATTTCTTGAAGTTGATGTCCTTGAAGCTGTAGAACGGCACGTTCGACACCATGGTCAGGCCGGCGAACACGGCGATACACCACGACACCCAATCCACCTTGCGCGCGCTGACGCTGATGTCAGGATCGATCATCATCATGATGAAGCCGATCACCAGCGCCGCGGCGGCCGGGCTCGGCAAGCCCTGGAAGAAGCGCTTGTCCACCACCTGGATGTTGGTGTTGAAGCGCGCCAGGCGCAGCGCCGCGCAGGCGCAATAGATGAAGGCCGCGATCCAGCCCAGCTTGCCCAGGCCGCGCAGCGACCATTCATAGATCACCAGCGCCGGCGCGGCGCCGAACGAGACCATGTCGGCGAGGCTGTCGTACTGCGCGCCGAACTCGGACTGGGTATTGGTCAGGCGCGCGATGCGTCCGTCCAGGCCGTCGAGGATCATGGCAATGAACACGGCCCAGCAGGCATGCTCGAAGCGCTGGTTCATCGCCATGACGATGGCGTAGAAGCCGCAGAACAGCGCCGCGGTGGTGAAGGCGTTGGGCAGCAGGTAGATGCCGCGGCCGCGTTCGCCAACCTGGCGGTCTTCCGCGCGGCGGCCGAAACGCTTTTTCAGGCGGGAAAATCGTGGACCCTTTGGCGTTGTCCCTGGTGTTCTTCTTCGTGGAAAGGTTGGCATAAGGAATCGTATTCAAGTAAGTCGCCGAGCGACAGTTCCCCCACATTATAGAGGCGGGGACACGTGTTAGCGAAACACTACGCTAACCCGGTTGGCGATTGCCTGGCGCTTACTTGAACACAGCCGTCCTTTACTTGAACTTGACCTTGCCCACCACGCGCATCTGCAACGTGGTTTCGCCCGGTTCGAAGCTCGGTTCCGACATCTCGTCGGCCATCTCGCGCTTGGCGCTGCGCATCATCATGGCTTGCGGGGCCGCGGCGTCGCCCGCGTAGTTGCCCGAGCCTTCGAAGTCGACCGTGTCGAGCACGGCGTCGGTCGGCTGGCGGCCCATGGCCTTGGCGATCGAGACGATGCGTTCGTTCAGGTTCTGGTAAGTGGCGGCAATGCGCTGGTCGTCCAGGCGCTTCAGCAGTTCAGGACTCAGGCCGAAATTGACTCCATTGATCTGCAGCACTTTCTGCGCGGCGGCAGCGGTCTTCGGCAGCGCGCTCAGGTTGGTGGTCTTGACTTCCAGGTATTGGCCAACGCGCCAGGCGATCGGCACCGGCGCGACTGGCTGCTGCGTGGTGCGGGCGACCGGCTGCGGCGGCACTTCCGGATAGACTGGGTAGGTGTAATAGCCCTGGGTCTTGAGTTCGGCATTCGGATCGGCGCGGCGCATGATCTCGGCGCCCTCCTTCATCTTGCGGTTGACGCGGTCGGCGGCGGCTTTCTTGTCCTTGTCGTGCTCTTCGACGGCGAAGACGACGGTGGCCTGGTCGTTGGCGTGCTTGACTTCGCCGAAGGCGGGTACCACGACCATGGTGCCGCTGGTGGCCGGCGACGGCAGGTTTTGCGCCTGGGCGGCGCTGAAGGCCAGGACCAGGGCGGCGGCGACGAGGGATTTAGAAACGGCCATTTATTGTTCTCCTATAAGTTGCGACAGATGTCTGACAGCATTTATACGATACCAATGGCGCGCTTCCTATCGTGATTTTGTAATGGACAGTTGCAAATGAGTAGGTTTGCGGTCCGATTTGTAACAGCCGAGGATCGGCAGGAACCGCGTGGCCGCCCTCTCCCTCGCCCTCAAACAACGTCGTCCCCGCGCAGGCGGGGACCCAAGCTTGCTCGCGCAGCCACATATATCAAACGATGTGGCCTGCGCATGACTTGGGTCCCCGCCTGCGCGGGGAGTCGTTACCTCCAGTGGAGGTAACGACATGCGAAGGTCTGCTGAAATGGTGGCGCAATGGCTGCGCTACCGCTCCAAACCTTAGTTCTTCGACTGATCCACCAGCTTGTTCTTCGCAATCCACGGCATCATGCCGCGCAGCTTGGCGCCGACTTCTTCGATCTGGTGCTCGGCCGTCAGGCGGCGGCGCGAGATCAGGGTCGGGGCGCCGGCCTTGTTTTCCAGGATGAAGCTCTTCGCGTATTCGCCGGTCTGGATATCCTTCAGGCACTGGCGCATCGCTTCCTTGGTCTGCTCGGTCACGATGCGCGGGCCGGTCACGTACTCGCCGTATTCCGCATTGTTCGAGATCGAGTAGTTCATGTTGGCGATGCCGCCTTCGTAGATCAGGTCGACGATCAGCTTCAGCTCGTGCAGGCACTCGAAATAGGCCATTTCAGGCGCGTAGCCCGCTTCGGTCAGGGTTTCGAAGCCCGCCTTGATCAGCTCGACGGCGCCGCCGCACAGCACGGCCTGCTCGCCGAACAGGTCGGTCTCGGTCTCTTCGCGGAAGTTGGTCTCGATGATGCCGGCGCGGCCGCCGCCGTTGGCCATCGCGTACGACAGCGCGATGTCGCGCGCCGCGCCCGATTTGTCCTGGTAGACGGCGACCAGGTGCGGCACGCCGCCACCCTGGGTATAGGTGCCGCGCACGGTGTGGCCCGGGGCCTTCGGTGCGACCATGATCACGTCGAGGTCGGCGCGCGGCACCACCTGTCCATAATGCACGTTGAAGCCGTGGGCGAAGGCCAGCACCGCGCCCTGCTTGGCGTTCGGGGCGACGTTCTTGTTGTAGACCTCGGCGATGTTCTCGTCCGGCAGCAGGATCATGATGACGTCGGCAGCTTTCACTGCCTCGTCGACCTCGGCGACCTTCAGGCCGGCCTGCTCGACCTTGTTCCACGATGCGCCGCCGCGGCGCAGGCCGACGGTGACGTTGACGCCCGATTCAGAGAGGTTCTGGGCGTGGGCGTGGCCTTGCGAGCCGTAGCCGATGATGGCGACGTTCTTGCCTTTGATGAGGGAGAGGTCGCAGTCTTTGTCGTAGAAAACTTTCATTT
>DDKG01000182.1:411-3125 GCA_002339265.1 Massilia sp. UBA2604 | reverse complement strand
AGCAGGCGGTTCATGCCGGCGCGGTCGAACGCCGCGCCCTCGGCCGTGCCCTGTACTTCGATGAAGTGGCCAGCCTCGGTCATCACCACGTTCATGTCGGTATCGCAATCCGAATCTTCCGGGTAGTCGAGGTCGAGCACCGGCATGCCGCGGTACACGCCCACCGAGACGGCGGCCACGAAATGGCGCACCGGGATCGCCGGGATCAGGCCGGCCGCCACCAGCTTGCCGAAGGCGTCGTACGCCGCCACCATGGCGCCGGTAATGGCCGCGGTGCGGGTGCCGCCGTCGGCCTGGATCACGTCGCAATCGAGGTGCAGGGTGCGCTCGCCGAAGGCTTCCAGGTCGAAGGCGGCGCGCAGCGAGCGGCCGATCAGGCGCTGGATTTCCTGGGTGCGGCCGCTCTGCTTGCCGCGCGCGGCTTCGCGATCCATGCGGCTGTGGGTCGAGCGCGGCAGCATGCCGTATTCGGCGGTCAGCCAGCCCTGGCCCTTCCCTTTCAGGAAGCCCGGCACCTTCTCTTCGATGCTGGCGGTGCAGATCACCTTGGTGTCGCCGAACTCGATCAGTACCGAGCCTTCGGCGTGGCGGGTGTAATTACGCGTGATGACGATGGGACGCAGCTGGTCGACCGCGCGTCCGCTGGGGCGCTGTTCAAATGTCATGATGATTGCTTTCTTGTTTGCTTATTTACTTGATGACCTGGGAAGACTTTTCGATCGCCGCACGGATCTCGGCGATCGCTTTTTCGATATCGTCGTCGCCGAAGGCGTCCGCGCCAGGAGGAGCAGCGTCGGCACGGGCGATGGTCGAGCTGACCATGTCCTCGCCCAGCAACTGGGTCGAGATCACATTGGGCAGGCCTTCGTGCGTGGTGTCGGCGCCCTGCCAGGCGATGGCCAGCGCGGTCGTGTTATCGGCCTGGGCGCCACCGACGGCGGCCGCCATCTGCACCATCTCGGGCACGGCCTGCACCACGCTGCCGCTGGACAGGCGGTGCACGATCTCGGCCTCGGGCAGCATCGACCACAGGCCGTCGGAGCACAGCAGCAGGACGTCGCCCGGCTGCAGGCTGACCTGGTGCGACAGCTCGATCTTCGGCGCGCTCGAGGCGCCCAGGCAGTTGTACAGCTTGTTGCGGTCGGGGTGGGTTGCGCGCTCGCTCGGATCGGCACGGCCGCGGTCGACCAGGTATTCGAAATGCGAGTGGTCGCGCGTGCGCGCCAGCACCTGGTTGCGCCGCACCCAGTACAGGCGCGAGTCGCCCGCATGGGCCCACACCGCGCAGTTGTGCTGGACCAGGCAGGCCACGACGGTCGTGCGTGGCATTTCGGGCAGGCCGTGGGTGGCGGCGTAGGCCTGGATGTCGTGGTGGGCCTGCAGCAGCGCCTCTTCGAGGAAGCGCTCGGGCCGCTTGACGTAGGGACGCGCCTGCACGCGGAACATCATCGACACCGTCTGCAGCGCGATGGTGGCGGCGATCTCGCCTTTCATGTGTCCACCCATTCCGTCAGCCAGCAGGAGCAGCAGCGAGTCGCGCGTGAAGCAGTAGCCCATGCGGTCCTGGTTGACCTTGCGGCCGCCGATATGGCTTTGCTGGTAGACGGAAAATTGCATGATTACCCCTGGCCGCGCCCGAATGCGCCGAGACGGTCGACGAGTCCGCGCCAGCCGCCACGCGTTTCAAGCTGCGCAGCCTGTGCCGATGCCGATGCGAGCGGCGCCGCCGGCGCGGCCTGCAGCGCCTTTTGGATCGCGAACACGCTCTGCGGACGCGCGAGCGGATCGAGCGCCAGGCACGATTGCACGAGATCGATCAGCTCGGGCGAATAACGGCCCACGAGCTTGTCGAGCTGCTCGAGCAGCTTGTCGCCGGCGCGCCGCGCATCGACCGATTGCGGCGTCGAGCAGCTCATGCAGGCCAGCATGGCCGCGCCGAGGCTGTAGATATCGGTCCATGGCCCGAGGCTGGCGCCGCGCGTGGACAGCTCGGGCGCGGCGAAGCCCGGCGTGTACATCGGCGCCAGCATCGGCGCATCGCTGTGCAGCGTCTGGCGCGCGGCGCCGAAGTCGAGCAGCAGCGGCGAACCATCGGTGCGCAAATAGATGTTGGCCGGCTTGAGGTCGAGGTGCAGCAGCTTGTTGGCGTGCACCTCGCGCAGGCCGGCGCAGACGCCCGTGAATACCTGGCGCACGAACTGTTCGCCCAAGCGCCTGCCCCTGGCCGCGGCGCGCGCGATATGCTCCTGCAGCGAGTGGCCGGATTCATACGCCATCACCATGTAGACGGTATCGTGGGCGCGGAAAAAGTTCAGCACGCGCACCACATTCGGGTGCACGATGCGCGCCAGCGCCCTGCCCTCTTCGAAGAAACACTTGAGGCCGATACGGAACACGGCCAGGTGCGGCTTGGCCACGACCGGCACCAGTTCGCCCGGCTGGCGCAGCGCCAGCGCACTCGGCAAATACTCCTTGATGGCGACCGCATTGCCTTCGCCGTCATAGGCAAGGTAAACAATACTGAACCCACCGGACGCAATTTTCTTTACAATGCGGTATCCGGCAATGTCCAGCCCATCGGGCAGGGGAGCGTTATTCTGTGCAGCCATCCAAGTGGGTTTCCTTGCTAAACAGGGCGATTGTGTGGATAAATGTCGGCTTTGTAAAGAATAAAAACCGGGGATCCCATTGAGCATTTCAAGCATGACAGGTTA
>DDKG01000182.1:0-143 GCA_002339265.1 Massilia sp. UBA2604 | reverse complement strand
CCCGACCTGCGTTCGGCGATCATGGCCGCGATCACGCGCGGCAAGGTCGAGGTGCGCCTGTCGTTCGGCCGCAAGGTCAGCGGCGGCTCCTCGGCGCTGAACCAGGAACTGCTGGCCGACCTCGCCCGCCTGCAGGGCGAAGT
>DDKG01000147.1:832-29449 GCA_002339265.1 Massilia sp. UBA2604 | reverse complement strand
TTCCTCGACCTGGGCCGCGAGCTCGCGGGTCGGGGTCAGCACCAGCGCGCGGATGGCGCGCGGCGCGGTTTTATTACGCTGGGCGGCGCCCACGGCGTCGCTCGACAGGCGGTGCAGGATCGGCAGGGTGAAGCCGGCGGTCTTGCCGGTGCCGGTCTGGGCGCCGGCCAGCAGGTCGCCGCCGTTCAGCACGGCGGGGATGGCCTGGCTCTGGATCGGGGTCGGGGCGGTATAACCTTGTTCGGTCACCGCGCGCACAATCGCATCAGAGAGACCAAGTGAAGAGAATGACATAGATTTTTTCAGTAAAAAACGGCCCGTCGCCACAGTGGCGGCAAGTCCTGGAATCGGGTTGGTGCGGGCGCGCGATCAAGCCGTCGCCCGGACGCTGCCGCGCAAGGCGGCCAGCAAGAATTATAGTGAAGTTAGTTTCACTATAGAAAGTTTTTGCGCCTTTACTATGTAATGCTTTGTAAGACGCCTGGAAAAGCAAACGGGCCACTGGCAAGCACAGCCTGCCAGTGGCCCACCTAGTACAGCGGGTATTTTACGCGAAAGGTGAAAGCAGCGGGACCAGCGCGCCGAAAACCTTCGGGCCGGCGGCGATCACGTCGCCCTTGTTCAGGTATTCGGACTCGCCATTGAATTCACCGACGATGCCGCCTGCCTCGGTCACCAGCAGGGCGCCGGCCGCGATATCCCACACCTTCAGGCCTTTTTCGAAATAGCCGTCGATGCGGCCCGCCGCGACGTTGGCCAGTTCCAGCGCCGCCGAGCCGCCGCTGCGCACGCCGTGGCTGCGCGAGGCGACCACTTCGTACATGCGCAGGTATTCGGCCAGCGCGCGCGGATCGGGGCCATGGCCGGCCGACAGCAGGGCGCGGCCGATGCGCTCGGTGCCGCGCACGCGGATGCGCTTGTCGTTCAGGTAGGCGCCGGCGCCCTTGGTCGCGGTGAACAGGTCGTTGCGGACCGGGTCGTAGACCAGGCCGTTGGTGATCACGCCACGCTGCTTGAGCGCGATCGAGATGCAGTAGTTGGGATAGCCGTGCAGGAAGTTGGTGGTGCCATCGATCGGGTCGATGATCCACACGAATTCACTCTCGTCGTTCAGGTTGCCGGATGCGCCGCTTTCTTCCGCCAGGATGGCGTGGGTCGGATAGGCCTTGAGCAGGGTTTCGACGATCGCTGCTTCCGCCGCCTGGTCGACGTCGGTGACGAAATCGTTGTGCTGCTTTTCGGAGACGACGATGCGATCGATATCGAAGGACGCACGGTTGATGACGGTGGCGGCGCGGCGGGCGGCCTTGATGGCCGTGTTGAGCATTGGGTGCATGGAGGCTTTTCCGTGAAAAACGCGAACGCCCACTCACGCACCTTGGGGCGTCGTGAACGATCAGCTATTGAAGAGTGATTAAAGAGCAGGGCAGTGCCGAAACGGCTACAATCGCGGGCTTGTCCCCATGATCACAAAAAACCGTCCGCAGTGCGCGATGGTCGCTATTGTAAATGAACCCGACCCAAACCGACACTTCTCTTTTCAATCGCCTCCGCTTCGTGCTGGTCGAGACCAGCCGCGCCGGCAACGTCGGCTCGGTGGCGCGCGCCATGAAGACCATGGGGTTCAGCGACCTGGTGCTGGTCGCCCCGAGGTGCGAGAACCCCCTGGCCGACCCGGAAGCGGTGGCCTTCGCCAGCGGCGCCGTCGATGTGCTGGGTAACGCGCGCATCGTCGCCGACATCAACCAGGCGCTGGACGGCTGCAACTTCGCCGCCGCCGTCTCGGCCCGCCTGCGCGAGTTTTCTCCACCGGTCTGGACCCCGCGCGCCTTCGCGTCCCACGCCGGCAGCCAGCCCGACCTGCGTCCGGCCATCGTGTTCGGCAACGAGCGGGTCGGCCTGCCGAACGGGATCGTCGAAAGCTGCAATGTGTTGATCAACATCCCGGCCAACCCCGACTACTCGTCGCTCAACCTGTCGCAGGCGGCCCAGGTGCTGGCCTACGAGGCGCGCATGGCCGCGGTGGGCGACGGCATCGACGCGCGCGGCGTCGGCTTCCACGGCGAGGCGGCGAGCGTGACCCAGGTCGACGGCATGTATGCCCACCTCGAACAGGCGCTGGTCGCGATCGGCTTCCTGAACGCCGACAACCCCAAGAAGCTGATGCCGCGCCTGAAGCGCCTGTTCGCGCGCACCGGCCTCGAGACCGAGGAAGTCAACATCCTGCGCGGCATCGCGAGCGCGATCCTGAAGGAGCGGCCGCCCCGCTGAGCCGTATTGCACCTGTCCTTACGGCCGCATGGCGTACACTAAGGACATGAGGAGATCACGCAGGACATTCCTGGCCGTCGGCGGCCTGGCCGCGCTGGCGCTGGGCGCCGGCGGCGCCTGGTACCGCGCCACACACCACCAGGTCCCGCACGCCTTCGCGCTCGACGGCGAGGCGCGCGCCGCCCTGCATGCGATCGCGCCGGCCATCCTGGACGGCGCGCTGGCCCATGACCCGGGCCGCCGCCAGCGCCAGCTGGGCGACGCCATCGACGCCGTCGAAGCCGCCATCCGCGGCTTGCCGGCAGCCACGCAGCAAGAAGTGCAGGACTTGTTCGGCCTGCTGGCCCTGCGTCCGGCGCGGCGCCTGCTCACCGGCGTGCCGACCGGCTGGGAGAGCGCCGACATCGCCCACGTCAGCGCCTTCCTGCAGGACTGGCGCGTGCACCGCCTGGGCATGATGCGCAGCGCCTACGGCGCCTTGCACGACCTGGTGCTGGGCGCCTGGTATGCCCAGCCGGCCAGCTGGGAGGCGATCGGCTATCCCGGCCCGCCCAGGGGGCTGACATGAGCCAGAACACGAGCAAAATACCGGACCCGATCGAGGCTGGCCTCGCGCGCGGCTGGAGCACGATCGATGCCTCCACGCTCGAGCATGACCGCACGCTGGAAGCCGACGTCGTCATCGTCGGCAGCGGCGCCGGCGGCGCCATCAGCGCCGAGATCCTGGCCAGATCGGGCCTGTCGGTGATCGTGGTGGAAGAGGGCCCGTTGAAATCCTCGCGCGACTTCACGATGCGCGAAGCCGACGCCTACCCGCAGCTGTACCAGGAATCGGCCGCGCGCAAGACGGCGGACAAGGCGATCAACATCCTGCAGGGCCGCGCCGTCGGCGGCTCGACCACGGTCAACTGGACCTCGAGCTTTCGCACGCCGGAAGCGACCCTGGCCTGGTGGCGCCGCCACCACTACCTGCCATTCGCTTCCAGCGACGAACTGGCGCCGTGGTTCGCCATGGCCGAGCGCCGCACCGGCGTGGTCGACTGGCTGGTGGGCCCGAACGAGAACAACGCCATCCTGCGCCGCGGCGCCGCGCAGCTCGGCATCTCCAGCGCCGCCATCCGCCGCAACGTGCAGGGCTGCTGGAACCTGGGTTACTGCGGCATGGGCTGCCCGACCAATGCCAAGCAGTCGATGCTGGTCACCAGCATCCCGGCGGCGCTCGACCATGGCGCCACCCTCGTCACGCGCGCCCGTGCCGAACGCCTGCGCCTGCGCGGCCAGCAGGCCGAGGAACTGGTCTGCACTGCGCTCGGCGCGGACGGCGTGCTGCCGAGCGGGCGCCAGCTGCGCCTGCGCGCGCGCCACTTCGTGGTCGCGGGCGGCGCCATCAACTCCCCGGCGCTGCTGCTGCGCTCGAAGGCGCCCGACCCCAGCGGACAGCTCGGCAAGCGCACCTTCCTGCACCCGACCGTGATCTCGGCCGCCTTCCACGAGAAGCGGGTCGAGGGCTGGGCCGGGGCGCCGCAGAGCGTGTATTCCGACCACTTCCTGTCTGTCGACCCGATCGATGGCCCGATGGGTTATATGCTCGAGACGCCGCCGCTGCATCCGCTGCTGGTGGCCACCACGATGAGCGGCTTCGGCGAGCAGCATGCGGCGGCGATGCGCGACCTCTCCCACCTGGGCGGCATGCTGGCGCTGCTGCGCGACGGTTTTCATGAGGAGTCGCCGGGCGGCGTCGTGCGCCTGCGGGGCGACGGCAGCGGCGAGCTCGATTACGAACTCAATGACTACCTGTGGGACGGCGCGCGCCGCGCGCTGCTGTCGATGGCCGAGATCCAGTTCGCGGCCGGCGCCCGCACCGTGCAGCCGGCGCACGAGAAGGCCCAGCGCTACCGTTCCTGGGCCGAGGCGCGGCGCGAGATCGCGGCCCTGCCGCAGCGCTCCCATGTCACGCGCGTGGTTTCGGCGCATGCGATGGGCGGTTGCGCCATGAGTGGCGACGAGCGCCGCGGTGTGGTCGATCCCGCCGGCCGCTATCGCGGAGTCGCGAATCTGTCGGTGCACGACGGTTCGCTGTTCCCGACCTCGCTCGGCGCCAATCCGCAACTCTCCATCTACGCCATCACGGCGCGCCTGGCGAGCGGCCTGGCGACCGACCTGACGGGCCGTCCGGCGGCGGCGCTGGCATGAGTTCGCGCACCCTGCTGTGGCTGGTCCTGCTAGTGCAGGCGCTGGCGGCGTTCGGCATCGGCGCGGCGGGCATGCATTGGCTCGACCTGGACGGCTGGCAGGCCTCGGCGCTGGGGCTGGGCAGCGTGGCGCTGGTGCGCCTGGCCATCAACGCCAATAATTTCTTGATGGCGGCGCGCGCCGCCAGCCCGACGCCGCCCGAGTTCAGGATCACGCCTGGCGCCGCCTTGCGCATGTTCCGGGAAGAGTTCAGCACCAGCATGCTGATGACTTCCTGGCACATGCCGCGCGCGCGGGCGCATACCCGGATTTATCCCGGCAGTGCGGCGCTGCCGGTGCTGCTGGTGCACGGCTACGGCTGCAACAGCGGCTACTGGGCTTACCTGGCGCCGCTGCTGGACGCGGCGCGCATCAGCCACGCCACGCTCGATCTCGAACCGCTGACCGGCGACATCGACGGCTACGCCGCGCGCATCGAGGACGCGGCGGGGCGACTGTGCGCGCAGGCCGGCACGGCGCAACTGATCATCGTCGCCCACAGCATGGGCGGCCTGGCGGCGCGCGCCTGGATGCGCGTCCACGGCGCGGGGCGGCTGGCGCGCCTGATCACGCTCGGCACGCCGCACCATGGCACCTGCCTGGCCGCGTTCGGCCTGGGCATCAATGCGGGCCAGATGCGGCGCATGGGCGTGGCCGGTCCCGAGTGCGCGTGGCTGAGCGCCCTGGCGGGCGGCGAGGCGAGTGACGCACGCGCGCTGATCACCTCGATCTACAGCCACCACGACAACATCGTCGCGCCGCAGACATCGAGCGAACTGCCGGGCGCGCGCAACCTCGCTTTCGGGGGCGTCGGCCACGTGGCGCTCGGCCATCATCCCCGGGTGCTGGACGCGGTGCTGCGCGAGATCGAGGCGCTGCGCGTCGACCGCGCCGCGCCTGTCGCAATGCAGCATCGAGACTAGCTCACGGCGGTGCGCCCGCGTGGTAAAGTGATGACAACATCGCATTCCCGGAGCGCCATCGTGGCCCGTATTCTCATCATCGAAGACAACCCAGCGAACATCGAGCTGATGTCGTTCCTGCTCGGCGCTTATGGTCACACGCCGCTTTCCGCCGCCGACGGCCCACGCGGCGTGGCCGCCGCGCGCAGCGAGCGGCCCGACCTGATCGCCTGCGACGTCAACCTGCCCGGCATGGATGGCTTCGCGGTGCTGGCCGCGCTCAAGACCGAGCCTCTGCTTTCCGGCGTGCCGATCCTGGCCGTGACCGCGCTGGCGATGGCGGGCGACCGCGAAAAGGTGCTGGCCGCCGGCTTCGATGGCTACATCAGCAAACCGATCGAGCCGGAGAGCTTCGTCGCCGAACTCGAGGCCTTCCTGGCCGCCGCCCCGACTGCGGCAGCAGCTGCGGCAAGCGTGCCGGCGCCAGCTCCAGCGCCAGCGCCAGCGGCCCAGCCCGCGCCCGCGCCAAAGCCGGTCGCTGCCCCGGAAGCGCGCACGCTGCTGCTGGTCGACGACGACCGCTTCATGCTGGGCGTCCTCAACGACATGCTGGTCGGCCAGCCCTATCGCGTGCTCAGCGCCTGCTCGGGCGAAGAGGCGCTGGAAGTGCTCGACCATGAAGCGGTCGAGGTGATCCTGTGCGACCAGGCCATGCCCGGCATGCGCGGCACCGAGGTGCTGGCGCGCGCCGCCGAGCGCTATCCCAAGACCGTGCGCCTGATGCTGTCCGGCCAGCCCGACCTGACCGAGATCGAGGCGGCGATCGCCAGCGGCGTGGCCGACGACCATTACGTCAAGCCGCTGGGCGCGCGCACCCTGCGCGAACGGATCGACGAAGCCTTCCGCCTGCAGAGCCAGCGCGCCGCCGCCTGAACGGGATTGGGGCGATCGGGCCGATCGAAAGATTCATCGAACGACCGTTCGATGTTATCCTTGCGGGAACGCACTATTAACTTCGGCCTACATGCAACAAAAAGCCCCGCGCCGCACCCGCGAACGCATCCTCGAGCTGTCGCTCAGGCTGTTCAACGAGTTCGGCGAGCCCAATATCACGACGACCGTCATTGCCGAGGAGATGAATATCTCGCCCGGCAATCTGTACTACCATTTCCGCAACAAGGACGACATCGTCAATTCGATCTTCGCCCAGTTCGAGCTGGAGATCGAGCGCGTGCTGGCGGTGCCGGCCGGGCGCCGCTCGAACATGGAAGACGTATGGCTGTACCTGCACCATATGTTCAAGCTGATCTGGCGCTACCGCTTCTTCTACCGCGACCTGAACGATCTGCTGTCGCGCAACCGCAAGCTCGAACTGCATTTCAAGGCCATTCACGCGCACAAGATCAAGGTCGCGCGCCAGCTGTGCGAAGACTTGCGCAGCGAAGGCTCGCTCGAGGCTTCCGACCAGCAGATCGCGGCCATGGCGACCAATATGGTGGTGGTGGCGACCTACTGGCTCTCGTTCGAATACGTGCGCAACCCGCGCAAGTACAGCGAGCAGCAGGCGATCGCCGACGCGCTGGCGCGCGGCTGCTACCAGGTGCTGTCGATGGTCGGCCCCTACCTGCGCGGCGAGACGCGCGTGCTGTTCGAGAAGCTGTCCGACGACTATCTCCAAAAACTGTCGGCCGACGCCAAGCCGGGCGCCGACTTCTTCTAAGGTTGTAACGATGAAAACCCTGGCCGTCTATTGCGGCGCCGCGCATGGCGCCAATCCCGTTTACGCCGACGCCGCGCGCGCCCTCGCACGCGCCATGGTCGAGCACAATATCGCCCTGGTCTACGGCGGCGGCAAGGTCGGCCTGATGGGCGTGATCGCCGACGAGGTGCTGCGCCTGGGCGGCGAAGCCACCGGCGTGATCCCGCGCGCGCTGATGGAGCGCGAGGTCGGCCACGCCGGCCTGACCCGGCTGTTCGTGGTCAAGGACATGCACGAGCGCAAGGCGATGATGTCCGATCTGTCGGAAGGCTTCATCGCCATGCCGGGCGGGATGGGCACGCTGGAAGAGCTGTTCGAGATGGTGACCTGGTCGCAGCTGGGCATCCACGCCAAGCCGATCGGCCTGTTGAACGTGAACGGCTTCTACGACGGCCTGCGCGCCTTCGTGCGGCACCAGGTGGAAGAAGGCTTTGTGCGACCCGAGCACGAAGGGTTGATGCTGGCCGAGAGCGACCCGGTCGCGTTGATCCGGGGCCTGCGCGCGGCGGCGCCGGCGCCCGCGGTTCAGGCGGCGGTGGAAGCCGATGCCGAGGCGAAGGGATTGCGCGGGTAATCGCCGTAACCGGCCAATTCGCTGAGGAAGCCGCGTTCGAGATAGCCGGGGATTTTTTCGTACTCGGCCAGCACGCGCGCGCGGAACTCGGCGTGCTCGTGCCAGCAGTCCGTCGTGACGCCAAAGTAATTCACCGGCCAGCCCGACAGCGCCAGTCCCGGCCAATGGCGCTCGAGCGTCATCAGGTAGCGCCGCATGGCGCAGGCCTTGCCGATCGCCAGCACGCTGCCCACCTTCGACAAGTCCATCTGCGCGGCCAGCGCAGCGCGCCCGAGGACCACGTTTTCGCCGGTGTTGGTGGCCACGTTTTCCAGTACCAGGGCCGCCGGCGGCATGCCCAGTTCGACCAGGCGCGCGCCGATCACCTCGGCCTCGGGCCGCGGATCGCCGCGCGTGACGCCGCCCGATACCAGCAGCACGCGAAACATGCCGCGCTCCCACAAGGCATGCGTGGCGACGCAGAATTCCTCGACGCCGTGGCGCGTGCCGAACAGGAAGCCGACGTCGCAGGCGCGCAGCGGAACTTCGGGCATGACGTAGGCGGCGATGGCGGACAGGTCGGGGTGCATGTTCCGATTCTAACGCACGTCGTTACCTCCAGTGGAGGTAACGACTTCCCGCGTAGGCGGGAACCCAAGTTTGTCTGCACTGACGGAAGAGCGAAAGATAACGGCAGCGCCGAGGACTTAGGTTCCCGCCTCCGCGGGAACGACGGCTTCGTGGCGCAGTTCAGGCCACCTCGATCCGGTCCCGCCCCGCCGCCTTGGCCCGGTACAGCGCCTTGTCGGCGCGGCTGATCGCCTCGGTGAACGGCTCGCCCGTGCGCCGCTCGGCCAGGCCTGCCGAAAAACTGATGCGGCGCGCCGGATCGAGACCCTCCACCCGCATCGCGTGCACGTGGTCGGCCATGCGCTCGAGCACCTGGCGCGCATCGTGCGGCGCGGCGTCCGGCAACAGCAGCAGGAATTCCTCGCCGCCCCAGCGCGCCAGCGTGTCGCGGACGCGCAGCGCGCCGCGCGCGGCGCTGGCGAACTCGCGCAGCACGGCGTCGCCCAGCGCGTGGCCGTGGCGGTCGTTGACCTGCTTGAAGAAGTCGATGTCGAGCAGGGCCACGCAGCTGGCCGCGCCGGGCGGCTGGCGCCGTTCCTCGGCGCTCAGCAGCTCGTTCATGTGGCGGCGGTTGGCCAGGGCCGTCAGTTCGTCGATCGTCGCCAGGGTGCGGATGGTCTCGAGGGCCTGTTCCAGTTCCTGCTTCTTGCGCTTCATGCGCCGGCGCAGCTTGGTCATCTCGCTCGACAGCAGGGCAGTGGACAGTAGGGCCGCCGCCAGGTAGCCGAAATTCATGGCCTCGACCGCGGGCGGGTAACGCAGCGGGTCGCCGGCCTGCAGCCACCACATGACGGCGCCCATGCCGCCCAGCGCGACGGCGGACAGGAACATGGTCTGGCGCGGGCGCAGGGCGCAGGGCGATGGCGCAGAAGGCGATGACCACCACCACCATGCACAGCAGCGCGGCGCGCATCGGTCCGGCGATCGCGTAGGCGGCCATGCCGCAGCCGATCGCGAACAGCGATTGCAGCAGCGCGAGCACGCCCGGCGCCAGGTGGAGGGCCGCGCTGAAGCGGATCAGCGCGTAGGAAACCAGGGTGCCGGCGGCGGCGACTCCGCCCAGCAGCAGGGCCGGTTCGCGCGGCGTGTGGCCGGCGGCCACCTGGCAGGCCAGCAGCAGCAGGGCCGCGACATACAGCAGCGCGGTGGCGATCCAGTAATTGAGCATGCGCCGCAGCGTGGGTTCGGCGCCGAGCAGGACGCTGGTGGTGTCCCGTACTGGCTTTACCTCCGGCTTCACGCGGCGACTCCGTGGCTGTCGGCCAGCAGGCGCGCCAGCGCCGGCGCGGGCAGCGGACGGCTGAAGAGATAACCCTGCATCTCGTCGCAGTCGTTGGCGCGCAGGAAGTCGCGCTGCTGCTCGGTCTCGACCCCTTCGGCAATCACGCGCAGGTTCAATTTATGACCGAGCGAGATCACCGCCAGCGCGATCGCCTGGTCGTCGGCGCGGTCGGCCAGGTCGGCCACGAAGGACTTGTCGATCTTGAGGCGGCTGATCGGGAACGATTTCAATGCCGACAGGCTCGAGTAGCCGGTGCCGAAATCGTCGATCGAGAGCGACACGCCCATGGCCTTCAGTTCGCGCATCTTGTCGACCGAGCGGCCCAGGTCGCGCATGATCAGGCTCTCGGTGACCTCGACCTCGAGACCGTCGGGCGGCAGGCCGCTCTCGCGCAGGGCGTCGGCGATGCGCTCGACCAGGCGCTTGTCCTCGAACTGGCGCGCCGAGACGTTGACCGACATGCTGACCGGCGGCAGGCCGGCGGCGCGCCAGGCCACGCTCTGGACGCAGGCGGTGCGCAGCACCCATTCGCCGATCGGGACGATCAGGCCGCTCTCTTCGGCCAGGCCGATGAAGCGATCGGGCGAGACCAGGCCCTGTTCCGGATGGCGCCAGCGGATCAGGGCCTCGACGCCGAACAGGCGGCTTGACCTCAGGTCGACCTTGGGCTGGTACAGCAGTTCGAACTGGCAGTCGCCAGGGTAGTTCTCGGCGCAGGTATCCAATGCCGCGCGCAAGCCTTCCAGCAGCACCAGCTTTTCGTCGATGCTGGCGTTCATCTCGCTGGCGTAGAACTGGACGTTGTCGTTGCCCAGCTCCTTGGCGCGGTACATGGCGACGTCGGCGTGCATCATGAGGGCGTTGGCGTCGACCCCGTCGCGCGGGTAGAAGGTGACGCCGATGCTGCAGCTGACCTGCACTTCCTGGCCCTCGACCAGCACCGGCTCGGTGACCGCCTGGCGCACCTGTTCCAGCAACGGCGCGATGGCTCCCGGCTCGCCCGACAGGGCGGGCAGCAGGATCACGAATTCGTCGCCGCCGAAGCGCGCCAGCGTGTCGTCGGGACCCAGGCAGCGCGCCATGCGCGCGCCGACCACCTTCAGCAGCGCGTCGCCGGCGTTGTGGCCGAGGGCGTCGTTGACCAGCTTGAAGCCATCGAGGTCGATGAAGGCCAGCCCCACCGCGCGACCGTCGCCGGCGGCGGCTTGAATTGCCTCGTCCAGGCGCTCGCGCAGCAGGCTGCGGTTGGGCAGGCCGGTCAGGTCGTCGTGGTGGGCCAGGTGGCGGATGCGCCCCTCCGCCAGCTTGCGTTCGGTGATGTCGCGCACGATCACCACCACGCCGCCTTCGACCGCGACCGCTTGCCGGTGCAGCCAGCGCTCGCCCTGCGCCAGCGAACGGGCCAGCCAGTCGGCCTCGCGCGGCGCGCCGTCCAGCGCCACCGCGGCCAGGTCGGCGAAGATGCCGGCATTGAATGCCATGGGCAGCATCACCGACATGCGCTGGCCGGCGAGCTGCTCCTTGCGCAGGCCGCTGAGCTGCTCGGCGCGGCTGTTGGTGGTGACGATGGTGAAGTCGGCCACCTGTCCCTGCTGGTCCATGATGCTGCGCAGGACGAAGAAGGCGTCCGGGCTGGCCTCGGAGGCGGCGGCATAGGTTTCCTCGGCCTGGCGCTCGCGCCGGCGCGCCTTGGCCAGCTGCCAGGACCAGGCGCTGACCAGGATCACCACCGCCACCAGCAGCGCGCTGCCGGCGCCGGCCCCCAGCAGCCAGGCGCGCCGCTGCTGGCGAAACTGCGCCATCTGTTCGCTTTCCGACTGGCCCGCCACCGCCAGCAGCGGGAAGCCGCCCAGCGGCCGGCTGCTGGTGTAGCGCATCTCGCCGTCGATGCGGCAGGCGCGCAGGCCGACGGTGTCGGTGAGGCCGGGCGCGTAGGACTGGCCCCAGGAGACCTGGTCGCCGATGCGCAGCGCGCGCACCACGCCGTCCACGCCGACCAGTCCAAGCAGGCCCCGTTCGCCCTGGCGCGAGCGTTCGTATGAGCTGGTGAAATAGGCCGGGTCGACCGCGACGATCGCCACCCCGGCGAAGCGGCCGGCGGCGTCGTCGATGCGGCGCGAGAAGTGAAGATGCGGCTCGGCTACCTGCGGGTGGGCGATGGCGTGGCTCACGTACGGCAGGTCGTGCCGGATGTGGCGGTGGAACTCGAAATAGCTGGCGCCGGACAGGTCGCGCGGACCGGCGTCTGGATTGCTGGCCACCACGCGCCCATGGCGGTCGGTGATCTCGACCTGGAACACCAGGCCGGGCGGCAGCAGGCCCTTGGCCGCCAGCGCCGGCAGCGCGCCTTCGGCGCCGTTCTGCTCGACCGCATATTTCAGCACGCGCAGGGTCTGGTCGATGTTGCTCAGGCTGCGCGCCATCTGCGCCTCGTAGGTGTCGAGCAGCTCGTGGGTGGCGTCGCGCGCGGCGGTGGCCGCGGCGCGGCGCTCGGCCTCGATCACGTGCAGGGTGCCGAACCAGATGGCGCCGAGCAGGAACAGGGCGAACAGCGGCAGCGAGATGTGGGTCTCGAGCGCGAGGGCGAGCCAGCGCGCGGGCGTGTTGCGGCGCGCCGGCGCGCGATGATGGGAAGATGCAGCCGGGGAAGATGCAGCCGAAGCGGTCGATGCCGGCGGCGTGGTGGACGTGAGCGTGTTCATCGCATCCTCACGGCAGCACCAGCACCGCGCGCACCGAGGCGTCGAGGGCGTTGCGTTCGATATAGCCGATCAGCGCCGGGTCTTCGGCCACCATGCGGCGCACGCCGGCGTCGCCGTTCGCTTCGCGCGGCGGCTGGCCGCGGCCGGTGAACACCATCTTCGACCAGTGCGCCTTGAGCAGGGCCGGCGTCTTGCCGGTGAGCGTGCGGTAAAAGCTGTCGCGCTGCGGCGCGCCGAGCTGCTGGTCGATGGCGACCGCTTGCGTGCCGTCCGGGAAGCGGCTGGCGTAGCCGAGGAAGATCGCGGCCACCTGGTCGGCGTTGATGGCCTCCAGCTGGCTGCGGCTCGAGACCACCACCACCAGCTCGGCCGACGCGTTGGCGGCGAAGACGCCGAGGATGACGGCGGCAAGCAGGCGCCGCGCAGCGCACAGGGCGCGCAGGGGAAGGGAGAGCGCGCGCATCAGAACACGAAGTCCAGGGCCAGGCTGCCGACGTGGACCGCCTGGTCGGGACGCAGGTCGGGCTGGTTGTTGATCAGGGCGCCGCGCGAGCCCTGGCGCGGTCGCACCCGCTCGAGCTGCAGCTTGAGCGCGATATTGGTCGCCGCATCCCAACGTACGCCGGCGCTCCAGGTGGACTGCACCGGGATCGTCGCCAGGAAACCGTTAATGCCGGCATTGACCTGGCCGGCCGCTGCGGCCAGCGGCGGCGGCAAGCCGTCCAGTGGCAGGCCCGGATCGCGGGTCGGGACGTCGGCGCGCACCTGGGCATAACCGGCCCAGGGCGTCAGCGTCCCGCGGCGCAGGCCGGCGCCGACATACATCGAGGTGCCGCCGCCCAGCAGCGAATCGGTGCGGGTGCGCCCGCATTCGGCCGTGACGAACCAGGCGCCGGGATCGACGCTCATGCCGATGCTGACCATGGAGACGCGCTTGTTCCTGATCTCGTAGCGGTCGGCGAGCAGGTCGCCGGCCGGCCCGAAGTTGCGCAGGACGTCGAACAGTTCCTTGCCGATGCCGGTGTTCAGGCGTCCGCTGGCGGCCGACAGGCGGGCGCTGACGGCGCCGCGTTCGACGCTGTGCGACAGGCCGACGATGTCCTTGGCCTGGATGCGCAGCCCATTGTGCAGGTCCTGGTTGGTGCGGCCGGCGAAGGCCTGGGTGGCGTGCTGCACCGAACCCGTGCTCCAGCGCCAGGTGGCGTCGAGGCCGTCGCTGCTGGAGATCGGCAGGGAACCGTAGACCTCGACCGGCGTACGCACCCAGGGGATCGTGTAGCCGACCTTGCGCGATTCGGCGCCGAGGAAGACCGGCAAGGCGATGCGGCCGGCGCGCACGGCCAGGTCGGGCGTGAGCTGGTATTTCAGGTTGGCCCATTCGAGCTGGGGCGTATAGCTGCCGTCCAGCCGCTGTTCACTGATCACCTGCAGCACGCCCGACCAGGCGCCCAGATGGAGGTCGAGCTGGGCGCCGAGGCGGCTGTCGACGTCCGGACTCCAGGCTTGCGTATAACCCGCGCCGTCGGCGCGCAGCACCGAGGCGGTGAAGTCGGCGCTGCGCGAACTGGAATACACTGCGCCCAGTGCGCCGAAGCCGGACAGTTTCCACGCGGGCGTGGCCGGATCGCCCGGCGCCTCGGCGCCGCTGGCGGTCGAGGACAGGAAAACGAGCGCGCACGTGGCGAACGCGGCAGGCAAGCGCTGGATGGATTGCTGGACCATGTGAAATAAGGGGCCGGAGGCGGGACGCCTCGGGATGATGGTGATTCCGAGTGTCCAGACTGTATCGGAGCCGGTTCGCGAAGTCGAGTGACCGCCGGTTAGAAATTTGCGTGAACGAAACGTTCGTTGTTCTTGGGCAACGACGGCAATCGGCTGCGGTTGCGACGGCCGCGAGAGAGACGCGCCGTGCCAAAACAGGCTAGGATGTCAGGATGGCATGCCGCCACGTTTTTCTGAAAGGTTGGAATGAAGCGTTTAGCCTTGTCGATCATCCTCGCTACCGCAGCCACGGCTGCAGCCGTGGCCACACCGGCGCTGGCCGCGGACCCGGCGTTCTGCACCTCGATGTGCGCCTCCGAGCAGCGCGAATGCCGCGCCGACGCCCGGGCCGTCCCACTGGAGCAGCGCCTCACCGGTTCCACCCAGGAGTTCCGCAACCCCTTGGCGCGCACGGCCCAGACGGCGGTGCCGGGCCAGGCGACCCGTGCGCTCGACGCCGCCGGCGACAATGGACGCCGGATGGCGCGCCTTGGCGCCTGCGATACGGCGCTCCAGCGCTGCACGCGCAGCTGCGCTGCGCAGCCGGATGGCGCGGAAAGGTCGCCGCTGCAGAAGCCAGCTGCGTCGCCGGCGACATCGGCGACATCGGCGTCGCAGTCGAGCTAGTCCGCGCTCCACAAGCGCTCGCCCGACAGGTCTAGCCAGGTCAGGTACAGGCGCACGTCGAACTCGAGCTGGTGGTACTCCGGCTCCATCCAGCAGCACAGTTTGTAGAACGCCTTGTCGTGTTCCTTTTCCTTCAGGTGCGCCAGCTCGTGCACGGCGATCATGCGCAGGAAGGGCAGGGGCGCGTCGCGGAACAGACTGGCGATGCGGATCTCGTGCTTGGCCTTCAGGCGTGAACCCTGGACCCGCGAGATGGCCGTGTGCAGGCCCAGCGCGTGCTGGATCACCTGGATCTTGCTGTCGAAGGCGACCTTCGAGACCGGCGCGGCCTGGCGCAGGTAATCGTCCTTGAGGTCTTGCACATAGTCGTACAGGGCGCGGTCGGTACGGATGCCGTGCGGCTCGGGATAGCGGCGCCGCAAGGTGTCGCCAAGGCGGTTCTGTTCGATCAGGCCGCTGACCTGGGCTTGCAGGGTATCCGGATAGGCGGTCAGGTATTTCAGGGTAGGCATAAGCCCGGCAATGTACCACAGGGGCAGGCCCGCCGCGCGGCCGCGCCCGGGCCGCCCCATGGACAATCAACAGCCCGCCATGCGCTAGCTTTCCTCTCCCTGGCGGTTGCCCTTCTGCGCGGCCGCGGCGGCGGCGCGCTGGGCCGATTGCCGGCTTTCGCCTCCTTTGCGGCCGATGTCGGCCATATGGGCCCGGTTGCGGCTCACGGCCTCGCCGCCTTTCTGGCCGGCGCGACGCGCTTCTTCGGAATCGAATTCGTGCGCCGTGCCTTTCTGGTGGGCCGCCTGGCCGCCCTTGCTGGCGATTTCGCGCTGCTGGTTCTGGTCCATTGCCGCGAAGCCGCGCTTGGCGGGCGGCCCGCTCTTCTGGGCGCTGCCCTGACTACTGCTGCTTTTTCCTCCGTTCTCCTTGCTGGTCGCCATGTCGATCTCCTTGTGCCCTTGGGGCTGTCAGTTGTAGAGGCCGTACGCTATGCATGAACGCACTGCCATCTCAGGCTGCGCTCGTGCGTTTAGAGAAACGTGGTGAGCGTTAGTTCCGTCCCTCCGCAGCGCAGTGCTCCGGCCCGCTCAGGCGGACCGTTTCGCGGGCGCCGGGGCCGGCGCTGCTGCGTGGCCGAGGCCGGTCTGGGCTTCGGCCATCACGCCCATCAGGCCCTGCTGCCAGGCGCGCACGTGTTCGCCAAGCGGCTGCCAGCCGCGCATGGCGGTGGGCGCCAGTTGCAGGGGATCGGTGCAGGCGGCGAGCTGGCGGCCGGTGTCGAGCGCGGTCTCGACGACGTGGCGCGCCATCTGCAGGTTCAGGTCGGTCAGGCGCGCCACCAGCTCCTGGCTGCGCTGCGACAGCGTCGCCAGCAGGCTCGCCTGTGAACCCAGCTGGTCGGCCATCTGCACGTTCAGTGGCGCACCGAATTGCGGATTGAATTGGCCCTGCAGCGCCGGGTTGGCGGAGAATTGTTCGAAAAGGGACAGCATGGCCGGCTCCATGGTGGAAGGGCGGGGCGCCCGAACCTGTACGACCATGGAGCCGGCGGCAAAGTTCTAGGCGTCGGCCACTTTCAGCACCAGTTTGCCGAGATTGCGGCCTTCGAACAGCATCAGCAGCGCCTGCGGGAACCCCTCGAAGCCATCGACCACGTATTCATGGCTCTGGATCGCGCCCGCCTTGAGCCATTCGCCGAGCTGGGCCACGGCTTCGGGATAGCGCGCCGCGTAGTCGAACACGATCATGCCTTCCATGCGCGCGCGGTTGACCAGCAACGCCAGATAGTTCGCCGGACCCTTGACCGCTTCGGTCGCGTTGTATTGCGAAATCGCGCCGCAGATCACGATGCGGGCCTTCATGTTGATGCGGGTGAGCACGATGTCGAGGATCTCGCCGCCGACGTTGTCGAAATAGACGTCGACGCCCTGCGGGCAGTGTTGCTTGAGCTCGACGCCGACCTGGCCGGCCTTGTAGTCGATGCAGGCGTCGAAGCCGAGGCGGTCGACCACGAAGGCGCATTTCTCGGCCCCGCCGGCGATGCCGACCACGCGGCAGCCCATCTGCTTGGCGACCTGGCCCACGGTCATGCCGACCGCGCCGGCCGCGCCCGACACCACCACCGTCTCGCCGGCCTTGGCCTGGCCGACTTCGCGCAGGCCGAAGTAGGCCGTCATGCCGGGCATGCCCAGCAGGTTCAGCCAGGCCGTCAGCGGACCCACTTGCGGATCGATCTTGGCCAGGTTGGCGGTCTTGTCGTCGGCCGGGCCGGACCAGTAGCGCTGCACGCCGGTGCCGCCCATCACGTGGTCGCCCACTTTGAGGCGCGACGAGCGCGACGCCACCACCACGCCCACGCCGCCGGCGCGCATGACTTCGCCGATCGCCACCGGCCGGATATACGATTTACCCTCGTTCATCCAGCCGCGCATGGCCGGGTCGAGCGACAGGTACAGGACCTTGACCACGACCTCGCCTTCGCCCGGTTCGGGCACGGCCTGTTCGTGGAACTGCCAGTCTTCGCGCTTGGGCAGCCCGACCGGGCGGGCGGCGAGCAGGAACTGCTGGTTCGGCGGAAAAGCATTGGTCATCGCAATCTCCATGTTCGGTAAGACGGCTAGTCTATACCGGCAGGGAACCCGGCAGTCGCCGCGCATGCGACAATAGCGGGTTTTCATCCTCCAGCACCTACAAGCGCACGCAACAATGGCTCTCAAAGCGACCATCTACAAGGCCGACCTGTCGATTGCCGACATGGACCGGAATTATTACCAGGAACACAGCCTGACCATCGCCCGGCATCCGTCCGAGACCGACGAGCGCGTGATGATCCGCCTGCTGGCCTTCGCCCTGCATGCCGATCCGGCGCTGGCCTATGGCAAGGACTTGTTCGACGTCGAAGAGCCGGCGCTGTGGCTGAAGGACCTGACCGGCGCCATCGATCTGTGGATCGAGGTCGGCCAGCCGGACGAGAAGCGCCTGCTGAAGGCGGCCGGCCGCGCCGAAAAAGTGGTGGTGTACAGCTATAGCGCGACCAGCAGCATCTGGTTCAAGGGCCTGGCCAACAAGATCGAGCGCGCCAAGAACGTCAGCGTGATCAACTTCCCTTCGGATATCAGCGCCCAGCTGGAAAAAATGGCGCAGCGCTCGATGCAGCTGCAATGCACGATCCAGGACGGCCAGGTGTGGCTGACCGACGGCACCGACACGGTGCAGGTCGAGCGCGAAGTGCTGCGCGGCGCCCTGTAGGCGCCGCCACTATTGGATCAGTTCGGCGCGTCGCCCAGGCGGCGCGACTTGCCCGAACCGGCGACCGAGCTGCGCAGCTTCGGATCGCCATAGTACTTGACGTCGCCGGAACCGGCGATCGACATGCTCAATTCGTTCCTCGCCCACAGCGTCACGTCGCCCGAACCGGCCACGCTGACGCTGGCGCTGTCTGCCGCGACCTTGCCCAAGTCAACATTGCCCGAACCTCCGATCTTGACCGACACGTCGCGCGCCTTGCCGCCGCTGGCGCGGAAGTCGCCGCTGCCGCCGACGCTGACCGAGACTTCATCGGCTTCCAGGCTCGCGATGCGGATCTTGCCCGAGCCGCCGAGGCTGAAGCGCAGGCTCGACGCGCGCAGCGCCTCGGCATCGATGGTGCCCGAGCCGCCCAGCGACAGGCGCTCGATCTGGCGCGCGTTGACGACGATCTTCATCGTGCGCGCACGCAGGTTCATATTGCGCTTGGTCGGGCGGATGCGCAGCACGCCGTCGTCGACCTCGGTCTCGATGTAACGCTGCAGATTGTCGTCGGTCTCGATCGTGATGCCTTCGGTATTGCCCATGCGCAGCTCCAACTGGGCCGGCAGTTCGAGCGCGATGCCGGTAAACTGCTCGACCTGGCGCGCCTGGCGCGTGACGCTACCGCTGCCTTCGACTTTTTCGCCGCCGAAGGGCCAAGCCATCGCGGGCGTCGGGGCGGCGACGCAGGCGAGGGTGGCGGCCAGCAGCAGGGTGCGAACGGCGAATGCAGGTTTGAAGGCTTGCATGAAGTGACTCCCGTGAATTGTTTGAATTGCGTCCATCCTAGCCAGGCGAGCGTATCCGGGAGAGGCGTTTGCGACGAAATGCAGCTAATCAGGGCTGAAATGCGTGCGCACGCGACCGGCGGCGCCGACGCACAGGCCGGGAATGCACTAGAATCGTGCGTTTTTTGGCTTGAGGCAGTTGGAGATGAACCTGATTTTATTGGCGGCGGCATTCTGTATCGGCATCGCGATGTCGGCGCAAGCCGCGGTGAACAGCCAGCTGGCCCATTCGATCGGGGCCAATTCGATCATGGCGGCGCTGGTGTCCTTCAGCTGCGGCACGGTGGCATTGCTGGTGATGGCATTGGCCAAGGGCGGCGTGTCCGGCCTGGGCGCGACCCTGGCGGCGCTGCCGTCGCAGCCGGCCTGGAAATTCCTGGGCGGCTTCATGGGCGCGGCCTTCGTGCTCGGCACCGTGTTCCTGGCGCCGCGCATCGGCCTGCTGACCCTGGTGGTGCTGGTGATCGCCGGTCAACTGCTCAGTTCGATGGCGATCGATCATTTTGGCCTGATCAATATGGCGAAACGGGAGGTGTCGCCGGTACGCCTGGCTGGTGCGCTGGTGGTGGCGCTGGGGGTGACGATCACGGTGTTTGGCGACCGTATTGTTGCGAGTATGTCACGCTGACGATATTTTTACTCTGGTGCAACATTCCAGTTCTATAATGACTGGAAATCGTTTTTACGCCGGCACCAGATGGAATACCACCAGTCCTCGCAGATCCCGACCCTCTCGTACATCGAAAACGAAGACCATCCGGTGTTCGAGACCCTGGTGCAGCAAATCCTGCACCTGCTCAATTCGAAGCTGGTGTTCTCGGACATCATCATCCACCAGAACAGCCCGCTGATGCTGCGCCAGCCAAAGGGCCTGGTGGCGGTGACCGATTCGCCGATCACGAAGGAAGAGCTGGAAGAGTTCTTCGACGTGATCGAGCCGAACTGGCCGCAGCGCATCGCCTCGCGCGCCTTCGACCGCTCGATCGACCTGCACACGGCGCGCATCCGCGCCAACTGCTTCCGCTTCCAGGGCGGCAAGCGCATCGGTTGCGTGATTCGGCGTTTTCCGAAGGAGCCGATCGCATTGGCCGACCTGGGCCTGTGGGACGACGAACGCGAGTTCGCGCGCCTGACCAGCGGGCTGGTGCTGATCATCGGCGATACCTGCCAGGGCAAGTCGACCACCATCGCCTCGATCCTGGACGAGATCAACCGCCAGCGCTCGGGACACATCATCACCATCGAAGATCCGGTCGAGACCCTGATCCCGCAGCGCAAGTGCATCATCACCCAGCGCGAGGTGGGGGAGGATGGCGACGTCGAGAGTTATTACCTGGGGGCGCTGGATGCGCTGCGCGAGCGGCCGGATGTCATCGTGATCGGCGAGATTCGCGATGCGCAGACGGCGCAGGAAGCCTTGGCGCTGGCGGAGTCGGGGCCTCTCGTATTGGCAACGCTGCATGCGCGCTCGACCGAGCTCGGGTTACAGAAGATGCTGCGCCTGCTGGGGAATTCGGAGGCGCAGGCGCAGGCCCTGGCGCATGCCTTGCGCGGCATCTTGTGCCAGGCGCTGTTGCCGTCGGTCGAGGGTAATCGCTACTATCTGGCGACCGAGTGCCTGACGCCGAGTCCAGCGGTTGTGCGGATGCTGGAAAACGGTGATCTGGGTGGTATTCGGGCGCAGATGAACAAGGGCATCGATGCAGGGTGCCATACGATGAATGCGTCGCTCGAGGGGCTGCTGGCGTCGCACAAGGTGCGGGTGGAGGATGCGCGCAATGCCACGACGGATCGGGTGGCGTTCGCGGATATGGTTTGATCGGCCCAGGATAGGCGGCCGCCAGCGCTCCAGTCCGCGCGGATCATAGAGCGAGAATGTAGCCAGTGCTGAAGATCGACGTACCGTCCCTGTTCATTGTCATGACGCTCAACCTGGCGATCATGGCCGTGGCGCTCCCGTATTTCATGGGGCGGGTGAACCGCGCCGCGCGCTGCGCGCAAGCCGGGATCGTGCTGCAGACGGCGGGCTGGATTTGCCTGCTGTCGTCGAGTGCCTTCGAAAGAGGAGGCTGGACCGATCACCTGCTGTCGACGCTCGCGATGGGGTGCGTGTCGAGCGGCATGGTGTTCAATGCCATCGCTTTCCAGCTGTGGTGCGGCCAGAAGCCATCCGTGCGCGTGCCTGCCGCCATCGCGGCATTGATGACTGCCGGCTACGGCATCGGCTACGCCGACTACCCGTTCCGGGTAGCCTGGGCCAACGGCCTGCTGGCCTTGCAGATCGCGACCGTGGTGCTGACCTTGTGTCGCCGGCCGCAGCTGCCGGTGGGGCGCTGGCGCTGGCTGCTGGTCATCTGCCTGTCGATCCAGATGCTGGTACTGGCCTGCCGCGCCGTTCTGGGTGGGTTCTTCACCGCCGAGTTCCCGAATTTTTTCGGACCCTATCTGGTCAACCAGGTATTCGCCCTGTCGTCGAACGCGATGATGGTGCTGTCGGTGGTGGCCATCCTGCTGGCGCACCGCGACGAAGCGGCGCGCGAACTGGAGCGCCTGGCCACGCTGGACGGGCTGACGGGCGCCTTGAACCGCCGCGCCTGGCTACAGCAGTCCGCCATCGACCTGGCCAGGAGCGTGCGCAACAGGCAGCCAGTGGGTCTGCTGATGGTCGATCTCGACCATTTCAAGCAAATCAACGATACCCACGGCCATGCCGCCGGCGACCATGCGCTGCAACTGTTCGTCACCGGCTTGCGCGCCGTCAGCCGCGCGGGCGACGTGTTCTGCCGTTACGGCGGCGAAGAGTTCTGCGTGCTGCTCAATGGCGCCGACCTGGCGTCGGTGATGGCGTTCGATGAACGCCTGCGCGGGTGGTTGGCGCAGCATTCGCCGCGGGAGCTGGGATTCGCGCTGTCGTACAGTGCCGGCATCGACATGCGCATGCATGATGGCGACACCATCGACATCATGCTCAAGCGCGCCGATGCCGCCCTGTACAAGGCGAAGGCGCAGGGGCGCGGATGCGCGCTGGCCAGCTCGATGCGGCTCAGCGCATGAGGCGCCGGGCCAGCCGCAGCGGAACAGTCCTTACTGTGGCGGCTGTCCATTGGAAGCCATCAGCCCCGCATCCACCGGCAGGTTGACGCCCGTGATCAGGCGCGCATCCTCGCTCGCCAGGAACGCCATCGCGGCTGCCACGCCATCCGGATCTTCCGGCGCCCCGAGCGGCATGCGTTCCTTGAACTTGGCGACCAGTTCAGGATCGTTCACCATATCCTCGGTCATCCCGGTTTTCGTGAAGCTTGGATTGACGGCGTTCACACGCACGCCATGCTTTGCCATATCCATTGCCATCGCGCGCACCATATTGCTGACAGCGCCTTTCGACGTGTTATAGGCAAACATATTCCAGTCGCCTCCGAGCCCGGACACGGACGAGGTCATGACGATCGAGCCGCGCACTTTGATCAGCTCGGGCATTGCCGCCTTGGCCATGTGATAGTAGCCGCCGACGTTGACCGCCATGACGCGCTCGAAATCTTCTTCGCTCGTCTGCGTGATGTCGCCCTCGGTCGCCATGCCGGCGTTGTTGACCAGGATGTGCAATCCGCCGAAGCGGTCGACTGCCGCCTTGACGGCGTCCGTCGCAGTTTCCTTGTCGGCGGTGTCGCCGACCTGCACGAGGACGCGGTCCTGGGGAAGACCGGCAGCGGCTTTTTTCAGCTTGTCGCCGTCGATATCGAGCATCACGACGCGCGCGCCTTCATCGAGGAAGCGACGGGCAGCCGACAGGCCGATGCCGGAAGCCGCGCCAGTGACAAGCACGGTCTTTTCGTTGAAACGGTTCATCCATTGTCCTTTCGGTAGGCTGTGTCTACGACCTTAGCACAGCCTTCCGAAGACAGCGTTTCGCTTGAAGGAGGCGACGCTGCCTAGTCCGACGTGATCGCCCGATAGCGATTGACCTCGACCGCGCTGACAGGCGGCGCCGCATTGCCCCAGCTGGCTCGAATCCAGCTCAGCACCGCCGCCACCTGCGCATCGTCCAGCTCATGGCCGAACGGCGGCATGCCGTAAGGGCGGGGATTGCCCTTCGTCCCCGGCGGGAAGCCGCCGTTGACCGTCATGCGGATCGCATTCACGGCCGGCGTCAACGTCACGGCGCGGTTGCCGGCCAGCGGCGGATAGGCGGGCAGCTTGCCGCGACCATCGTCGCCATGGCATTGCGCGCACTGGGCTTCGTAGATGCGGCGGCCTTCGGCCAGCACCTGCTCGCCCGCCGGCGGCGCGCGATCCGGCCGCGGCGCGGGTGTCGCCGGCAGGGACTGCAGATAACTCGCCATCGCGCCCAGGTCGTCTTGCGTCAGATGCTGCAGGCTGCGCGCCACCACTTCGGCCATCGGCCCGGTGGCCGAGCCGCGCGGCGAGATGCCGGTGCCGAGCAGCGCCACGATGTGTTCCTTGTCCCAGTCACCCAGGCCGGCTTCGGCGCCGGACGTGAGCGACGGCGCATACCAGCCCAGCGTGGGAATCAGGCCGCCATCGAGTCCCTCCTTGTTCGCGCCAAACTGATTTCGCGTGCTGTGACAGGCGCTGCAATGTCCCAGGCCCTCGACCAGATAGGCGCCGCGATTCCACTGCGCGCCCCGCGCCGGCTGCGCTTCGTGCACGCCGGGGCGGAAGTACAGCAGGCGCCAGCCGGCCAGCAAGGCCTGGCTGTCATAGGGGAAGCCCAGCTCGTGCGGCCGGTTCGGCTGGCGCTGCGGCGCCAGGCTGCGGAAGTAGGCGAACAGGGCGTCCGAATCGGCGCGCGTGACCTTTGTGTAATTCGTGTAGGGGAAGGCCGGGTAGAGCAGGCGGCCATCCTTTGCGATGCCGTTGTGCAGGGCGTTCCAGAAGTCGTCGGCGCTCCAGGATCCGATGCCGGTTTCAGTATCCGGCGTGAGATTCGGGCCATAGAAGCGGCCGAACGGCGTATCGAGCGCGCGGCCACCGGCATACGCCACGCCGCCGCGCGCCGTATGGCAGGCGATGCAGTCGCCGGCGCGCGCTAGATAAGCGCCGCGTTCGATATTGGCGGCGGACGGCGCGTAGGCCTGCGGCGAGCTCGATGGGATATGCTCGGCGCGCGGCCAGGCCAGCGCCGCCGCGGCTACGATGACAAGGATGATGACGACGAGGGCGATGCGCAGCGTCTTCATCGCGCCTCCGGATCGCTGCCGCAGGCCAGCGGCAGCGGGCGTGCGATGGATTCGGCCGGGCGCGCGTCAATCGGCATCGGCTGGGCCGCCAGCCAGCCCGAGACGGCGGCCACGTCGTCGAGCGACAGGCGCGCGGTGATGTCGGCCATACAGTCCGGCGCATGCGCGCGCCGCACCTTGTTGCGCCAGGCGCCGAATTGCGCGTTGACGTAGTCGCGCGGCAGACCGAGCAGGCCCGGGATGTTCGGCTGCACGCCGGTCAGGCGCGCGCCATGGCAGGCGACGCAGGCCGGGATCTTGCGCGCGGCGTCACCGTCGACCACGAGCCGGCGCCCGCGTTCGAGCGCGGCGGCCGACAAACCGGAAGCCTGGGGCGGCAGCACGGTCGGCGGCAGGGCCGCGAAGTGCTGCGCGATCTCGCGCAGGTAGGCGTCGGGCAGGTGGTCGACCAGGTAGGTCATCAAGGGATACTGGCGCCGGCCGTCGCGGAAGTTCAGCAGCTGGTGATACAGGTAACCGGCCGGCTTGCCGCCGAGGCGCGGATAAAAGCTGTCGTTGACCGGATTGCCGCGCGCATCGACCCGCGCATGGCAGGTGGCGCAGGCGAGCAGGCGCTGGTCGAGGGTGTCGGGGACGGTTTGCGGCGCTGCCGTGGCCGTGCAGGCCAGTGCGCCGAACAGGGAGGCAAGAAAGAGGCGAAGGCTTCGTGATCTCATGTGCTCCCACCGGCATCGAAGATGGTGGGAATGATAACGCGAATTGCTGAGGTTTCGTTCTTTCTTTGGGAACAGGCGAGTGCTGGTTGAACGCGTGGACGGCAAGCCGTCCACCCTACGTCTACCCGGCGCGGGTCAGGCTGGCGGGTTTGCCTTCCAGTGCCGGTAGATCTTCAGCGCCGCATGCGCATCGTCGGCCGCATACTGCAGCTGCTTGTCCGACAGGCGGGGAAGGGCCCAGTTGGTGGTGGTGATGCGCTTGGACTTTTGCAGGCGCTGGCCGAAGAAGCGCTCGACGGCGCTCCTCGCGCCGAGCGGATTGCGTTCACCGCGCCGGCGCAGGGCCGTCGACAGGTCGAGCACATTGCGCAGCCCGATGCCGAACTTGGATTTCAAGCGCTTCACGTCGTCGCCCAGGCCGAAGCCGACCTTCAGCACGCGCTCGTCCTCGAGCACGGGTTTCAAGACCGTGATGGCCAGCGCATTGCCGGCCGGGGTCGCGGTCTGGAACAGCCAGGCCGTCTCCAGGGTCGCGAGCTGCACCAGGTGCGGCCCGGTCGACACTTCTCCCTTGGCGAAGGTCGGCTTGGATTCGGTGTCGAAGCCGATCGCATCGCTGCCCAGCAGGTCGGCCAGCGCCTCGCGCGCGTCCTGCTCGCTGCGCACCAGGCGCACCTGGGCCAGGTCGATCCCGACGTACGCAGGCAGGTCTGGCTGCAGGTCGTCCTCGCTGATCTCGGGCTCTGCGCTCAATTCTTGGAGAACTTGGACGCGAGCGCCTGCAGTTTTTCCTGGCGCTTGCGGTTGTTTTCTTCTTCTTGCGCGGCTTCGCGCTCGGCCTTCTTGCGCTCGGCTTCCTTCTTGAAGCGCTGCTGCAGCTGTTCCTTGGCGTGCAGGCGGTGCGCTTCGGGCACTTCGGCGCCCGCGGTGCCGTCCAGGTCGTGGCGCACTTTCGCCTTTTCCATCGCACGCAGGTAGCGCATCGAACCGGTATGGATGCCCAGGGCGGCGCGCATCACCTTCTTGTCCAGGCCTGGCATGCGGGCCAGCAGCTGCTTGTCGATGCCGATCGACAGCGGCAGGCAGTCGCGGAAGGCTGGATACTCCTGCTGGAGTTGCTTGAGCAGCGCGCGCGCCGACAGGCCCTGCGCCGGCGCGGCGGCCGGCGCTGCGGTAGCTGGCGCTTGCGGCTGCTGCGCCTCCGGAGTGGTGGCCGGATTGGCGTTCGTGTCGACGGACTCTGCAGGGGTATTGGTATTCATTGACTTCATGGTAAGAACAAGATTGCGAAGGATAGCACGGCGCTCGGGCGCGCATTGTACTAGTTCTCATTATAAATGTTGGGAAACTTATAGCAGGGGGAAGCGCCGGCGCATGAAATCGTGTATCATCCGCCTCTTGCCTTGAGTCCGGCTTGCGCCGGCGCAGACACGCCCACCAGCTTGCACGGACGGCATGTCAGGGTGGCGCTATGTGAATTGTGTATATCCCTTATCGGATATATCAATTATCACCAAAACTTGCATTGGGGCATAATAACCCCTTCCCCTATTCTTCTAGAAAAATAGATGCAAGCCCGTGTTAGCGGGCTTTTTTTCGTTCCGACATGCACAGCACGATTTTGAACATCGACCATCGCCTATCTGTCCGCAGCCCAGAATCGAGTTGGCGCGCACAAAACCCGGTAAGTCGTGCTTGAAACCTGGCATGTCCGCCCCTAGGTAGGGCCACTTCCGTTCCCCCTTTCCCAGGATCCGTACGCGGGTCCCGCTGGATTATTGACTTCGCAGGCGCGCAACTCGCCTCGACTGGAGAGTTTTAAGTATGAAAAACACCGCCAAGACATTGACACTGACAGCGAAAAAAGCGCCGGCCAAGGCTTCGGCGCCGCTGGCAGTGCCGAAAACCGCGACCTCCTACTTCCTCGAAACGGAAGCGGCGGCCAAGGTGACGGTGGTCAAGACCCGTTCGCGCCTGGCCACGCTGAAGGCGCAGGCCGACGCCATCCTGGCCGCCGGCGGTCCGGTGGCGGACGAGCCGGTCGCAGCGCCAGTCGTGGCCGACGTTACTCCTCCTGCGCCTGCTGCTGCGGTCCCGATCGCCGCCGCGGTCGAAGAAGTGGTGGCCGAAGCCGCCGCTCCGGCGGTCGACGAAGCTGCTGCCGACGTCGATACCGGCATCGACCTGGCCGCCGAATACATGCAGGCGCAGGCCAAGCCGGCCGTGGCGCCGGTCATCGTGCGCAAGCGCGGCAAGCTGGCCGCCCTGAAGGCGGCCGAGCCGGAAGCGCCGGTTGCTGCTCCAGTTGCGGCGCCGGTGGCCCAGGCCGCTGCCGAGGAAGCGCCGAAAGTCGTGCGCGCCCGCGCCGTGCGCCGCGTCGAAGCGGTGGCCAGCGCCCCCGTGTCCGCCGTCGGCGCCGTCAGCAAGACCACCGACGCCGCCGCGCTGGCCGCGATCGACACCTCGGGCTATCTGCTGCCGCAGGTGAAGGTCCCGGGCCGCCGCGGCCGCAAGCCGAGCGAATTCGTGCCGGAGAACGACGAAGTCGCGGCGCTGAACGCCGTCGAGCGCGCCGAAATGAAGGCCGCCTCGAAGGCGCGCGAGCGCAAGGCGAAGGGCCTCGGCATGCTGAACGAAGCCGGTTTCTCGGAAGCCGAACTCGAAAAGCGCCGCCAGCAGCTGAAGAACCTGATCAATATGGGCAAGGAGCGCGGCTACCTGACCCATGCCGAGATCAACGACCACCTGCCGGAAAACATCATCGATCCTGAAGCGATCGAAGGCATCATCGCGACCTTCAACGACATGGGCATCGCCGTCTACGAGCGCGCCCCCGAAGCCGAAATGATGCTGCTGTCGGACCAAGCCGTGACCCCGACCAGCGAAGACGAAGTCGAAGCCGCCGCCGCGACCGCGCTGTCGACCGTCGACTCCGACTTCGGCCGCACCACCGACCCGGTCCGCATGTACATGCGTGAAATGGGCGCGGTGTCGCTGCTTACGCGCGAAGGCGAGATCGAGATCGCCAAGCGCATCGAGCAGGGCCTGAAGGACATGGTGCAGGCCATCTCGGCGTGCCCGACCACGATTTCGGAAATCATCGCGCTGTCGCACAAGATCGCCAGCGACGAGCTGAAGATCGACGACGTGGTGGATGGCTTCGTCGACCTGGAAGACACCCCGGCGCCAGCCGCTTCGGTGGCTCACGCGGCCGCTGCCGCGGAAGAGGATGACGAGGAAGAAGAAGAGGTCGAGGACGAGGAAGAAGAGGGCGACGGCGGCAGCGCCGGCGGCGCCGCGGCCGGCTACTCGGCCGAGCAACTGGCCCAGCTGCGCAAGGGCGCGCTGGAGAAGTTCGCGCTGATCGAGCAGCAGTTCGACCTGATGGGCCACGCCTTCAAGAACGACGGCTACGGTTCGGCGGCCTACGAAGAAGCGCAGGCCGTGATCTCGTACGAGCTGCTGGGCATCCGTTTCACCGCCAAGGTCGTCGAAAAGCTGTGCGACACCCTGCGCGGCCAGATGGACGAAGTGCGCTCGATCGAGCGCGCCGTGCTGGACATCTGCGTAAACCGCTGCGGCATGCCGCGCGCCCACTTTATCAAGGTCTTCCCGGGCAACGAGACCGACCTGCAATGGGGCGACCGTGAAGTCGACTGCGCCTATCCGTACAGCGCGGTGCTGAGCCGCAATCTGCCGGCCATTAAAGAACTGCAGCAGCGCATGATCGACCTGCAAGCGCGCGTGGCGCTGCCGCTGGCCGACCTGCGCAAGATTAACAAGCAGATGGCGGCCGGCGAGAAGCGCGCACGCCAGGCCAAGCGCGAAATGACGGTGGCCAACCTGCGCCTGGTGATCTCGATCGCGAAGAAGTACATCAACCGCGGCCTGCAATTCCTGGACCTGATCCAGGA
>DDKG01000147.1:0-606 GCA_002339265.1 Massilia sp. UBA2604 | reverse complement strand
ACCTGGTGGATCCGCCAGGCGATCACGCGCTCGATCGCCGACATGGCGCGCACGATCCGCGTGCCGGTGCACATGATCGAGACGATCAACAAGATGAACCGCATCTCGCGCCAGATCATGCAGGAAACCGGCAGCGAGCCGGACCTGCCGACCCTGGCCGCCAAGATGGAAATGCCGGAGAATAAGGTTCGCGAGATCATGAAGATCGCGAAGGAACCGATTTCGATGGAAACCCCGATGGGCGAGGACGGCGATTCGCAGCTGGGCGACTTCATCGAGGACAACGCGACCCTGGCCCCGCTGGACGCCGCGCTGCACGCCTCGATGCGCAACGTGATCAAGGAAGTGCTGGACTCGCTGACCCCGCGCGAAGCGAAGGTGCTGCGCATGCGCTACGGCGTCGAGATGTCGAACGACCACACGCTGGAAGAAGTGGGCAAGCAGTTCGACGTGACCCGCGAGCGTATCCGCCAGATCGAAGCCAAGGCGATGAGCAAGCTGCGCCAGCCGTCGCGTTCGGACAAGCTCAAGACCTTCGTGCACAACCAGTAATTCATCGGTGGTGTGGATGTAAAAAAGCCGCCCGGTTTGCGCCGGGCGGCTTTT
>DDKG01000065.1 GCA_002339265.1 Massilia sp. UBA2604 | reverse complement strand
TCGATCAGGTCGCGCACGGTGACGTAGGAGCCGGCGCGCTTGGAGATCTTGACCTCTTCGCCGTTCTTCATCACGGTGACCATCTTGTGCAGCACGTAGTCGGGATAGCCCTGCGGGATGCCGATGTTCACCGCCTGCAGGCCGGCGCGCACGCGCGCGATGGTGCCGTGGTGGTCGCTGCCCTGGATATTGATCGCCTGGTCGAAGCCGCGGCGGAATTTCTGGATGTGATAGGCGACGTCGGGCACGAAATAGGTATAGGTGCCGTCGGACTTGCGCATCACGCGGTCCTTGTCGTCGCCGTAGTCGGTGGTCTTGAGCCACAGGGCGCCGCCGTCCTCATACGTTTTACCTGCATCCACCAGGGCCTGCACCGCGGTCTCGACCTTGCCGTCGGCGTACAGCGACGATTCGAGATAATAATTGTCGAACTTGACGCCAAACGCCTGAAGATCCTGATCCTGCTCGTTGCGCAGATAGGTGACCGCGAAGCGGCGGATCGATTCGATGTCGTCGACAATGCCGCTGGCGGTGGCCGGTTCGCCGTCGCTGGCCGACACGGTCTTCCTGGCCAGGAAGTCGGCCGCGATGTCGGCGATGTAGTCGCCGTTATAGGCCGACTCGGGCCATTCGGCGTCGCCCGGCTTGAAGCCGCGTGCGCGCGCCTGCACCGAGGTGGCCAGGGTGGCGATCTGGACGCCGGCGTCGTTGTAGTAGAACTCGCGGGTGACTTCGATGCCCTGCGATTCGAACAGCGACGACAGCGCATCGCCCAGCGCGGCCTGGCGGCCGTGGCCGACGTGCAGCGGGCCGGTCGGGTTGGCCGAGACGAATTCGATGATCGCGTGGTGGCCGCTGGCGCTTGCCGCGCGGCCGAAGGCTTCACCCTGCTCGAGCACGCTCCGCACCACCGACTGCTTGGCGGCGGCCGCCACGCGCAGGTTGATGAAGCCGGGGCCGGCGATTTCCGCCGATTCGATCAAGCCCTGCGCGCCCGGCTCGGCCTGCAGCGCGGCGACCAGGCGGGTGGCCAGTTCGCGCGGATTGGTCTTGAGCGGCTTGGCCAGCTGCATGGCGATATTGCAGGCGATGTCGCCGTGCGAAGGATCGCGCGGACGCTCCAGCACCACATTGGGGACAAGGTCGGTGCCGGCGACGATCGGGGCGATGGCTGCCTGGAACAGGGCAACGATTTGTTGTTTTTGTTGGGCGAGCATGGGAATGGTCGAAAAATTGGGTACTGGGACGGCGCCTGTTATCGGGAAGATGAGCAGGCAAACAGTGAACATTATACTAGTTTGATGCCACGCTTTGGCTGGCCACGGCGTTCGCGATTGGCGGTTCAACAACCATATTAAGCGTCGCCAAAGGCATAACCGTTACAATGGGAGCCCATTTTCGCAACATTTTATTCGCCATGACTGACAAGCGTCCAACGCTCACCCTGAAACCCAAGGCCAGGCCCGCCGCCGACCGGCGCGGCACTGCCGCGGTTGGTCGCAATCCGGGCCAGGCTGGCCCGGCGCGGGGGCAGGGCGGTCATGGCAAGCCCGGCCCGAGCGCATCCGGCCAGCCCCGGCCGGCCGATCCCGACCGCCGCCCGGTCGGCAAGCCGCCGCGGGTCCAGGGCGGCGATTTTCCCGGCCAGCAGCCGCGCGAGGCGCTTGCACAGCGCGAGGAAACCCCGCGCCTGCGCCAGAGTCATGAGGTCAAAGTGGCCCCGCAGCGCGACTTCCGTCCCGACCTCAAGTCCGACTCGCTGGCCCTGGCGCTGCTGGGCGCCGCCAGCGCGGTGGCGCGCGTGCGCGGCGGCAGCGCGCTGCCGCAGGCACTGGCCGCCGTGTTCTCCGCCTACGACGCCACGCCGCAGGCGCGCGGCGCGATTCAGGACATCGCCTACCGCACCATGCGCCAGCTGGGCCGCAGCGAGACCTTGCTGGGCCTGATGACGAGCAAGGCGCCCGAGCCGCCGATGCTGGGCGGTTTATTGTGCGCGGCGCTGAGCCTGCTCGACCCGCCCGAAGGCCAGGCCGCCCCCTACGAAGCCTTCACCGTGGTCGACCAGGCCGTCAGCGCGGCCGCGGCCCATCCCGATTTCGCCCATGCCAAGGCCATGGTCAACGCCGTGCTGCGGCGCTTCCTGCGCGAGCGCGAGGAACTGGTCACGCAAGCCCTGCGCGAGCCGCTGGCGCGCTTCAATTATCCGCAGTGGTGGATCGACACCATGCGCGCGGCCTATCCGCGCGAGTGGGAAGCCGTGCTCGAAGCCGGCAACGTCCATCCGCCGCTGACCCTGCGCGTCAACCGCCGCAAGCTTGACGTCAGCGCTTACTTGAATACGCTGAACGACGCCGGCCTGCAGGCCGAGCAGGTCGGGCCGGATGCGGTGCGCCTGGCCCAGGCCATCAACGTGGCCCAGATCCCGGGCTTTGCCGACGGCGTGGTGTCGGTGCAGGACGCCGGCGCCCAGCTGGCTGCGCCGCTGCTCGATTTGCAGGACGGCATGCGCGTGCTGGACGCCTGCGCCGCCCCCGGCGGCAAGAGCGGCCACATCCTCGAGACGGCGAACGTGCAGCTGACCTCGGTCGACGCCGACCCGGCGCGCCTGGCGCGCGTGGGCGACAACCTGGGCCGCCTGGGCCTGGACGCGACCCTGCTGGCCGCCGATGCCGGCAGCCGCGACTGGTGGGACGGCCGTCAATACGATCGTATCCTGGCCGACGTGCCGTGCACCGCCTCGGGCATCGTGCGCCGCCACCCGGATATCCGCTGGCTGCGCCGCAAGTCGGATACATCCCAACTTGCAACACTTTCTTCCAAAATACTCGACAATCTTTGGCAGATGTTGCTGCCCGATGGTAAATTGCTGTTCGTGACATGTTCGCTCTGGCCCCAGGAATCGGAGGCGCAGGCAGCCGCTTTTGCGGCTCGCCACGACGCAGTCCGCCTCGATGCGCCGGGCCAACTCCTGCCGCTCGGCGGCGCCGGACAGGATCATGACGGTTTGTTCTACGCCCTGTTCCAGAAGAAAGCGGCGTAAGTTCTTTTACACTACGCGCATTTTTAAGGCCCCGGCTCATCCGTGACGTTACGTTTCTTACGCCTCCTCGCCTGCCAGCTGCTGCTGGCGTTCGCGTGCGTTGCCGCGTGCGTACCGGCGCGGGCGGCCGACGGCATCGAGATCAGCCGCGCCGCGATCGAAGCCAGCGACGACGGCTACCGCCTCAACACGGTCTACGATTTCGAGCTCAATAGCGGCCTGCGCGATGCGCTCCAGCACGGTGTGCAGCTGCACTTCACCACCGAGATCGAGCTGGTGCGGCCGCGCTGGTATTGGCGCGACGAGCGCGCGGTATCGAGCAAGCGCACCATTCGCATCTCGTACGACGTGCTGACGCGCCAGTATTACGTGACCGTGGTCGGCTCCTTCCAGGAGCGCTTCCAGACCTTCGAGGATGCGATGTTCATGGTCCGGCGGCCGACCCGCTGGCTGATCGCGCCCAAGGGCAAGCTCAAGCCGGGCGAGGTCTATGAAGTCTCGCTGCGCATGTACATGGACCGCGAATACCTGCAGAAGCCGCTGCAGGTCAACGCCTTCAACGATTCCGACTGGCGCCTGACGTCCAGCCGGAAGACCTTCACTTACCGTGCAGAGTAGGCCGGTCAACCAGATCCTGCGCTACGTCCTCGTCGTCGGCGGGGCGCTGGTGTCGATCCTGCTGTTCCTGCTGGCGTCGGCCTCGGCCAATTCCGAATTCCTCGGCCGCTACTACGGCTGGCTGATCGGCCTGAACGGCGCGGTCGCCTTCCTGCTGCTGATCTTCGTCGCGGTCGCCCTCGGCCGCCTGTATTCGCGCTACAAGGCCGGCAAGTTCGGCTCGCGCCTGATGGCCAGACTGGTGCTGCTGTTCGCCGGCATCGGCATCCTGCCCGGC
>DDKG01000012.1 GCA_002339265.1 Massilia sp. UBA2604 | reverse complement strand
CCGGAGCCGGAAGGCGCCGTGGTCGGCAAGTTCGGCAACAAGCACTATGCCTTCATCGGCCTGGAGCGCGTCGGCGGCGTGATGGTGTATGACGTGAGCAAACCGGCCCAGGCGGCCTTCGTCACTTACCTGAACACCCGCGACGGCGACAAGGGCGACCTGGGTCCGGAAGGCCTGACCCTGATCCCCGCCAACAGGTCGCCGAACGGCAAGCCGCTGCTGATCGTCGGTAACGAAGTCAGCGGCACCACCGCCGTCATGCAGATCAACCTGACTTACTGATCCGCACGCTTGCGCAAGAGGCCCAGGCCGACCGCGGCGGCCACCACCGCCGCGCCGGCCAGCAGCGCCTGATTGCCATTGCCACGCGGCTGTTCGCGCGAGCGCGGATAGTCGCGGCTGTGCACCCCACTGGCGCCGCGCGGCGCGTCGTACAGCGCCCCGACGGTGTCCTCAGCCGGATCGGCGCGTTTGGCCCAGGTGTCGAGGAAGCGGTTCATGCCGGATGCGATCAGGTCCGGGGCGAGCGCGGCGAGCTTTTTCGTGACCGCGGGCGCACCGAGCACCGTCACCGGGCGTGGCCGGTCGGCGAGGGCCACCACGGCGTCGGCCACGCGTTCCGGAGCCAGCGCGCCGGGCGGATAGGACAGCTTGGCGCCAGTATAGTTGGCGGCATGGCTGAACCCCGGCGAGTTGACGAACGAGGGATAGACGTCGCAGACGTGGATACGGCGCCGCTTGCCCAGTTCCGCGCGCAGCGCTTCGGAAAAGCCGCGCAGGCCGTATTTGCTGGCGGTGTAGGCTGCCGCATAGGGCGAGGCGACATAGCCGCCGGCCGAGATCATATTGACCCAGGTGCCGTGATCCTGTTCCAGGAAGATCGGCAGCACCGCGTGCGCGTCGTTCATGTGGGTGAGCAGATTGGTTTCGATCACCTGGCGATGGTCGGCCATGGGCACGTCGTGGTACTTGCCGACCACGCCGCTGCCGACATTGCTGAACCACAGGTCGATCTGTCCCAGGATGCCGCGCGCTTCGCGCGCGAAGGCTTCCACCGCCTCGGCGTCGGTCGCATCGACCACCACCGTTTCGGCCCGGCCGCCGGCCGCAAAGCAGCGGCGGGCGACATCATCGAGTCCTTCCTTGCCGCGCGCGCCGAGCACCAGGTCGGCACCCTCGCGCGCAAAGGCGATGGCGGTCGCGGCGCCGATGCCGCTCGAGGCGCCCATGATGACTACACGAAGATTCGATCGCTTCATCGTTGACCTTTCATTCACAGTGAAAAGGCCGATTATTCCGCGAATCTTCATGTCGCCGCGTTCGTATTCCGCGCGGCAAGCCCGAGAGTGACCTAGCGCTTCAGCTTCGGCAGATGCACCAGGCGGGTGCCGGCCAGGCGGTCGTGCAGGAATTGGCGATCCTTGTCGAGGACGGCGGTGAGCGCCCAGGCAACAATGCCGATCGCCAGCGCAATGGTGATCTCGTCCTTGGCGTGCAGCCCGAAGATCGCGCAGATGACCAGCGCCGGCGCGAACCAGGCCCAGGCCAGCAGGTAGCGCACGATCGCCGTGCGCCATGGCAAACGCACATGTCCCGCCTGGACCACCTTGATGCGCCAGGTCTTCATGGCCAGCGTGTGGCCGCTGTCGCGCCAGCACCAGGTGAAGTACAGGCCCGTCACCAGGAACAGCCAGAGCTTCAGCCCGTGCTGGAACAGCGGCTCCTGGCGGTTGCCCGTGAGGAGGATGTAGACCAGCACCGCCAGCATCTCGACGGCGAACAGCAGGAAGAATTCATAGACCATCACCGTCACGCGGCGCTTGATGGTCGGGGTCGGGAGGGCCGGGGCGGGCGCCGGGGGGGCGGAGGCCGTGGTGCTTGCGACCGGCTCAGTTGCTTGCATTGGCGGCCTGCGCGGGTGCCTGCTGGCCGCCAGGTGCGGCGATCGCGCCGGCATCAGGGGCGGTGGCCGCCGGCCCCGGCGTCGCAGGGACAGACGAGGTTGGAGCGGTGGCGCCGGCTGGCGCCGCCGGCGGCACGCCGGCGGTTTCGGTCGGCACCACAGTGTCGGTGCCGATCAGGATGCATTCGGCGCCGCGGCGGGTGGTGTTCGGTGGACAGGGCGTCGGCGTGACCAGCATCGGCGCTTCGGGCAGCGCCACCGGGATGCTCTTGTGGCGCGTCGCCGCCGGGCTGTTGGCCAGCTTGCGCTTCTGGTCCGCCGACAGCTGCTTGTAGTTTTCCCAGTCGGCCGCCTTGTCGCCGCCCTGGGCCAGGCGGCTGGTGCGGCTGTAGTTCTCGCGCGCGAGTTCGCGCTGCTCGGGGGTGAGCTTCATCCACTGGCGCATGCGTTCGTGCACGCGCTGCTGCTCGGACGCGGGCATCGAGGCGAAGCGGGCCGACATCTCGATCCACTTACGCTTGCGCGCTCCTTCCATCTGGTTCCACTCGGGTTCCAGCGGCGCCAGCGCCACTTGCTGGGCGCTGCTCAGGTCATTCCACAGGGGTTTATCGAATATCTTGGGAAGCACGCGTTCGCCATCGACGGCATCGGCCACCGACGGCAGGACGGACGGGGTATCGAAACGGTCGACGATGACCCAGGCGATGACACCCGCCACCAGCACCCCGGCCACCGTTTTCAGGACGGGGAACCGTGATTTCGAGGCGCCGGGCTTCGATGCGCGAGACTGTGAAGCGTCGTTCTTCGTCATTGCCGCCGCTGCTGCGACTCCAGGTAAGCGCTGAAGCCCGGGTCGAGGTACGCGTTGAGCGGCAATTCATCGGACAACACGGCCGCGTCGATATCGGCCAGCTCGGCGATCTGCTGTTGCTGTTCGTGCTGGTAGACGCCGCCCATGCCGATCACCAGCGCCAGCACCGGCACGGCGATGGCCAGGCGCGACATGGCCGGACCCGACACCATATTGCCGAAGCCGGCCAGCATCTGGCGCCAGCCGGACGGGGCGGGCTTGAAATACTCGACCGGCGCGTCCGCCTTCTTGCGCGCGAGCGCAGCCGCGCGCGCGGCCGCCAGCCGGTCGGTCGTCGATGCCGGCAGGGTATCGAGCTGTTCGTTCAGTGCGTGGCGGATTTTATACGCCAGGTTGATGTCGTCGGTATTCATAATGTGATTCCCTTGGCCTTGAGCGCTGCGGCGAGGGCGTGGGTGGCACGGGAGCAATGTGTCTTGACGCTACCCTCAGAGCATCCCATTGCTTCGGCCGTTTCGGCCACGTCCATATCCTGCCAGTAACGCATGAGGAAGGCTTCCCGTTGACGCGTTGGGAGCTTTTGTACTTCTTCTTCGATCAAACGCAAAGTTTGTTCACGCTCAATCTGGTCCGCACTCGACTCTGCAGCCGATCCATCTTCGGCCTCGTACGAGGCAAGTATATCAAAGTCGTCATCGTCATCTCCCTCCCGGCGGCTGAAGCCCGAAAACAGGCTGACCCAGGTGTTGCGCACCTTTTCGCGGCGGAAGTAATCGAGGATGGTCGTCTGCAGGATGCGCTGGAACAGCATCGGCAATTCGGCGGCCGGCTTGTCGCCGTATTTCTCGGCCAGCTTGATCATGGCGTCCTGGACGATGTCCAGCGCCGACTCGTCCTTGCGCACCGCATACACCGCCTGCTTGAACGCACGCCGTTCGACATTCTCAAGGAAGTCGTTGAGTTCTTTATCTGTGGCCATGCGGGTTCAAGGAAGCGCTCGTCTTGCTCGTGCTTTAGGGAAAAC
>DDKG01000011.1 GCA_002339265.1 Massilia sp. UBA2604 | reverse complement strand
GCCAGCTTGCGGCGCAGGCGGTGCAGGGCGACGTCGAGCGCATTCGGGGTGACGGCGACGTTCAGGCCCCAGGCCGCCGCTTCCAGCGCGCCGCGGCGCACCGTGGTCTCGTGCTTGCGCAGCAGGAGCAGCATGATCTGCATCTCGGCCGGGGCCAGCGTGATACGCTCTTCGCCGCAGCACAGCAAGTCGCCTTCGGGCTGCAGCGCCAGGTCGCCATGGGCGTGCGCCAGGGGCCGGAACTCCACCGGACGGCGCAGCAGCGCGCGCACCCGCGCCACCATCTCGTCCATCGCGAACGGCTTGGCGAGATAGTCGTCGGCGCCGGCCTCCAGGCCTTGCACGCGGTCGTGCAGCGCTTCGCGCGCCGTCAGCACCAGGCAGGGGACGCCCAGGCCGGCCGCGCGCATCCGGCCCAGCAGGGCCAGGCCGTCGCCGTCGGGCAGTCCGCGGTCGAGGATCAGGGCCTGGTAGGACATCTGCTGGAGGGACGCCCAGGCGCCGTCGATGCGCGTGGCCACGTCGACCGCGATGCCGGCCGCCGCCAGGCCCTTGGCGATCAGCTGGGCCAGGCGCTCGTGGTCTTCGATCAGGAGGACGCGGCTCATCGGCTCACCTGAACCGGTACAGGTAGCCGACCAGCACCCGGTTCTCGGTCGAACGGTCGACCAGCGGGCTGTCCTTGATCTCGTCGGCCAGGCGCGACACTTCGAGGTCGACCAGGATGGAATGGCGCCGGTCGAACGCATATACGCCGCGCAGGCCCACTTCGGCATTCACGCCCGACTCGCCGCGGTAGGCGGCGCGGCCGGCGCGCGCTTCGTCGGCCCGCACGCCGTAGTAATAGTCGACGTATTTGTCGTCCTGCCAGCTCGCGCTCACGCGCGGCGTGATCGTCATGCGCTCGCCGAGTTGCCATGTCCTCTCCACGCCAAGATTGAAACGCTTGCCCTTGCTGTTGCCGGAGGCGTCGCCCAGCGCTTCCGCACGGACGTCGGCCCACCGGCTCTTCCATTCGATTCTAGCACCGGCCCAGGCGCCGCTTTTCCGTTCGCGCATGCCGGCCAGGATCGGCGTGTCCCCGATGTCGTCGTCGTCGTAGCCGCTGCCGTCGTAGCGGGCGACCAGGTCCACGCTCAGGGACTGCGACGGCGCCAGGTCGAGGCTGAGCAGCTTGAAGCCCACTTGCGGGCCGGCGATCGAGACCCAGCGGTTCTCGTAATGGATGAAGGGAAGCGGCAGGTACTCGCGGTCGATGCCGGCATAGGCCTTGTCGAACGTGATGGCGCCGACGCCCAGCGCCCAGGACGAGGGAGAAGAAGCATCGGCGCCCGGCTGGGCCATGGCGGGAAGGGCGCAGGATATGGCGGCGGCGACGAGCGGCACGCGCGCCAGGCGCAGGAGACTTGGTGGTGTTGGCATGGAAGGGCTCTCGTGTGATGGAAAGCGCCATGCTCGGCTTGTTCGACTTACCTGACACTTACCGCAGCGACAGCGGCGCGACATCGTGTCAGTAAGTATCCGGAAAGCCGCGGCGGCCGATAGTGCTATCCGTCGCATTCCACCACGGAGAATCACGATGAACACGTCTTCCAAGCTGGCGCTCGTTACCGCCACCGCATTTGCCGGCGCCGCGCTGATCGCTGCGATGGCCTCCACCGCCAACGGACCGTTCGCTGCACTCGATGCGCTCGGATGCGACGGCCAGCTCGTCGCCGGCCGCCTGGTCGCGGACAGATTGGGCATGCTGGCGCCGCACCTGGACGGTGATGGCGTCCGGATCGTGTGCAACGACGATTAACGTGGCCCGCTTATGCAGCCGCGTTATGCAGCCCGCTTGAGCGCCGCCCCGACCCGGTCCAGCAAGTCCTGGTGCTGGTAGGGCTTGGACAGTACGTCGAGCGTGCCGCTGGGCCTGCCGCGGCCGGGCAGTTCGTCCATATAGCCGGTGGTGACCAGCACCGGCAGGCCGGGGCGCCTGGCGTGCACGCGCTCGATCAGTTCCAGCCCGTTCATCCCGCCCGGCATGATCACGTCGGTGAACAGCAGGTCGGCCCGCTCGCCGCTTTCCAGCAGGCCCAGTGCGCGCTCGCCGCTGGGGGCCGACAGCACCTCGTAGCCGGCCATTTCCAGCATGCTCTCGGCCAGTTCGCGCACGTCGTCGTTGTCCTCGACCACCAGGATGCGGCAGCGCCGCTGCTCCGGTTCGGCGGGCGTGCCGCCGCGCCGTTCGGCCAGCGAGGCGTCGTCGCTGGCAGCCTGCTCGGCCACCTTGAACACCATGCGCACCAGGGTGCCCTGGCCCGGTTCGCTCTCGATGTCGAGCTTGCCGTGCGATTGCTGCACGAAGCCGTGCACCATCGCCAGGCCCAGGCCGGTGCCCGGCCCCTTGGTGGTGAAGAAGGGCTCGGTGGCGCGGCGCCTGACCTCGGGCGTCATGCCTTCGCCCTCGTCCTGCACGCAGATGCAGACGTAGTCGCCCGGACTGAGACCCAGCAGGCGGCGGCGCTCGTCGCCCAGCACGGTGGTGGCGACGGTGACCGCGCCGCCGCCCGGCATCGCGTCGCGCGCATTGAGCACCACGTTCAGGAGCGCCATCTCGAGATAGGTCGGGTCGATCGTGCTGGCCGGCAGGCCGGGCTTGAGGTCGAGCCGCAGGTCGATCTTCTCGCCCAGGGTGCGCACCAGCATGTCGGAAAACTCGACCACCAGGCTGTTCAGGCTCAGGCGCTTCGGTTCCAGGCGCTGCTTGCGCGCGAAGGTCAGCAGCTGCTGGGTGAGCTTGCCGGCCTGCATGGTGGCGCGCTGGGCGCGCCGGATCGGCTCGGCCGCCTTGTGCTGGGGGCCGGCGCCCAGCAGGGCAATCTCGAGGTTGCCGTTGATGACTTGCAGCAGGTTGTTGAAATCGTGGGCCATGCCGGCAGAGAGCTGGCCGATGGCTTCCATCTTCTGCGCCTGCAGCCAGGATTCCTGGTTGTTGCGGCGCTCGGTGATGTCCATCTGCGAGGCGAAGAAGTACAGCAGCTTGCCGTCCTGGTCGAAGATCGGGCCGAAGAACAGTGCGTTCCAGAACGGCGTGCCGTCGGCCTTGTAGTTCAGGATGTCGACCGCCACCGCGCGTTCTTCGTCGACCGCGCGGCGCAGCTCGGCCACGGTGGCGCGGTCGGTGTCGGGCCCCTGCAGGAAGCGGCAGTTGCGGCCCAGGATCTGTTCTTCGGAATAGCCGGTGAGGTCCGTGAAAGCGCCGTTGGCGAACACGATGGGGTTGTCGTCCTGGCGCGGATCGGTGATCAGCATCGGCATGCGGGTCATCTCGACCGCGGCGAAGAAGATGTTGCCGCGCTCGTCCAGGCCGCCGTGCTCGATGTAGCCGGATTGCCAATGGTGGATGCCGGGATTGTCTTCGGGCGGGCCCATCGGATGGACCGAGTTGCCTTCGACCTCTGAGTTCGCCGGCACGCCGCGGCTCTGGCCGCCGCCTTGCACGTCGAGCGCTTTCTTGAGTGAATCGTCCTTTGGCGGTCCGAGTACCATGGCGTGTCCTGGAGTGTGGGCTGGCATGGCGGCGTTGCCATGCGCACGAGCTGTTGACTCCACTGTAACGGGAGGGCCCGTCAAACCTCCGTTAGTGAGCGCACAGAAGCGCTCATGGCGCCGGCGTCGCGTTGTGCGACGTCACGCGCAGCAGGGTGAATTCGTCGGTCCGGCGCACCACGGTGGCGAAGGGGGCGGGGTGTGACCCCATCACCAGGAGCCAGGTATGGCCGGGCGTTAATTGACTGGCGGACAGCGGCGCGCCATCTTCCAGCGCCAGCGCGACGCTGTCGGCGTGGTCGATATGAAATTGCGCGCGCATCAGTTGCGGCAGGTCTTGCGCGCTGCCGACCAGGGTCACCTTGCCGCGCTCCGCCGCGGGCACCGTCTCCAGCACCAGGGCGCCGGCGCGGTCGCCCGGATTGCTGTTCTGGTGGCCGGCGGCGAAGCTGCCGATGCGGTCCTGGGCCACGAGGATGGTGATCGGGAGCAGGCACAGCACGAACAGGCGGGCCGCATTGCCGCGTCCGGCCGCCCAGGCGAGCAGCAGCGCCGCCTGCAGCACGACGGTCACGTGGCCCGCAGTCCTGCGCATATTCATGGCGGCGATGTCGGGACCGTCGACGACCGACAGGGAGTATGTCGGCAGTGAAACGGCCGCCGCGATGACCAGCATCAGGATCAGGGCCGCGACCGTCCAGCGCAGCCAGCGCGCGCCGCCGTCAGGCGCAGTGGCGCTCGCGGCGGCGACCAGCCACAGCAAGGGGAAGACGAAGCTGTAATAGCGCAGGTGCAGGCGCAAGCCCTCGCTGGCCTCGCCCGCCGCCAGCGAGGCGGTGTAGATGACCGCCAGCCCGGCGGCGGCGCCCAGCATCAGGAAGGTCCAGGCCAGCAGGCGGCCGCTTGCGGCCGTGCGCCGCGCCAGCGCGCCGCTTGCCAGGCCGTGCAGCAGGATGGCCAGGGGTACGCCGAGCAGGGTTGCCAGCGCCATCCCGTGCCCCATGGCGCTGACGGCGACCGGCCCCAGCAGCGCCAGGCGCGGGCTGGTGCTGCCCGAGTCGACGTTGCTCTGGTAAAAAGGTCCGAGCAAGCTGAGTCCGGCGTCGCCGGCCAGCAGCCAGCCGAGCCCGAACTTGACCGCCAGCATCGCCAACGTGGCGAGCACGGCGGCCATCAGGCCGCGCCTGACCCAGGCGGCGCCGTCCAGCCAGGCGGCGACGAGCAGGTACAGGCACAGCGCCGGCAGCAGGAACAGGGCGTGTACCTTGACCAGGCTCATGGCGCCGAGCACCAGGCCGCTTGCCAGGGCCTGGCGCCACAGGCGCCAGTGGCCCTGGGCCAGCACGATCCAGCTCAGCACGCAGAAGCCGAACCAGTAGCTGGCCTCCGGCATGAAATACATGGTGTAGGCATTGAGCGGCGCCGCCGCGGCGAACAGCGTCAGCAGCCAGGCCAGCGCCTGGGTCGTGTAGCGCCGCGCCGTCAGGTAGAAGAAGGGGAGGGCGGCGAAGTAGAGCGCCAGGTTGCCGAGGCGCACGCAGTCCAGGAAGCCGGCGCCGCAGGCGCTGCTGGCGCTGAACAGCCAGAGATACAGGTAAGAGGGCAGCAGCGCCTCGCCCAGCGGCGCAAGGCGCGACATCTTGCTGTAGTACCACTCGTCGGCGAACACGGCCGGATACAGGCCGTGGCCGCGCAGGTACAGCCAGGCGAAGACGCCGGCCAGCGCCAGCAAAAAGGCGGCGCGCCAGGCGCCGGGTTTGCGCTCGAAGGTCGAGGACATGGCCGGCTGCATGGACGCCTCCCCTGTTTACTCGCCAGCCTGGCCGGCGGCGGCAGGTGCGTGCGGCGCGGCCAGCGAGATATCGGTCATCCAGATGCCGAGCTTGCGCTCGTCGCCGGGCGTGCCCATCTCGGCGGGCGACATCGGTTTCGGCACCTCGAAGACGATGCTGTCGGCGCCGCCGTCGGTGTCGAAGGTCAGGCTGATGGGCTGCATATGCCAGCCGATCAGGAACTCCCGAGTGGTGTTGCCGGCGCGTACCGTGAACGGCACGTTGGCGTTGTCGCCGAAGGCGCGGCCGTTGAACGACAGGATGAAACGGCGCGGCAGCGGCTGGGCAAGATGGAACACCACCTGCTTGCTGTCCGACCAGCGGCCCGTCTGCTCGATGCCGGACAGGCCCTCGACCGACTTGATGAAGGCCGGGTCGAGCGGCTTGCCGAGCTCGGCGCGTCCGATCAGCGGCGGCGGTTCAGGCAGGCGCAGCAGCTTGAAACCGTTCCCGGCGTGGAACAGCTCGACATTCTCCGGCAGTGCGAAGTCGCCCAGCACGACCATCCATTTGTGGTCGACCGGCACCTGGTATGCGGGAATCTCGTTGCCCGATTCGATCTGCATCGCCATCGAGTCCGGATCGTCGATGTGGAACTGCACGCGCATGATTTGCGTCATGTCATTGCCCACGACGACGACCTTGCTGCGATCGGCTGGGGGCACGGTGGCGTGCACCAGGCGGCCGGCGGTGTCGCCCGCCTGGAGCGGAATGTGGCGCGCCAGCGCTTCGCCGACCCTGACCTGGCTGATCAACAGCAGCAAGGGCAGGAACAGCAGGACGAACAGCGTCGCGCCGTAGCGGGCGCGCGCCGCCCACGCCGCGAGCGCGGCCGCCTGCAGCAGGAACACGGCGATGCCGTAGCGCCAGCTCAGGTCGACGACGTGGATGTCGGGTCCGTCGACGTGGTTGGTCCAGTAGGTCGGCAGCTTGATCCAGGCGAATGCCATGACGGCCAGCGCCAGCGCCGCGATGATCCAGCGCAGCACCGATTTCGTCTCCGTCGCCGGGCGGCGCTCGAACATGGCCGCCGCCGCGACGATCCAGAGCAGCGGGAACACGAAGCTGTAGTAGCGCAGGTGCAGGCGCACGCCCTCGCGATCGTGGCCGGCGAGGGAAGCGGTGTACATGATGGTCACGCCGGCCGCCGCGCCCAGCATCAGCAGCGCATACACGTGCAGGGGATTGGCGTCGGCGCCGCGCTCGCGCAGCATGCGCGTGAACAGGGAATGCAGCAGGATCGCCAGCGGCACGCCGAGCAGGATCGTCAAGGCCATCAGGTGCCCGCGGGCGCTGATGAAGGCCGGCGCCAGCAGCGCCAGGCGCGCTTCGACGCTGCCCGAGTTGACCGCGCCCTGGTAGAACGGGCCGAGCAGGCTCAGGCCGGCGTCGCCGGCCAGCAGCCAGCCGAGTCCGAACTTGAGGCCGAGCGTCACGCCGGACGCAAGGGCGGCCGTACCCAGGCCGCGCGGCAGCCATGCCTGCCAGGCGTCGCCACGGTGCCAGGCGGCGTACACCAGGTAGATGCACAGCGCGGGGAGCAGGAACAGGGCGTGCACCTTCACCTGGCTCATGATGCCGAGCACGGCGCCCGCGGCCAGCGCCTGCAGCGCCGGATGCCAGGCCTGGCCGCACAGGGCGATCCAGCTGAGCACGCAGAAGCCGAAGTAATAGGTCGCCTCGGGCATGAAATAGGCGGTGTAGATGTTCAGCGGCGTCAGCATCGACATCACGGCCAGCAGCCAGGCGATCGAGGCGTGCGTGTACTTGCGCGCGATCGCATAGACGAAGGGCGCGGCGGCGAGGTAGAAGGCGAGGTTGCCGACCCTCGCGCAATCGAGGAAGCCATCGCCGCAGGCGCTGCTGAAACCGAACAACCACAGGTAGAGATAGGACGGCACGATGGCTTCGGCCAGCGGCATCAGGCGCGCCATCTTGCTGTAGAACCACTCGTCAGCGAAGACGGTGGGCTGCAGCCCCAGGTTGCGTTGATACAGGTAGGCGGCGATGCAGGCCAGGACGAGGGCGAAAGCGGCGTGCCAGGCGAGCCGGCGGCGGTCGTTTAACAGAGCGTTCATGCGGTCGGTTGTGGTTATCGTTGTATCGCGGGCTGGGTGGCCTGCCAGGCGGCCACGGCCTCGTTCAGTCGTTCCCAGGTGAAGAAACGACGCTTCTCGTAGTACAGCGGCCCGGCGTGCGGACGCTCCGTGATCCGGGCCGTCGCCACCGGCTGCAGGGTCTGCTCGCCACGTGACAGGTAGTGCAGCAGCACCATCGGGAACAGCCCCACCCACGTCATGCGCTGCGATGGGTAGGACAGGCACAGGCGCAGATAGCGCCGGCGCGCTGGCCAGTCGATCGGGGTGGCGCTGACCGGGCCGTTGGCCGGCAGCGGCGCCAGCACCCGGAACAGCGGGCCGGGCAGGCCGCTCGCCTGGTAGAGCGAGAATTGCCAGGACCGCGCGAGCAGGCCGCGCTGCGCCGCCAGCACGACCGTCAGGGCGTGCAGCGCGTCATGGTCGTGATGGCCGCCTTCCCATGCGGGGACGTGGATCGCGTCGATCGGGAAATGGCTGTCGATGAAGGCGCCGATCCACTGGCCAGCCGCGTCCATGCTCAGTGGCAGGCGCGCGTCGCCGATGCCGAGCGACTGGCCGGCGAAGTGCACGTCCGCCTCGGCCACGCCGAGGCTGGTCAGCGCCGCCAGCGATTCGGCATTGCGCGTCGCCGCACTCGACTTCGCGGTCTGGCCGTCGGTCAGATAGGCGCACACCACCCGCAGGCCCTGGCGGCGGCAGGCGGCAATGCGTTCGAACACCCCGAACTCGTCGTCCTGATGTGCGAACAGGAACAGCGCGCTGGGCTCAATAGGCATCGAAGTCGAGGAAGCTGAACTGGATGCGGGATGGATCGAGCTGGGTCACGCGCGGCACGAACGAGCGATAGATCAGGTTGAGCGGCGACGGACGCAGGCGCTGCGGGATGCTGGCGTAATTCCACCAGCTGGCGTTGGCGTCCGGCGCCAGGCCGATCAAGAGGCGCGCGGGCGACAGCGGGGCCGACGCCGCAACGTTGTGCGCTCCATTGTGTGCGCCGATGCCGGCATCGAGTTCGGCGTAGGCCGGCAGGCGCAGGCCGAAGGCGGCGGCGTAGAACTGCTGGCGCTTGCCGTTGGCGCGGCGGTGCACCGGATTGTGCGGATTGGCGCAGCGCCAGGCCAGCGATTCGGCGCTCCAGCTGCGCTCGAACGACAGTTGCGCCGGCGCCGCCTTGGGACCATGCGACAGCGTGCCCAGGCCGACGCGCGCCTCGAGCGGGCGCACCAGCTGGAAGCCGAGCTTGCGCACGAAGCCCGGCGTGCTGTTGGCGTTGGCCACGCCATACACGCCATCGAAGCCGGCCGCCGCGCCGGCCTCGAAGGTGGCGGCAGCGAGCTTGGTGAACAGCCCCTTGCCCTGGTAGTCGGGATGGGTGGCGGTGTTCAGCGACAGCAGCACCTGCACTTCGCTGCCTTCGACCCAGGCGCGCGCCGGAACGCACACGTAGTGGGCCGCCAGGCGTTCGCCGTCCCACGCATCCATGCCGACCGCGAGGCCGTCCGGATTGGCCGTGTACAGCCAGGCGAGATACTCGGGCGTGAATTTGTCGGTGCCGGGGAAGCAGGCGGCGAACAGGGCGCCATAGCGTTCCAGGGTGGCGCCGTCGTATTGGATGGGAGCGATGCGCATCACTTGAAGATCCAGTAGCGGCTGAGCAGGTATCCGTTCACCGCCACCAGGGGCAGCGACAGGATCTTCCCGGCCAGCGGGTTATCGGCAAGGCCCACGGCCAGCGCGACGCAGCCGAGGGTCAACACGTAGTTCAAGGCTACCACGCACATGTAGCGGGCGAAGCTGGCCTTCGACGCCGCCTGGTCGAAGGTGACCCGGCTGTGAAAGGCGTAGTTGACCATGAGGCCGGCCACGAAGCCGGCGCTGGCGGCGGCCGTGTGGTGGAAGCCCTGCATGATCAGGAGCTGCATCAGGCCGACGTCGATCCCGGCGCACAGCAGGCCGCCGGCCACGAACACGCCGAACTGGCGCAGGCGCGCGGAATCAATCATCGCGGCGGCGCCGGAACAGCGTCTTCTTGTGCAGCGGCCGGCTCGGCACCGATGCGATGTCGTAGTTCAGGAAGGCCAGGATCAGCTGCACCCCCATGATCACCGGCAGCGCGGCCAGCATCACGGTGCCGGCCGGGGTCGCGACGTCGTGCTGGTCCGAGACGATCCATTGCACGGTGCCGTAGACCACGCCGAAGGTGGTCAGCAGCACGCCGATCGGCAGCTCGAGCGAGGCCACTGACAGGTTGCGCAGGTAGTAGTTGTAGAACAGGCGCTTGAGGAAGTTACGCACGTTCTTGACCGCGAACTCGGTGATCACCTGCGACACCTTCAGGTTGCTGACCTCGTCGCCGTACACCGCATCCATCGGCACGTCGACCGCGACCGCGCCCAGGGTGTTGAGGCGGAACAGCATGTCGCTCTCGAAGAAGTAGCGCTTGCTGATCTTGTCGAAGGGCAGGTAGCGCGCGGCGTCGGCATGGATGGCGGTGTAGCCGTTGGTCGGGTCGAACAGGTGCCAGTAGCCTGACGACAGCTTGGTCATGAACGACAGCATGGCGTTGCCGAACAGGCGCACCGGCGGCATCGCGCTCAGGCGCTCGAGATTGAAGAAGCGGTTGCCCTTGGTGTAGTCGGCTTCGCCGGCCAGGATCGGCGCCACGAATACCGGGATCAAGGACGCATCCATCTGGCCGTCGCCGTCGATCTTGACGATCACCGTGGCGCCGTCCTCGATGGCCTTGCGGTAGCCGGTCATGACCGCGCCGCCCACGCCCTGGTTCTCGGCGTGTTCGAGCACGGTCACGCGCGGATCCAGGCAGTTGGCGCGCACGAAGGCGCCGCTGCCGTCGGGGCAGCGGTCGTCGACCACGTACACGTGCGCGACTTCGGGGCCGATGCCGGCGATGACGCCGAGGATGTGGCGGGTCACGCGGTAGCTCGGGATGACCACCGCAATCCGTGGAGCCGGTGGTGCAGACGCGGCGGGAAGCTTGGTGTCGGGGGCGTTCATGGCGGGTGCGTCGGTAGCTTTCATGGTTTGGGGAACAGGTGCGTCATGAGTTCGGCCGCATTGTCGGCCCAGGTGCGGCCGGCGATGCCGTCCGGTTGCGGCGCCTGGCCGGCGGCGTGCAGGCGCAGCCAGTCCTGCACGGCGGCGCCCAGGGCCGCGCCGTCGGCGCCGCTGAAGTAATGGGCGTGCTCGCCCGCCACTTCGCGGAACACCGGCAGGTCGCGCGCCAGCAGCGGCACGCGGTGGCGCGCTGCCTCGATCAGCGGCAGGCCGAAGCCTTCGCCTTCGCTGGCGAACAGCAGGCAGGTGCTGGCCGCGTACACGCGGTCCAGGTATTCGTCGCTGATGCCTTGCAGCCAGTGCAGGCGGCGGCCCAGTTCTGGGTGCCTGGAGAGGCGCGCCAGCAGTTGCGGGATGGTGCGGCGCGCGCCGTCCGGCAAGCCCTTCCAGCCTTCGGCGCCGACGATCACCAGGCGTAGGTCCAGGCCCTGGGCCCACAGGCGCTCGAAGGCGTCGAGCGCTTGCAGATGGCCCTTGCGCGGCTCGATGGTGCCGACCATGACGAAGGTCGATGCGGCCTGCAGGTCGGCCAGCAGCGCCTCGGCGCCTTCCGGCAGGCCGGTGGTCGGCTGCGAGGCGCTGATGTCGGCGCCATGGTGCAGGACCAGGTATTCAGCAGGCGATGCCTGGGGAGCCTCGGCCGCCAGCCAGGTGCGGGTCTCGTCGGCCACGGCGGCGCTGATGCACACCAGGCCGTCGGCCGCGCCGCCGATGGCGCGCAGCCAGTCGCCGAATTCGCGTTCGGCGCCGGGCGGGAAGAATTCGGGACGCAGCACCGGCAGGATGTCGTGCACCATGAAGTGCACGCGCACGCCGGCCGCGCGCCAGCGCGCATACAGGCCGTGGCGCGCCGCCTCGATCACCGCGCGCGGGAACACGTCGGGGCTGTAGAACACGTCGCCGGCGGCGACATGCACCTCGTCGTCGTGCACGCCGTCGCCGACGGTGCCCATCAGGTCATGCAGGTAGCGCCGCGCATAGCGGTAGTGCCAGGTCCCGCCCTCGTCGCTCAGGTAGACCGGCAGCACCTGCACGTGGCGGCCCTGGGCACGCAGCAGCTCGAGCAGCTGGGCCCGCACCACGCGCTGGATGCCGGTGCGCAGGTCTTCGCGCACCATGGCCGAGACGTCCACCAGCAGTTGCGGGGCCAGGCCGTCGGCCGACAGCCTCGTGTGGTGACGGTCGCCGATCACGGCTTCCATCAACTGGTCGGCGCTCTGGCGCCAGGTCAGCCACGGCATGCCGGACGACTGCGGCGCGGAGCCGGCCGCGTGCAGCGCCAGCCAGGCCTCGATGGCCGCGGCCAGGTCTTGCGGCGCGCCGCCTTCGAAGTAATAGGCGTGCTCGCCCGCCACTTCGCGGAATACCGGGATGCCGCGCGCGATGATCGGCAAGCCCTTCTGGGCGGCCTCGATCAGCGGCAGGCCGAAGCCTTCGCCTTCGGACGCCGCCAGCAGCGCCGAGCTGTGCTCGTAGAGCTGCACCAGCATCTCGTCCGAGACGCCGTTGAACCAGAACAGGCGCCGTTCGCGCTCCGGGTGCGCCTGCAGGCGCTCGGCCAGGGAATCGACCAGCCAGCCGTTCTTGCCGACGATGACGAGATTGACCTCGATCCCGCGCGCCCACAGCAGCTCGCAGGCGGCCAGCGCCTGGGCCTGGCCCTTGCGCGGCTCCAGTGTGCCCACCATCAGGAGGGTCGGCGCGCGGCGCAGCGCTTCCAGGGCCTGGGCCGCGTTGTCGGGCAGGCCGCGGCTCGGCGCGCTGGCGTCGATGTCGGCGCCCAGGTGGAAGTGCGACAGTTTCAGTGGCGACAGGCGCCGGTTCGGGCGCTGCGCCAGCCATTCGGCCAGTTCGTCGGCCACCGCGCGCGAGATGGTGACGATGCCGTCCGCAGCCAGCGAGATGGTGTCGATGAAGTCGCCGTAGTATTTCTCGGCGCCGAAGGGGAAGCAGTCCGGCCGCAGCAGCGGCAGCAGGTCGTACACGGTGAACCAGACCTTCACGCCGCGGCGGCGCAGCGCCAGCAGTTGCGGCTGGTTTTGCGTGGTCATATTGGTGGCCAGGTCCAGGCCCAGGAACACGTCGCCGGGACGCGCCTCGATCGGCGCATCCTCGAGCGCCAGCGGCGGCGTGCCGAGCATGATGGCGGTGAAGGCGCGCGCATAGCGATAGCTGCGGTTGCCGCCTTCGCTGTACACCGGCTCGATGCGGTAGCCCGGCGGCGGTTCCTGCACCAGGGCCAGCACGATGCTGCGCACCACGCGCTGGATGCCGGTCTTGTGGTCGGCCTGGACCAGCGCCGAGATGTCGATCAAGAGCTGGCGCGGCGCCGTCGGCAGCGCGTTGGCGGCGATCATGGAGGCAAGCTCGACCAGCGCCGCCTCGCCCGGCGGACGCGGCGTGCCGGGCGCGCTGAGCGCGGCGATCAGTTGCTGCCGGCGTGCGGGGGCGCTTTGCTGCGCGAACGCTTCGATCGCCTCGACGTACAGGGCGCAGACGGCGCCTGGTGCGTGGTGGCGCGCAATGTGGGCGCGGCCGGCCTGGGCCAGCGCGGCGCGCCGCGCCGGGTTGGCGTGCAGGTCGGCCAGCGCCGCCGTCAGTTCGGCATCCTCGAACAGGTCAGGCAGCATGCACAGGGCGTCGGGCGGCAGGTCGGCCGCGCCGCCGTGGGCGTTGACGATGGAAGGGAGGCCGTGCATCAGGCAGTCGAGCACCGAAGCGGAAGTTTCGCCGCGGGTCTGGGTGCGCAGCTGCACCCCGCAATCGCTGGCGGCCAGCCAGTCCTGGTAGGCTTCGGCAGTGACGAAGCCGGTGATGTCGATGCGCGCGCCGGCGCCGCGTTCGGCGATCGCACGCAGCAGCTCGATGCCGTAGGGGCCGGGATCGTTGGCGCCGACGAACACCAGGCGGCAGCGCGGATCGGCCGCCAGCGGCGACGCCAGGTACGCATCCAGCAGGCGGTGATTGAGCTTGGTCGAACCGAGCATGCCGAAGCTGCTGACGACGTAGTCGTCGGCGCCCAGGCCCAGGCGCGCGCGCGCGGCGGCGCGGGCGGCGGCGGGATCGGCGTCGTGCGCGACCTGGCCGCGCAGCAGCGGGATGGTGCGCCAGCCGTCGGCCGCGCCCGGGCCGTACCAGTGCTCGGCCAGGCGGCGCGAAAAGTCGCCGTGGACGATGATGCCGGCGGCGCGGTCCAGCACCTCTTTATTGCATGGGAATTGCCAGATCGACGGATTGCGGCCGTGTTCGCGGTGGTACTGCAGGCCACTATGGCCGTGCGAGGCATACAGCGCCTGCAGGAAGGCTTCGGGCACGTCGCCGTCGCGTTCCATATTGTCGAGCACACCGCTCAGGAAGAAGTCGTGCAGCACCACGGCGCCCGGATGCGCGCGCAGCAGCGCGAACATGTGCTTGTGCGCGTTCGAGTTGCCGAAGTGGTAGAGCACGCGGTCGTAGCCGGCGCCGTGGCGCATGAAATAATCGACGTCGCGCTGCGGGAAGCGGGACAGCGCGGCGTCGGGCACGGCGCCCGGCGTCAGCACCAGCTCGACCGCATAGTGCTTCTCGAGTTCGAGGACGAGTTCTGCGCTGTAGTCGGCGATGCCCGAGTGCTCGGGCGGCAGCGGCGAGACCAGCGCCAGGCTGGGCTTGGTGGACGGTGCGACGGCGGGCGCGGTCGCGGCGGGGGCGGACAGCAGCGCCGCCTTTTCCAGCGCATGCCACACGGCGCTCACGTCGTCGGTCGCCTGCACCGGCGCCGGCGTCAGCACGGCGTCCAGGGTTAATGCCGCGTCTCGGTCATCGGTTAACACCAGCGCGGCGCCGCGCAGCAGGTCTTGCTGCGCGCGCGGGGCGGACAGCACGCCCGCCAGGTCGGCCGCGCCGAGCACCTGGGGCACGCCCGCCGGGAAGTAAGCGGCCCAGGCCGGGGCGGCGTCGGGCTGCCACATGGACAGCACGAGATCCGGCGCGAGCGAGGCCAGGAAGCCGGCGCGCAGCGCGTGCGCGCCGTGGCGGCGCCAGGCGTCGTCGCCGTTCGGCTGGGCGTAGACGTGGAAGCGTCCTTCGGGCAGCAGGCCGTCGAAGGCGTGGCGCAGCACGTCGACGTCGGTCGGATGGCGGCCGCTGACGGCCACGTGGATGTCCCACTCTTGATGCTGCTGCGCGCGCGTGTCGAGCAGGGACAGGGCCAGGCTGCGCAGCATGGCCGTGTCCTGGGCGGGGGCCGCCTGCGGGGCGTGGAAGTCGATGATCAGGCGCATGGTCAGTCTTTGTTCGGTTCGTAGGCGCGGCGCAGTTGCTCGAGGGCGTCGCGCGCCGATTGCGGCAATTCACGCTGCGCGTGCGGCACGGCCGGGCCATGGGCGGCGTGTTCCTGGGTGGCCTGCTTGGCGGCGGCCAGCACGCGCGACAGCAGCGCCTGCAGCTTGGGCGAGCGCATCACCAGCGGCAGCACTGTGCGGCGCAGCGATTCGCGCGAGGTCAGCCAGCGCAGCGCGCGGCGGGCGGCGCCGCGCGCCTTGCGCTTGGCGAGTCCGACCGGGCCGTTCGGGCCGCGGCGCGCGATGAAGCGCAGCGGGGCGGTGATGCGCCACGAGGTGCTCGACAGGGTGGCCAGCAGGCGCTGTTCCAGGTCCTTGCCCCAGGCCGCGGTCTCGTGCAGCTGGGCGGTGAGGGTCTGGGCCTGCAGCTCGACCTGCTGCAGCTGGGCTTCGCTGGCGCGCAGTTCCTGGCGCACCGTGGCCAGTTCCTGGCGCAGGCGTTCGCCGCGCTGCGCCAGTTCGGCCGCAGCGCGGGCGTCGAATTCGGCGCGCTGCTGGTAGTCCAGCACGTTGCGTTCGAGTTCGGCGGCGCGCTGCCAACCGTGGTCGGACTGTGCGCGCAGCGCGTCGATCTGCGTCCAGGCGCTGTCCAGGTGGTGGGTGATGTAGTCGTCGAACACGTTCGGCTGGATGTCCAGCCGCGCCAGCAGGTCGGGGTGTTCGGCCGCCACGTAGTAGCGGTTCAGGCCATCGAACCAGGCGTAGGTATAACCCTGGCTGGTGACCAGGTGTTCCCAGGTTTCATGGTTGGTGGCGCGGCTGTTGGGGAGCGTGGCTTCGATCACCAGCACCCACGGGCGCCAGCGCTTGAAATCCATCCCGCGCAGCACTTCGCCTTCGAAGCCTTCGACGTCGATTTTCAAAAAGTGGATGTCGCCCTGCACGTGCTCGGCGCAGATCGCGGCCAGGGTGCGCACCGGCACCTTGAGTTCGGCCACCACATGGCCTTCGCTGCGGTGCAGTTCGGCCACGGATGCGTCGGGCGAAGCCCAGCCGCGCACCGCCGGCACGTCGTACAGGGTCAGCTCGCCATCCGTGGCGCCGGCCGCGATGGCCAGGTTGACGTCGCGCGGGCGCTGTTCTTCGAAGGCCTGGTGGAAGGAGGGCAGCGGCTCGATGCTGATGCCGCGCCAGCCGCGGTCATAAAAGGCCTTGGTGACCGAGTGCTCGACCGGGTCGTTGGCGCCGACGTCGATGTAGAAGCCGTCCTTGACGTGGCCCAGCGCGCGCCACAGGAGCACGTCCTCGCTGTTCTGGGAATAGGAAACGAAAGTCATGTGCGTTGGATGTCGACGGCCGGATCGAGCCAGGCCGAGCCTTCGAAATGGGGACGGCGCATGTTCATCACGGTGAACACCAGCGCCAGGTCGCGCCATTCGTAGTTGTTGACCAGGTGGGTCTCGGTGCTGACGATCGCGGTCGCGACCGAATAGGTGCCGGGACCCAGGTTCATCGGGAAGGCGAAGCGGTAGACCACGTCCTCGCCGGCCTGGACGTCGGACAGCGGCAATTCCTTGAGGTGGGTATTGGTGCCGTACATCGGCTGGCCGAGGCGGTCCTTGATCATATAGCCCAGCACCATGCGCGGGATCGGCGCATGGGCGCGCACCTTGACCTCGAGCGTGACCGGGCTGCCGACGTCGACCACTTCGACCCGCTCGCCGTTCTCGTCGAGCAGGGCGATGTCGGCCACCGTGGCTTCGCCGGTGCCGGACACGGTCTGCACCTTGCCGCCGGCTGCCTCTTGCAGGCGCACGGTCTCGTTCTCACGTTCGGCGATCATGGCGTTGTAGTAGTCCATGATTTCCTCGGGCTTGCCCTCGCGCGCCAGGCGTCCGCCGTCGAGCAGGATGGCGCGGTCGCACACCGACTGGATCGCCTGCTTGTCGTGCGAGACCAGCAGCAGGGTGGTGCCCTGCTTGCGGAACTGGCGGATGCGGTCGAAGCTCTTGTGCTGGAAATAGGCGTCGCCCACCGACAGCGCTTCGTCGACGATCAGGATGTCGGGCCGGCGCGCGGTGGCGACCGAGAACGCGACCCGCATCTGCATCCCGCTCGAATACACCCGCACCGGCTGGTCCATGTACTCGCCGATGTCGGCGAAGGCTTCGATCTGCGGCATCAGCGCGGTGATCTCGTCGGCCGTCATGCCCAGCAGCTGGCCCGCCATATAGGCGTTCTGGCGGCCGGTGAAGTCGGGGTGGAAGCCCATGCCCAGTTCGAGCAGGGCGGCCACGCTGCCCTGCATGGCGACGCCGCCGGTGGTCGGCTGGGTGGTGCCGGTGATCAGCTTGAGCAGCGTGCTCTTGCCGGCGCCGTTGATGCCGATGAGGCCGACGGCTTCGCCGGGCGACACCTGGAAGCTGACGTCGCGCAGCACCCACTTGAGGCTGTGGCGCGGGCCGCGCAGCGGCAGCATCCATTCCGCCAGGCGCGACAGCCGGGTCGGATAGGTCTTGTAGGCCTTGCCCAGGCCGGAAACGGTAATCGTGCCCATCAGAGTTCATCCACCATTTCGCCGGCGCGCTTGCGGAACAGGCGCATGCCGAACACGCACAGCAGCAGGGCCAGCAGCGCCACCGGCCAGATCGCGGCCCAGTCGGGCGCCGCGCCGTGCACCAGCACTGCCTGGTAGGCGCCGATCAGCGGCGCCATCGGATTGAACGCCATCAAGTCGCGCACTTCGGGCGGCAGGATGGTGGCCGGATAGACGATCGGAGTCAGCCAGAACCAGAACTGCATCGCGATCGTCACGAACTGGCCGACGTCGCGGAAGAAGACGTTGAGCACGCCGGCAATCATGGCCAGGCCGATCGCCAGCAGCACCTGCACCAGCAGCACCGGCAGCAGGGAGAAGAACATCAGGCCGGGGAAGTTGCCGGTAGCAACCAGGAAGACCAGGAACAGGCCGAAGATGATACCGAAATTCACCAGCGCATTGAGGACCACGATCAAGGGCAGGCAGATGCGCGGAAAACTGATCTTCTTGATCAGGTTAGCTTGCTCGATAAACATGTTCTGGCCGCGCGCGACGATCTCGGCGAACAGGCCCCAGGTAAGGATGCCCGCGCACAGGTAGATCGAATAGGCGAAGCCGGATTCGGCGCCGGGCAGCTTGGTGCGCATGACTTCGGAGAAGATCACGGTGTACACCAGGATCATGGCGAGCGGGCTGAGCACCGACCAGACGGCGCCCAGGATCGCATTCGCGTATTTCGACTGGAATTCGCGTTTCACGCTGCCCAGCACGAAACCGCGGTAGGCCCACAGGCCACGCAGCATCAGGGGCGAGATCATCGTGGGGTCGCGTCGGAGGGCGCCTTGAACAGTGGCGGGAGGGTTGTGGTCATAGTAATGCTGGGTCGTTAACAGCGGAATTATACTCCACGGTCCAGCTCACAAATTGTTCAATTGTAACGACGTGTCAGTGTGCACTGACATCGATATGGTGTTGTTGGGCAATACCTGGGAGGGGGAGAGTGGCCGATAGTTGGTTTTATTGTTGGCCTAAGAACGTCGTTCCCGCGAAGGCGGGAACCTAAGTTTGCTAGCGTTGAGGCTGTGGTGAGCGATAGAGGCTGCGCGGAGGAATTAGGTTCCCGCCTTCGCGGGAACGACGGGCAGATGGTGGCGGGTGAAGCGTGTGCTAACTCCGCTATCCAGTTAGGCGTACTGGCTTATCCATCCAGGCGTGCCGTTCAACCGCCCTGCGCCAACCTCTGCAACGCATCTGGATCCAGAATCACCAGCCGGTGCGCCTCTTTCTGCACCACGCCCTGCTGCACCAGCGTCAGGAGCGCCCGGGTCACGGTCTCGCGGCTGGTGTTGATCATGTTGGCGATGTCCTGGTGGGTAGGCAGGTTCTCGACTACCCGCTTGCCGTCCTTGTCCTCGACCTGCGGCATCAGCGCGATATACGTAAAGATGCGGCGCGAGGTGTTGTTGATGCTGAGCAGGGCGCGGAATTCGGAGTCGCGCTGGATCTTTTGCGCCAGGTGGCCCAGCATCTTGCGCGCCACCGAAGGCGAGTGCGAGAACAGGTGCAGGGCGGTGGAAGCCGGCAGGAAGGCGACCAGCACCTCGGTGGTGGCCACGACCGAGGCCGAGCGGGTCGAG
>DDKG01000152.1 GCA_002339265.1 Massilia sp. UBA2604 | reverse complement strand
TGGGATGAGCATACGACAAAACGTGACAATGTGCTTACAATCTGAGCATGCCCGACCATGCTTTCAATCCCGACCCGGCAGGACGGCGCGCCCAGGTGGCGGCCGCCCTGCGCGCGCGCCTGCCCGCGTCCTGCGTGCTGTCCGACCCCGAAGACACCCGGCCCTACGAATGCGACGGCCTGGCCGCCTATCGCCAGCTGCCGCTGGTCGTGACCCTGCCGAGCGACGAAGCGCAGGTGCTCGCCATCCTCGACGTCTGCCGTGAACTGCAGGTGCCGGTGGTGCCGCGCGGCGCCGGCACCGGCCTGTCGGGCGGCGCGCTGCCGATCCGCGACGGCGTCGTGCTGTCCACTGCGCGAATGAGCCAGATCAAGCGCGTCGACCAGCTGGCGCGCACCGCCATCGTCCAGCCGGGCGTGCGCAACCTGGCGATCTCCGAAGCCGCCGCGCCGTTCGGCCTGTACTACGCTCCCGATCCTTCCTCCCAGATCGCCTGCACCATCGGCGGCAACGTGGCCGAGAACGCGGGCGGCGTGCACTGCCTCAAATACGGCCTGACGGTGCATAACGTGCTGCGGGTGCGGGTGGCCACCATCGAGGGAGATATCGTCGAACTGGGCGGCGCCGCGCTCGATGCCCCGGGCCTCGACCTGCTGGCCGTGTTCATCGGCTCCGAAGGCATGCTGGGCATCGTCCTTGAAGTGACGGTGAAGCTGGTGCCCAAGCCGGCGCTGGCCCAGGTCATCATGGCCTCGTTCCCGGACGTGGTCACGGCCGGCAATGCGGTGGCCGACGTGATCGCGGCCGGCATCATCCCGGCCGGCCTCGAGATGATGGACCGCACCTCGGTGCGCATGGTCGAGCCTTTCGTCAAGGCCGGCTACGACCTCGACGCCGCCGCCATCCTGCTGTGCGAGGCCGACGGCACCTCGCTCGAGGTAGCCGAAGAAATCGCTCGCATGAGCGCGGTGCTCGAGCGCGCCGGCGCCACCGCCATCGCGGTGTCGCAGGGCGAGGCGGAGCGGGTGCGCTTCTGGTCGGGCCGCAAGAACGCCTTCCCGGCCGCGGGCCGCATCTCGCCCGACTATTACTGCATGGACGGCACCATCCCGCGCAAGCAGCTGGCGCGGGTGCTGGCCGGCATCGCCGACATGGAACGGACGTATGGCCTGCGCTGCTCGAACGTGTTCCACGCGGGTGACGGCAATATGCATCCCCTGATCCTGTTCGACGCCAGCGCGCCCGGCGAATTCGAGCGCGCCGAGGCTTTCGGCGCCGCGATCCTGGCGCTGTGCGTCGAAGTGGGCGGCACCATCACCGGCGAACACGGCGTGGGCAAGGAAAAGATCGACTCGATGTGCGTGCAGTTCGGCCGCAAGGAGCTCGACGCCTTCTTCGCGGTCAAGCATGCCTTCGATCCGATGGCCCTGCTCAATCCGGACAAGGCGATCCCGACCCCGCACCGCTGCGCCGAATTCGGCAAGCTGCACGTGCACCACGGCGAGGTCCCGTTCCCGGACCTGCCGCGTTTTTGAACGAGAGCCGATATGGGAACGATCGAACAATTCCAGGAGCGGGTGCGGGCTGCGGCAGCCGGCCGTGAACCGCTGTGCATCCGCGGCGGCGGCAGCAAGGACTGGTATGGCGGCGCGCCACAGGGCGCCATCCTCGATACCCGCGGCTACGCCGGCATCGTGGATTACGAACCGACCGAGCTGGTGATCACGGCGCGCTGCGGCACGCCGCTGGCCGAGATCGAGGCGCTGCTCGCCGAACATCACCAGATGCTGGCTTTCGAGCCCCCGCACTTTGGCGAGGGCGCCACCGTGGGCGGCACGGTCGCCGCGGGCCTGTGCGGGCCACGGCGCGCCAGCAGCGGCGCCACGCGCGACTTCGTGCTCGGCGCCAGGCTGCTGGACGGGAAGGGCGACGTGCTGGCGTTTGGCGGCAAGGTGATGAAGAACGTGGCCGGCTACGACGTCTCGCGCATGCTGGCCGGTTCGCTGGGCACGCTCGGCCTGCTGCTGGAAGTGTCGTTGAAGGTGCTGCCGCGGCCCTTCGCCGAGGCCACGCTGCGTTTCGAGATGAGCGAGGTCGACGCCATCCGCCGCCTGAACGAATGGGGTGGCCAGCCTTTGCCGGTGTCAGGCAGCGCCTGGCGCGGCGGTCAGCTGGCGCTGCGCTTGTCCGGGGCCGAGGCGGCGGTCGATGCCGCGATGCGGCTGCTGGGCGGCGAAGCGGTGCCGGATGCGGCTGCATTCTGGACCGAGGTGCGCGAGCAGCGTCACGCCTTCTTCTCTGGAGGCGAACCCCTGTGGCGCCTGTCGGTGCCGTCGGCTACCGGCGCGCTGGTGCTGGGCGGCGAGCAGATGATCGAGTGGGGCGGCGCGCAGCGCTGGCTGCGCGCCGACGGCGATTCGGCCACGGCCCAGGCGATCCGGCGCACGGTGGAAGCGTGCGGCGGCCATGCGACCCTGTTCCGGGGCGGCGACAAGCGCGTCGGCGTGTTCCAGCCGCTGGCGCCGGCGCTGGCGCGCATCCATGCGCGCATGCAGGACGCCTTCGATCCCGCCCGCATCTTCAACCCGGGCCGCCTGGTTCCCGAAAGCGCCTGACCCATGCAAACGACACTTGCCGATTTCATCAAGGGCACGCGCGAAGGCGCGGAAGCCGAAGCGATCCTGCGCGCCTGCGTGCACTGCGGCTTCTGCACCGCCACCTGCCCCACATACCAGCTGCTGGGCGACGAGCTCGATGGCCCGCGCGGACGCATCTACCTGATCAAGCAGGTGCTCGAAGGCGCGCAGCCGACCCGCAAGACCCAGCTGCACCTGGATCGCTGCCTCACCTGCCGCAACTGCGAGACCACCTGTCCGTCCGGCGTCAAGTACGGGCGCCTGGTCGACATCGGCCGCAAGCTGGTCGACGAGCGCGTACCGCGTCCCCTGAATGAAAGGATCAAGCGCACCACGCTCAAGGAATGCCTGCCGCGCGCGCGCCTGTTCCAGCCGGCTTTCAAGGTGGGGCAGGCGCTGCGGCCGTTGCTGCCTCCAGGGCTGCGGGAGAAGCTGCAGCCGGTGCGCGATGCCGGCCGCTGGCCGACCCGGGCTCATGCGCGCAAGATGCTGCTGCTCGACGGCTGCGTGCAGCCGGCGATGGCGCCGAACATCAACGCCGCCACCGCGCGCGTGCTCGATGCCCTGGAAGTGCAGCTGATCGTGGCGCCGAAGGCTGGCTGCTGTGGCGCGCTGCGCTATCACATGAACGACCAGGACGGCGGCCTGGACGACATGCGCCGCAATGTCGACGCCTGGTGGCCGTACGTGGAGCAGGGCCAGATCGAGGCGATCGTGATGACCGCCTCCGGCTGCGGCGTCACGGTCAAGGAATACGGCCACCTGCTCGCGCACGATCCCGATTACGCCGACAAGGCCCGCCGCATCAGCGAGCTGACGCGCGACCTGTCCGAGATCCTGCCGCAGTTCGAGGAAGAGATCAGGACGCGGGCGCAAGGCCGGGATGCGGCGCGCGTCGCCTATCATCCGCCCTGCACCCTGCAGCACGGCCAGCAAATCCGCGGCAAGGTCGAGAGCTTGCTGCACGCGGCCGGCGTGGACGTGGTGCTGTGCGCCGACAACCACCTGTGCTGCGGCTCGGCCGGCGCCTATTCGGTGCTGCAGCCCGACATCGCGCACGAGCTGCGCGACCGCAAGCTGGCCGCCTTGGCCGCAACCGGCGCGCAGGAGATCGTGTCGGCGAATATCGGTTGCCTGACCCACCTGCAGTCGGGGACGGACAAGCCGGTGACGCACTGGATCGAGCTGCTCGAGCGCGCCTTGCGCTGATTGCCGCACGCCCGCAACGCCGATTTCCTGGCCGTGTTAGCATCGCGCCGAACCCGGCAATCGGCGGGAATCCAGTGCCAACTACCAGGAACAATTTTGAGCTTTACCTTCCAACTCGTGCGTGACGACGAGGGCCACCCGGCCGCCGTGGTCTTCGAAGACAGCAGCAGCCCCGGCCTGGTCCCGGTCTGGGAAGCGGCCGGCGTCTACGACGCGCTGTACAACAGCGACGGCCGCATGGCGCGCGACGTTTCGCGCGCCATCGCCTACGGCCTCGACCAGTTGAACGAGAACGCTTCCCTGGGCGGCCTGCTGCCGCCGGGCGTCTCGATGACCGAGGCGATCCGCTTCCTCGACAACGTCAGCCGCGGCTGCACCATCCACGGCGTGGCGCGCATCCAGACGCGCTGACGACGAATTCGTAGGGTTTGGCAAACGCTGGGCCGCGGCCCTATGGTCATCCGCGGCAAGGGCTTGTACCATGTGAGCGTTCTGCTCGACAATGAAAGCCTGTTATGACTTTGCCAATTCTCTCCCGTTCCTTGTGCTTCGCTGCGTTTGCGGCCGCCTGCGCCATCCCGGTCCAGGCCGAAAGCTTCGCCTCCTCGGCCTCCAGCGCCGGCTCGGCGTCCTCGGCCAGCATCTCCGATTCGATCAGCGATTCCAGCACCAGCTCGAGCGGCGACAACAAGGTCGCGGCGGGCGATTACCGTGTGATCGACATCGCCAATGCCCTGAACAAGCCCGACACCACCCGCCTGACCCTGCGCGCCGAAGCGGGCCAGGCCCGCACCTTCTTCCTCGACGTGCCGAACCGCGCCTTGGCCCAGCGCCAGGTCAATGCCGGCGACGTGGTGCGCGTGAACGAGCGCGTCTATGGCTATGAATTCGCCCACGCCGACACCCAGCGTCCGTTCTTCCTGGCGCTGCAGGACGACTGGCAGCGCGACCTGGCGTCGCGCAAAGTCGTCATCTGATGCGGCTGCGCAGGACGATCGCCGCGCTGGCGCTCGGCCTGTGCGCGACGTTCATCAGCGGCGCGGCCTGGGCCGGCTTGCCGACCTTCTGCGAGCGCGAGAGCGACATTACCGCGCTCGAACAGGACCGCGTGCTGCGCTTTGCCGGCGTGGTGCGCGAGGAACTCGAACGCTCGGGCGGCAAGGTCGCCCTGATCTCCCGCGCCGGGGTGGACCTGAGTCGTTTCGGCCTGCTGTATTCGCATGCCGGCGTTGCTCTGCGTGGTGACCCTCTGCGCGACGATCCCGGCGGCGCCTGGGCCGTGCGCCAGCTGTATTACGCCTGCGACGATGCGCGTCCGCACCTGTTCGACCAGGGCATCTCGGGCTTCGCGCTCGGCGCCGACGCGCCATCCAGCGGCCATGTTTCGCTGCTGTTCCTGCCCAAGGAAGACGGGGCCCAACTCGAACGCGCCGCGCGCGACAAGCAGCTGGCGCTGTCGCTGCTGGCGGGGAAGTACAGCGCGAATGCCTATGCGTATGGCACCGATTACCAGAACTGCAACCAGTGGGTCGCCGAGCTGCTGGCGGGCGCCTGGGGCGGCGTCACGGGAAAGGACGGGCAGGTGCGCGAACACGCGCAGGACTGGCTGCGCGCGCAGGGCTACGTCGCCGGGCCGGTCAGGGTGCCGGGCCACTTGCTGATGTTCGCCGGGCAGTTCGTGCCGCTGGTGCACGTGAACGACCATCCGGTGGACGACCTGCACGCCCTCGCGCTGCAGGTGAGCGTGCCGGCCTCGATCGAAGCCTTCGTGCGCCAGCGCGCGCCGCAGACGCGGCGGGTGGAGATCTGCCACGACGAGGGCCGCATCGTCGTGCGGCGCGGCTGGGAGCCGCTTGGGGCGGCGTGCGAGCCGGGGCCGGATGACGAGGTGATGACGCTCGCGCAGTGAGCATTGAAGTCGACAGTAGGGGGAGCGATGAAAAGTCCATTATTGCTGCTATCCGCGCCGGGCAGGCACACCGTGCTGCTGGCCTGCATGCTTGCCTGGCATGGGGCTGCCACCGCAGCCGACGTCTTGCCGACTCACCTGACTGGTAGTTGGGGCACGGCCGAATCGCTGTACGACGGCGAATCCGGGCAGTCCCAGATGCATCTGGACGCTGATGGCTACGGCGCCATGGTCGGTTCGACGTCACGTCCCCAGCGTATTGACGGCAAGGATGACGCCGGACCTGAAGTGCGCGCAATCATCGGTTTTCCGGTGCGTGCGACACTGGATGGCGCGACACTGACGGTCCGCGTGGTCGCACTCGATCCAAAGGACGCGGAAAGAGCCCGGCGCGCCGGGACCACCTGCCGTTACGATGCGGTGGGCCCGACACTGACCTGCTCATGGCCGGGACGCGAGCCCGTGGTCATGAAGCGGCTCAACGAGACGGTGCCGGCGGAGATCGCCCGCATGCTCGAGCAGGTGCGAACCGTGGCGCAGTAAGGCATCAGGCCAGCAGCTTCTCGATATCGCCCTTCAGTTCTTCCGGCTTGGTGGCCGGCGCATAACGCCTGACTACCGCGCCTTCCTTATTGACCAGGAACTTGGTGAAGTTCCACTTGATGCCCTCGGTGCCCAGCACGCCCGGCGCCTCGCCTTTCAGGAACTTGAACAGCGGGTGGGCGTCGTCGCCGTTGACGTCGATCTTGGCGAACATCGGGAAGGTGACGCCGTAGTTCTTTTCACAGAAGGCGCCGATCTCGGCCTCGCTGCCCGGTTCCTGGCGGCCGAATTGGTTGCACGGGAAGCCGAGCACCACCAGGCCCTGATCCGCATAGCGGCGCTGCAGTTCTTCCAGGCCCTGGTATTGCGGGGTGAAGCCGCAGGCGCTGGCGGTATTGACGATCAGGAGCGCCTTGCCGCGATAGCGTGCCAGGTCGACCGGCTGGCCGTCGAGGGCGGTGGCGTTGAAATCGTAGGCGGTCATGGTGTCTGTCTCCGAATGAGTGAATGGCCGAGTTTACGCGAAGGCGGCGCAACGCGCATGCTGACGCAAGGCGCCGGATCGAGTCATGCCTGTGACTTTTATTGCGTCTTAGCATTTCTTAACGTCTTTTGGCCAAATCGCGTGCGACAATTACGCTCGTTTAATTGTCCAGCACCCTGGGTCGTCATGCCACGTCGCCATTCTTCCGTTTTGTTGCTCGCGCCGATCGTGGCGGGCACGCTGCTCGCACCCGCTCACGCCAGCGTCCAGCAGCCGCCTGCCGTAACCGCGCCTGTCGCCCCCGCACCGGCCACCCCCGCACTGGAAGCTACGGTTCCGGTGGAGTCGACGGTCTCGGTCAGCGCCGTGCGCTCGTCGAACCGCATCGATCGCCAGGCCTATGACGTCAAGAGCGATTCGGCCGCCACCAACGACACCATCGCCGACACCCTGAACAAGGTGCCGTCGGTCGCGGTCGACCCGGACGGCAACGTGACCCTGCGCGGGCGCAGCAATGTGCAGATCCTCATCGACGGCAAGCCGTCCGCCATGATGCAGGGCGATAACCGCGCCGCCGCCCTGGCTGCGCTGCCGGCCGCCGACCTCGAGTCGGTGGAGGTGATCAACAATCCCGGCGCGCAGTTCGGCAACGAAGGCGGCGGCGGGCCGATCATCAATCTGGTGATGCGGCGCGAGCGCACGCCGGGCAGCTTCGGCGTGGTCAATGCCAACGCCGGCCAGGAAGGCCGCTTCAACGCCTCGACCTTCGGCAGCTATACGGGCGGACGCCTGAGCGTGCAGGGCGCGCTGTTCGGCCGCCGCGACACGCGCGGCTCGACCGGCGAGACGACGCGCGACCGCATCGACCCGGCCACCGGCGCCGTGGCCAGCAGCGCGCAGAGCTCGTACAGCGAAAACGACACCGAGTCCGCCGGCGCCAACGGCTCGCTCACCTACAACCTGGGCGAGAAGGACGTCATCTCGGTCAAGGCCAATGTCAATGTCAGCAGCCAGGACGGCTTGTCGTCCGAGCGCTATCGCGGCACCGACGAACGTGGCGTCGTCGAGAGCGACTACCAGCGCTCGACCGTGCGCGACAACAATAATCGCAGCTATGGCCTGAGTGCCGGGTGGGACCACAAGGGGACGCTGCCGGGCGAGATCTTCAAGACCGACCTGCGCCTGTCCGGCACCCGTGGCGAGGGCGACGCGCGCTTCGTCAGCGACTACACGGTGCGGCCGATCAATTCGTCCGATCCGCTGACCCGCCAGGACAACCTGAACGAGACCCGCATCATCGACTTCACCGGCGACTACGAACGTCCGGGCGAGGCAGGCGTGCTCAAGCTCGGCTACAAGGTGGCGCGCAACAGCAGCGTGATCGACACCCGCTTCCTCAACGTCGACCCGGCCACGCTGTTCGAAACCGTGAACGCATCGCGCACCAACCGCTTCGAGCTGGTCGACACCACGCTGGCGCTGTACGGCAGCTACCAGATGCGCCTGGGAGACAAGTGGGGCGTGCTGGGCGGCCTGCGCACCGAATACACCGATCTCGACATGGACCAGGTCACCACCGGGATCCAGGCCGGCAACCACTACCTGGAAGCGATACCCAGCGCCTTCCTCACCTATAACCTGTCGGACGACACGGCGCTGCGCCTGAGCTATGCGCACCGCATCCGCCGCCCCGGCGCCTCGGACCTGAATCCCTTCGTGATCTACCGCGACGAAACCAACGTCTCGTCGGGTAATCCCGACCTGATGCCGACCGAGTCCGACTCGCTCGAACTGGGTGTCGAGACGAAGCTTGGCAACATCGAGACCAATGTGCGCCTGTACGCGCGCCGCGACACCGACCTGATTTCGGAGCGCCGCTACTTCATCTCGGACACCGTGCTGCTGACCACGCGCGAAAACGCCGGCACCAGCCGCTCGGGCGGCCTGGAGTTCACTTTCAGCGGCCGCGCCACGCCGAAGCTGACGATCAATGCCAGCGGCAATATCGGCTATTCGGAGCAGTCGGTGCTGGGCAACGAGGACGACGACAAGCGCAGCGCGACCTCGATCGCCGGCCGCGCGCGCTTTAATTACCAGTTCAATCCCGCCAACAGCCTGCAGCTGGTGCTCAACGCCCAGGGCAAGACCTTGTTCGGCGAGGGGTATCGCCAGCCGACCCGCACCGCAGACCTGAACTACCGGCACAACCTGAGCCAGGCCCTGAGCCTGGTCGTCAACGTCAACGACGTCTTCGATTCGCAGAAGTCGGAGTCGATCACCGAGACCGACCGCCTGCGCGAATACAGCATCCGCCGCCAGGACGGACGCCTGGTCTACGTCGGCCTGTCATACCGCTTCGGCACCTTCGGCGGGGGACGCGGTCCGCGTGGACCGGGCGGGCCGGGCTTCGGTCCGCCAGGCGGCGGCATGGGGCCACGGTAAGCAGGCCCCGTCAATACGGGCGATATGCCGGATGAATAATTCCGGCGAGGCGGTTCGAGGGGTGCGAGCTGTGCCAGAATAGGGGGACATTTGTCCACTTCGTCCCCGATTCCGATGCTCCGACCAACGCTCATCGCGCTGTCTCTCGCTGCGCTGCCCGCCGTCGCCCAGGTCAACCCGCCGTCCGACCCGCCACCGGTCAATACCGACACCATGCAGCAGGTCGAGGTCAAGGCCGATACCAACAGCTACGACCCGCGGCGCGACGACACCGCCAGCCGCATCGTGGTGTCGAACGAAGAAATCAAGCGCTATGGCGACACCTCGGTGCTCGACGTCTTCAAGCGCCTGCCCGGCATCACCGTCGGCGGCGGTGGCGGCCGCGGGGCCGGCGAGATCCGCATGCGCGGCCTGGGCAGCGGCTATACGCAAATCCTGATCAACGGCGAGCGCGCGCCGGCCGGCTTCGACATCGACCAGCTGTCGCCGGACGTCATCGAACGGATCGAGATCCTGCGCGCGGCCAGCGCCGAGTTCTCGACCCAGTCGATCGCCGGCACCATCAACATCGTGCTCAAGCGCGTGGTGAGAAAAGCGCAGCGCGAACTGCGCGTCGGCTATGGCAAGAGCGAGGACGCCAGCAATCCGAGCGCCAGCCTGAACATGTCGGACCGGATCGACGGGATGTCGTACTCGCTCGGCGCCAGCGTCTGGCGCTACAACTTCGACCGTCAGCAGCCGTACGAGGAAACGCAGCTTGACCCGGAAGGCCGCCTGACGCAGCTGCGCCGCACCGAGCAGAGCGACAGCGGCAGCCCGCGCGGCTTCAATCTCACGCCGCGCCTGAACTGGACGCTCGAGAATGGCGACACGGTCAGCTGGCAGACGATGGTCTCGTATAACCGCAACGACTATCACGGCTATGCCGTCACCGACACCGAGCTTGGCGCGCCACCGGCGTACGACGTGCGCGACATGAACAACGACGGCAACCATACGATGCTGCGCACGGACCTGAACTGGGTGCATAACCTGGAAGAGGGGGCGAAGCTCGACCTCAAGCTTGGCGCCAACGGCATGCGCAACCGCGGCGACTGGCGCGAGTTCGATTACCGCCTGGACGACCTGGCGCGCGACTCCGCCGTCCTGAGCGCGACCGACGAGCGCGGGCTGACGATGGTCGGCAAGTACACGACGCCGTGGAAGAAGGATCACGCGCTGGCGATGGGCTGGGATGCCGGCTACACGCTGCGCGAGGACGAGCGCGGCGAGGCCGAGGTGTTCCCGCTGGCCGGGCGCGAGCTCGTGTCGAGCGAGGAATACGACGCCACCATCAAGCGCCTCGCCTTGTACATCCAGGACGAGTGGAACGTGAGCAAGCAGTGGTCGATGTACGCCGGCCTGCGCTGGGAAGGACTGGAGACGACCAGTGAAGGCAATACCTTCGAGACC
>DDKG01000307.1:2179-6845 GCA_002339265.1 Massilia sp. UBA2604 | reverse complement strand
GCCTGTCGTGGAAGGCGATCGTCGCAGTGGCGGCGAGCGTGCTGGCCTTCCTGCCGATCGGCTGGTCGATGATGCACGACTACCAGCGCGAACGGGTGATGACCCTGATCGATCCGACCTCCGATCCGCTGGGCAAGGGCTTCCACATCATCCAGTCGATCATCGCGATCGGCTCGGGCGGCGTGACCGGGAAGGGCTATATGCAGGGCACCCAGGGCTATCTCGAATTCGTGCCGGAACGCACCACCGACTTCGTGTTCTCGGTGTATTCCGAGGAATTCGGCCTGGTCGGCAACCTGTTCCTGCTGTTCGTCTACCTGCTGCTGATCGGGCGCGGCCTGATGATCGCGGCCAATGCGCCGAACACCTTCGGTCGCCTGCTCGCCGGTTCGATCGCAATGATTTTCTTCACGTATACCTTTGTCAACATGGGCATGGTCGCCGGGATCTTGCCTGTAGTCGGGGTGCCGCTACCCTTCATGAGCTACGGCGGCACGGCCTTTATCACGCTTGGCCTTGGCGCCGGCATATTGATGAGTATTCAAAGACATCGTAAACTGGTGCAGACTTAGACTTTGATAAAGGACAGCCAATGGGCGTTCGTACAAGCTTCCTGGCGGTCATACCGGTTGCCATTTTGGTATCGGCCTGCAGCAGCACGGGAGAGCACAAGAAGCTCAACCCTTTCCCCTGGCCGCACAAGCCGACTGCCAAGCACGGCAAGGCGCCCCAGCTGCCGGCGGCCAAGTCGGGCCGCGGCGGTTACTACAAGGACGATGGCCCGGGCGACAACATCCCCGACGGCCTGCTCGACGTGCCGGATGCGGTGGTCAAGGCCGAGCCCTACAACAAGTGGACCAGCCGTCCCTACACGGTGCTGGGCAAGACCTATACCCCGCTGGACAACGACGCGCCGTACAGCGCACGCGGCGTCAGCACCTGGTATGGCGTCAAGTTCCACGGCCAGCGCACGGCGTCCGGCGAACTGTACGATATGTACAAGATGACGGCGGCGCATCCGACCCTGCCGATTCCGTCCTATGTGCGTGTCACCAGTCTCGATACCGGCAATTCGGTGGTGGTGCGCATCAACGACCGCGGTCCTTTCCATGCGAGCCGCATCATCGACGTCTCGTATACGGCGGCGCTCAAGCTCGGCTTGCTCGGCAAGGGCAGCCACGAAGTCGAGATCGAGCGCCTGTTCCCGGGCGATCCGATCGTCCCGCCGGCGCAGATCGCGAGCGCGCGCCGCGAAGTCGCGTCGATTGCGCAGTCGGCGCCGCCCGAGATCGAGGCGTTGATGCTGGAAGACCGGATCCATTCAGACAGCGCGGCGCTGGTGAGTCAGGTCGAGCCGGCTGCTGCAGACCCCATTCCCGCGCCAGCGAGCACCGGTCGCTACTTCATCCAGTTCGGCGCCTATGGCCGAGCCGGCACCGCCGAGGCGATGGGCGAGAGGATCACCAATGCCGGCGTCGAGCTGGGCAAGCTCGAGGTGGTGAAGGTGGGTTCGCTCAATCGGCTGTACGGCGGCCCCTACGCCAGCCGCGCGGAAGCGATGGAGGCGATGCGCGCGCTGCCATCGAGCCTGGGCTTCAAGCCGATCGTGGTCCAGCGCTGATTGGTCCACTTGTCGAACGCGGGGGCGCTGAAGCGCAAAAAAAATGGCCGGCGAACCGGCCATTTTTTCGAGCGGAAAAAACCGCTTATGCCTGTACGGCGCTACGACGGCGACGCAGGAAACCGATGGCGGCCAAGCCGGCGCCTGCCAGCAGAACGCTCGACGGCTCAGGCACTTCGCCCGGCTCTTCGGCTGGCTCTTCCACTTTGGTGTAGTCAAGAATGACGTTGCTGCCGGTCAGCAGCAGGTTGCCGACGACTTTCAGGCTCAGGCTCAGGTCGCCATTGTTGAACAGCTGGTTGATCAGGTCCCGGTCATTAATGGTGCCGGTGATCGAGAAGCCACCCGTGTAATCCTGGGTCACGATGGTGGTTTTGGTCTTCACGTCCGACTTGTAATAATCGCACCAGAACAGGAAGCAATCCTTGCCGTCGTAAACGCGCACGGTATTCGTGCCGCCGTTCTCGCTCGTCTCCGTGTACGTGGTCACGCCGCTGCCGAGCACCAGGTCGCCGAATGACAGTTGCGCGGTTTCCTGTTTGCTGGTTTTGGTGATCGTCTGGCCGATATCGACCTTGCGCAGGTAGGCATCGAGCGAATGCGACCACTTATAGTTGCCGGCGTGATAGCTGGTCTGCTTCGGGTCGCTCGTCTTGAAGGTGCCGCCGTTGTCGAGGAAGGAGAAGGAGAAGGACAGGCTGTTCATTTCATACTTGCCATCCAGATTCGACTTGAAGACAGCGTCATAGGTTTTGTTCGTCAGGTTGCTGCCGAACGAGCCGTCCAGACTGATGACTTCGGCCGAGGCGGAGGCCGAGATGGCGCAGGTGGCAGCGAGCAGTGCAGTGATGATAATCTTTTTCATGGTATCCCCGTTTAAATTAATTTAGCGCAACATACTTTGATGTATAGCAAATTACGTGCCAGAAACTTAAGTGTTTGTTTTGATTACTATTATTTTTCTATGGAAATTTTAGTGTAAAGATATTCGACATTCCTGCGTCGTCGAATGATTGCCTCAGGCCAAAAAAAAGCACACCTACGGTGCGCTTCCCGAGCGAATCATGACGCCGTCAGGGGCAGTTGCGCAGGCCGGCGTTTGCATAACTGCCGACGATACCTGCCAGGCGAGCGCTCAGCGCTGGGTCAATTTCCCTGTATTGATAGGCGGCGCGCATGACTTGCGGACCACGTGGCAGCACGCGCACGCCGCGTACGCCCTGGCGCTGCAACTGGTCGACCAGTTTCTGCGCCGCACTATCGGTCTTGAACACACCGAGCGAGATCGCCCAACGCAGTGGCGAATCGCCCTGCATGGTGTAAAAATTCTCGACACCACGTTCCTTGAGCTCGGCGGAGCGGCGCTGTGCGCCTTCGCGGCCACCGTTCGGCGGCAGGTAGACCAGGCGGCTGGTCACTTCCTGGAACGGCACCTCGACCCGCGTCTGGCGCGCGGCCAGGTCGAGAGAGGCAACCCGCGTCTCGAAGCGGCGGGCATCGGCGGCGCTGAAGGGGCCGGCCTGCACGCACGCGATCAGGTCTGGCGCAACGGCGACCGGCGCCGGTGATGGCGCGGCGGCCGACGGCTCGGCAGGCGCTTCGGTGTCGCTGGCTTCCTCGGCTTCCGCCTCGTCCAGCGCGCGCTTGGCCTCGACCGCGGTCAACTGCGTGATGCGTTCCGGCGCCAGCTGGTTCTTCAGCCGCGCCGGCTCGCGCTCGCCGGCGCCGGGCTGGCCCAGCACGCCCTGGCCATAGGCCAGCAACGCCGCGTTCGCGGCCAGCAGCGCCCAGAATACGAATTTCAACACCGTGCCTCTCCCTCCCTATATAAGGCCGCCGCCTGCAGGCCGACCAGCACGATATTATCGACCAGCGTGTGCGCAACCTTGAGCGCGGGCGCGATAAACGGCGCCGCGCCGCCCGAGACGATGCAGGCCGAGGCTCCGTGTCCGGCGACGGCGCGCTCGATCGCGCCGGCCTGGGCCGACAGCACGCCGGAGAGAATCGCGTCGTTCGTGTTGTCGCCGAACAGCGCCGGCACGGCGCCCGGCGCCACCTGCGGCAGCTGCGCCGTATTGCTGGCCAGGCTGGACGCCATCAGGGCCAGGCCGGGCAGGATCATGCCGCCCATGAAGAGACCGTCGGCGCGCACCGCATCGACCGTGGTCGCGGTGCCGCAGGTGGCGACGACCAAGTCCTGGCCGGGCGCCAGCGCGCGTGCGCCGATGGCCGCGGCGAAGCGGTCGCAGCCCAGGCGGGCCGGCTCGCGGTAGCCGTTGCGCAGGCCGGCGCGCTGCGCGCTGGAAGCGAACCACTCGACCGCGATCCCGGCCGGCAGCAGCGCCGCGATCCGCTCGGCCAGCTGCGGGCCGGCCACGTTCGACACCAGCGCGCGGGTCACGCCGCCGGCTTTCCATTCGGCCGCCGCCTCGTCCAGCTGCGCATGCAGGACGGCGCCATGACAGCGCCATTCGCCGGGCGCGCAGCCAGCGTCGGCCAGCGCCCATTTGACGCGGGTATTGCCCGCATCGACCAGCAGGATCATGACTTCACCCGCAGCGAGACGTCGCCGGCCATCACCGTGATCCGGCCGTCATCCGTGTCGAGCAGCAGGCGCCCACTGTCGTCGACGCCGGCCGCGCGGCCCTCGTGGCGCACCACGCCGTTATCCAGCAAGACCACGGTCTCGCCTTGCCAGGCGTGGCGCAGGTTCCAGCGCGCGGCGAAGGCCGCGAATCCGCGTGCAGTGAATTCGGTCAGGGCCGCGGCCAGGCCGTCGAGCAGCGCCGCCATCAGGACGTCGCGCTCCATGCGCGCCAGCCAGGGCACGCCGGCGGCGCTGCGGCCCAACTGTGCTTCCATCTCGTCCGGCATCAGGAGGTTCAGGCCGATGCCGATCACGGTCCAGGTGCCGCCGCCGGGCGCGGACTGGGTCTCGACCAGGATGCCGGCCAGCTTGTCGCCATCCTTGAGCAGGTCGTTCGGCCATTTCAGCTGGACTTGCTGGCCCAGCGCGCCGAGCGTCTCGGCCAGCGCCACGCCGAT
>DDKG01000307.1:0-1873 GCA_002339265.1 Massilia sp. UBA2604 | reverse complement strand
CGGCTTGCGCCGCGAAGCGGTCGGCGGGCATCAGGAAGGGCATGGGAAAACGGTTCTTGCTGGTCATGGGGGTGTCGATATAACCGGGGGCGATCGTCACCACCCGGATGTTGGTCGCGCGCAGCTCGAGCCGCAGCGCTTCGCAGTAACTGTGCACGGCGGCCTTGCTGGCGCAGTAGGCGCCGGCGCCGCGCATGCCGCGGATGCCCGCCACGCTGCCGATGCCGACCAGGCGGCAGGGCGTCGCCTGCGGCTTCATGGCGGCGATGAACGGGGCGAAGGTGGCGACCGTGGCATTGACGTTGGTGGCGAACACCGCGTCGAACACGGCCAGGTCGGCCGCGCGGTCGGTGAGCGTGCCGTGCGAGATGCCGGCGCTGGCGATGACGACGTCGGCGCCGCCATTGGCGATGAAGTCCTGCGCGGCGCCGGCCAATGCATCGCGATCGAGCACGTCGACCGTGTAGATATGATGGCGTTCGGGGTTGGGCAGCGAGGCGGCCAGCGCGACCAGGTGGTCGCGCCGCCGCGCCAGCAGGCCGAGCGTGGCGCCGCGCGCGGCGTATTCGCGCGCCAGGGCCGCGCCGATGCCGCTCGAGGCGCCGGTGATGAAGACGCGCTCCGTCCGCGTCATCGTGGGATCAGCGCTGGTTGCGCACGATGGCGACGTCGATGCCGCTGTCGAGCAGCTTGGCGCGCGCCTTGTTGACGGCTTCGACTTGCGAGTAAGGACCCACGCGCACCCGGTGCAGCACGCCGCTGTCGGTGCTGCGGTCGGTGATCGCGGCCTCGAAGCCGAGCAGGGCCAGCTTGGCGCGGGTGTTCTCGGCATCCGACATCTCGCGGAAGGCGCCGGCCTGCAGGTAATAGATGTAGCCGTCGGTCACGGCTGCTGCGCCGGAGGCGGGAGCGGCGGTGTTGACCGGGCCCGGCGGCGGTGGCGGGGCGCTCGCACGCGGTTCCTGCATGCCGGCGATGGCGGCGCCCAGCGGATCCGAATCGGGCTGCTGCTGTGGCGCTGTTGGCGCGGTGGCCGGCGCGCTCGGCTGGGCCGGCGCCTGCGGCACCGGCACCCGGTTGCCGTACATCGGCTTGTTGGGATCGGACGCCTGGCTCGGCTCGAGGTCGGCCGGGCGGCCCATCTTGTTGGAACGGTCGGTGAACGGCGAGGCGCCCTTGGTGATCACCAGGGCGACCGCCACCGCGATACCCAGACCGATGATCAGGCCGATGATGATGCCGGTCAGGGTGCTGCCGCGTTGGTAGCGTTGGCTAAGCTTCGATACGGTACGGATGACGGTCATGACGCTTTCTGGTGATGAGACGTTGGGCTAGGGTTCCGGTACTGCCTGCGCTTTACATCTTGTCCGGCGCCGAGACGCCGATCAGGGCCAGGCCGTTGCGCAGCACCTGGCGGGTGGCGGCGGCCAGCGCCAGGCGGGCCAGCTTGAGCGGCTCGTCGTCGTCCAGCAGCCACTTGTGCGCGAAGTAGTAGCTGTGCAGCTCGCCGGCCAGTTCGCGCAGGTAGAACGCGACCTGGTGCGGGCCGAGTTCGGCCTGCGCACGCTGCAGCATCTCGGGATAGGCCGCCAGCTTGGCCAGCAGCTGCGATTCGTGCGATTCGGTCAACGGCGACAGGTCCACCCTGGCCAGGCTGGCGACGTCGCCGCCCCAGTTGGCCAGCGCCGAGCAGATGCGAGCGTGGGCGTACTGCACGTAGTAGACCGGGTTCTCGTCATTGGTCGCCAGGGCGACGTCGACGTCGAACACGAACTCGGTGTCGGCCTTGCGCGAAATCAGGAAGAAACGCACCGCGTCGCGGCCGCGCGTGACGTCGCCATTGCCCGACCACTCGATCAGGTCGCGCACGGTG
>DDKG01000151.1:13504-28684 GCA_002339265.1 Massilia sp. UBA2604 | reverse complement strand
GCGTGAGGAGGGCGGCATGCTGAGAGAATTCTTCAAGTTCGAGCTGGACTTCCAGCTGCGCCAGCCCTTGCTGTGGGTGTGCGCGCTGATCTTCGGCGCGCTGGCCTTCGGCGCCACCACCAGCGATGCGATCCAGGTGGGTGGCAGCATCGGCAACGTCAACCGCAATGCGCCGACCGTGGTCGCGCAGATGCTCGGCATCTTCAGCCTGATGTCGATGTTCGTCGTCACCATCTTCATCGCCGGCGGCGTGCTGCGCGACGGCGAGGTCGGCATTTCCGACATGTTGTTCGCCACGCCGATGAAAAAGCACGACTACCTGATCGGCCGCTTCGCCGCCGGCCTGGTGGCCTGCCTGCTGATCTTCGCCATGATCGTACTCGGCACGATGCTCGGCCCTGTCATGCCGTGGGTCGACGCCGAGCGCGTCGGTCCCTTCCCTGGCGCGGCCTACCTGTGGGCGCTGGGCGTGCTGGTCGTGCCCAACCTGTTCTTCATCGGCGCCTTGCTGATGCTGCTGGCCGCCACCACGCGCTCGATCATGATGGTCTATGTCGGCGTGATGGGCTTCTTCGTGCTGTGGATCGTCGCCGGCAGCTTTACCCAGAACATCGATAACGAGTGGATCGCCGTGCTGGCCGACCCGTTCGGCCTGCGCGCGCTGGGCCGCGCCACGCGCTACTTCTCGACCGCCGAATCGAATGCCGGCCTGCCCGACATTGGCGGCTACATGCTGGCCAACCGCCTGCTGTGGAGCGCGGTCGCGCTGGTGCTGGTCGGCCTGACGCTGGCCCTGTTCAAGCCGCAGCGCGCCGGCACCGGCAAGCGCCTGTTCAGCAAGGCCAAAGCACAGGCCACGCCTGCCTTCGTGCCGGTGCAGGTGGCGCTGCCGCGCGTCGCGCCGCGCTTTACCAATGCCACGCGCTGGGCCCAGTGCCGGCACATCTTCGCCTTCGACGCCGTCGCGGTGTTCAAGAGCGTGCCTTTCCTGGTCATGCTGCTGTTCGGCGTGCTGAACATGGTCGGCAGCGCGAGCGTGCTGGATGAGATGTTCGGCACCGACGTCTATCCGCGCACCCACCTGATGATCGACCTGCTGCAAGGCTCGTTCAACTTCCTCTTGATTATCATCGTCACCTTCTATGCGGGCGAGTTGATCTTCAAGGAACGCCAGGCCAGGATCGCCGACGTCAGCGACGCCATGCCGATGCCGAACTGGGCGCCGCTGGTCGCCAAGAGCCTGGCGCTGGTGGGCGTGGTGCTGGTCTTCCTGTTCGCCGGGATCCTCACCGCGATCGCCATCCAGCTGTTCCGGGGCGGGGCGCCGGTCGAATTCGGGGTGTACGTCAAGGGCGTGTTCATGGCCGGCCTGCCGTTCGTCCTGATGGCGCTGGTCGCCATCGTGCTGCAGGTCGTCACCAATAACAAATTCATCGGCTACCTCTTGATGATCGTCCTGTTGATTTCGCAGATCGTGCTGTCCGTGATGCACTTCGATCACAACCTGTACAACATCGCGCTGCTGCCGGAAACGCCATACTCGGACATGAACGGCTTCGGCCATTTCGTGACGGGGTGGGCCTGGTTCGCGCTGTACTGGACCCTGTTCTGCCTGGCGGCGCTGATCGTGGCCCAGGCCTTCTGGGTGCGCGGCCTGTCGGTCGAGTGGCGTGTGCGCGTGCGCGAAGCGGGCCGTCGCCTGCGGGGCGGCGCCGGCGTGGCGCTGGCGCTGTGCACGTTCGCCTTCGCCCTGGTCGGCGGCTGGATCTTCCACAATACCGTGACCCTGGGCCGCTACGAAGCCAAGAACGTGGGCATGGACAAGCAGGCCAGGTACGAGAAGAACTACCGCCAGTACAAGGACCTGCCGCATGCGAAGGTCACCGAGGTGCGCGCCGCGGTCGACATCTATCCGGAGCAGCGCCGCGTGACGATCAAGGGCCACTACGTCCTGGAGAACAAGACTGGCCAGCCGCTCGATACCCTGCGCCTGCAGTTCAACCCCGACGTCGTCACCACCTTGGGCAAGCTGCCGCCGCACCAGGTGGTGCTCGAGGATGCGGAATCCGGATTCCGCATCCTGAAGCTGACCACGCCACTGGCGCCGGGCGCTCACCTGCCGCTCGACTTCACGGTCGATGCGCACCGCCAGGGCTTCTCGAATTCGGGCAAGGCCGACACCTTCAACCTGAACGGCACCTTCTTCAACAACCACGAGCTGTTCCCGATGATCGGCTACCAGTCCGACTTCGAGCTTACCGACCGCAACGAGCGCCGCAAGCGCGGGCTGGGCGAGCCGGTGCGCATGGCCAAGCTCGAGGACGAGGCGGCCCGCGCCAACTCCATGTTCGGGGGCGGCGCCGACTGGATCAGCTTCGAGACCACGGTGTCGACCAGCGGCGACCAGATCGCGCTGGCGCCGGGCTACCTGCAACGCTCGTGGACCGAGAACGGCCGCAACTACTACCACTACAAGATGGACCAGAAGATGATGCCGTTCTTCGCCTACCTGTCGGCGCGCTGGCAGGTGAAGAAGGGCGAGTGGAACGGCATCCCGATCGAGATCTACCACGACGCCAAGCACGGCTACAACGTGGACCGGATGATCGAGGCCACCCGCAAGTCGCTGGACTACTTCACCGCCGAGTTCACGCCTTACCAGCACAAGCAGGTGCGCATCCTGGAGTTCCCCAACTACCAGACCTTCGCCCAGTCGTTCGCCAACACGATCCCGTTCTCGGAGTCGATCGGCTTCATCGCCGACCTGCGCAAGAAGGAAGACATCGACTACGTGTTCTACGTGACGGCCCACGAGATGGCGCACCAGTGGTGGGGCCACCAGGTCACGGCCGCCAACGTGCAAGGCGCGACCATGCTGATCGAATCGCTGTCGCAGTACTCGGCGCTGATGGTGATGGAGAAGGAGTACGGCCGCCACCAGATGCGCCGCTTCCTGCGCTACGAGCTCGATCGCTACCTGCGCTCGCGCGGCGGCGAGGTGATCGAAGAGCTGCCCTTGAATCGCGTGGAAAACCAGGACTACATCCATTACCGCAAGGGCAGCCTGATCTTCTATCGCCTGCGCGACGAGATCGGCGAACAAGCGCTGAACCGCGCGCTCAAGCGCTTCCTCGAAGACAAGGGCTACCAGGAGTCGCCGTTCACCACCTCGAAGGAGCTGCTCGACTACATCCGTGCCGAAGCGCCGCCTGATAAGCACGCGCTGATCTCGGACATGTTCGAGAAAATCGTGTTCTACGATAACCGCGTGACCGAAGCGTCAGCGAAGAAGCGCTCGGACGGCCAGTGGGACGTGACGATGAAGCTGCACCTGGCCAAGATGGAAGCCGACGGCAAGGGCAAGGAAACCCCGCGCGCCTATGACGAGCCGGTGGAGATCGGCGTGTTCGCCCGCACCAAGGGAGGCACGGAAGCCGACGAAAAAGTGCTGCTGCTGGAAAAGCGCGTGCTCTCCGGCGACAATCCGGTGGTGACGGTCACGGTGAAGGAGCAGCCGTTCGAGGTGGGCGTCGATCCCTACAACAAGATGATCGACCGCGTGTCGCGCGACAACCGCAAGGAGGTCAGTGTCGAATGAGGCAGGGCGCCCGGGCCGCCGCAGCGGCCCGGGCGAACTCACTCAGTCATTCAGTCATTCAGTCATTCAGTCACTCAGTCACGCTTGACTTCATAGCGCGCGAAGTGCTTCCACGTTCCATCCGGCTGGCCCGCTTCGAGTACGAACTGCCACGACGCCGCGGCCGGATCGTAGCGCCAGGTATTGCGGAACGGCCCGCTCGCGTAGGGGAAGATAAACTGGATGGTATTGCCGTCGATCTTCCCGGTCCCGTGCGGGATCGACGACTTCGGCCCGAAGCTGTCCATCCAGTGCGCGATGACGGTCTTGCTGGCGGCGTCGTAGCCGATATAGACGACCGCCTCGTACCGGGCCGGCACCTGCACGTCCTTCATCCGCAGCGCGGTGAACGTGCCTTGCAGCGCAGGTTCCGCCGTCATCCGGTAGGCCACCGGCTTGCCGCGCACATCGCCGGACATGCGCCAGCTGCCATCGAGCTGGCGCAACAGTGGAGCGGGCGAGTCGGCGGTGGCTGGCGCCTGTGCCCCTGCCAACGCAGGAAGGCCGAGCGCGGCGCAGACGGCGGCGCGCGTGAAGAGGTGCAGAGGTGTTTGCATGAAGGGCATGGTGGTGGGGGGAACAGACTGCCAGTATAAGCAGCAGCGGCGCGCCGAAGTTCGTCGGCCAGCCAGAAACGATGGCCGCACCGCGATTTTATCCGCGCCGCATACGCCGTCCGATTGGCGCGGCGTCGCATGAAAGCGCAGATGACGGCATACTGGGGTTTGCTCATCTCCATCGCCACCCGCTATCCACGATGAAACGCTTTATCGCACTCCTGTTGATCGTCTCGCCACTGTTCGCGCATGCCGCACCGGCTCCCGCCGCGCGCCAGGAAATCGCCCACCTGATCGGCTACCTGACCGCATCCGGCTGCAGCTTCCAGCGCAACGGCAGCTGGCACGACGCCGCGGAAGCGGCCAAACATATCCAGCGCAAGTACGATTACCTGCTCAAGCGCGACCTGGTCGCATCGAGCGAGGATTTCATCGCGCGCGCCGCCAGCGAAAGCAGCCTCAGCGGCAAGCCCTACCAGGTCCGCTGCGGTGGCAGTGCGCCGGTCGCCAGCTCCGCCTGGCTCAAGGCCGAGCTGGCGAAGTATCGCGTTGCGCGTTCACCCCAGTGAAATTGCGCATCCACTTACCCAGCCGCGATGGTCTTCCGTAGTATGTATCCCAGCCGCATTGACTCTTGCATAACTTTCATGTGAGGATTTGCTCTATATAAAATACAACAATATCCGACCGCAGAAGCGGAACCGGCCGCCACGGAAAGGGCCGGGTCCCGACGAGAGGGAATGCAATGCTGGCAAAGAGCTTGGCATGGTGGGTGCTGGTGTTGCTATTGGGCGTATGGAATGGCGCCGCACATGCCGTCCAGACCGACCCGATCGCACAACTGCTGCACCAGAAGCGCTACGCGGAGGCGAGCAGCGCGATCGAGGCCAGGCTGGTGCGCCATGCCACCGATCCGACGGCACTGGCCGCATTGGTCGACCTGCGCATCGCGCAGGGCGAGCCGAACGACTTGCCGCAGGCGCGCGCCGAGGCCGAGCGCTGTGTCGAGGCCAATCCGGACAGCAGTGTCTGCGCCGAGGCGCTGGGGAACGTCATGCTGGCGCAGTCGCGCGCCGGGGGCCTGGTCGCGTTCGTGCGCAATGCGCATGCCACGCGTGACACCCTGGAGCGCGCGATCCGCTTCGATCCGATGAACTACCGCGCCCGCGTGACGCTGATGGCCTTTTATCTCGACGCGCCATTCTTCCTGGGCGGCAGCGAGGTGCGCGCGCGCGAACTGGCCACCGAAGCGCGCCGCCTCGACCCCGACCTGACGCGCCTGATGCGCGCCTTGTGCGCCTTCGACGAGGGCAAGCTGGACGAGGCCGAGCAGCACATCCTGGCGGCCGACCTGGCGGAGTACGAACTGGTGCAGGACAGCCAGCGCGAGCTGCTGCTGACCCTGGCCAGCGCTCATCTCGACGCCGGCCGCTATGACCAGAGCGGCCGGCTGTTCATGGAACTGAGCCGCCGGCTGCCGTCCAGCGAGCACGGGCCCTATGGACTGGCGCAGGTGGCGCGGGCCCAGGGCCGCCTGGGCGAAGCCGTGCTGCAGCTGGAGCGGGCGGCGGCGATCGCCCCCAAGCCCTACGTCTACAAGACGCTGGGCGAAGTCCATGAAGCGCGCAACGACCGGCCGCGCGCGATCGCGGCTTACCAGGCGGCGCTGGCGGGCGTTCCGCCGCTCGCGCGGCGCGAGCAGAAGCAGGTGACGGCGCACCTGGCGCAGTTGAAACAGCGCTGATGCCCGACAGGAGGATGGCAATTCATGTCGCCGCTCACGCGGCGATCAGCGGATTCTTGGTGACCGCCACCGCCAGGATATAGGCGAAGCAGGCCAGCGCGCCGACGAAGGCCAGGGTGCGGACCGCGCGCGTGCGGCCGCGCTTGAGCGCCACCGTGCCCAGGCCGATGTAGGCAACCAGGGCCACCAGCTTGGCGGTCAGCCATGGCGACTGCCCCGGATACTGGCTGCTCCATACCGCCAGGCCGACGGCGCTGGCCAGCAGCAGCGTGTCGATCACGTGCGGCGCGATCTTCACCCAGCGCCGCTGCAGATAGCCCGAATCGGCCAGCATCCACAGGCCGCGGACGAGGAACAGGACGCCGCTCAGGACGGCGAAGGTCATGTGGATGTGCTTGAGGGCGTAGTAACTCATCGTGGGTGTGCTGACGGTTGGTTTCGACCCCGGCAGTATGCCTGAGCCGCGCCCGCCCACGCCTCTTTTGAAAGACCCGGTCAGCCGCACTCGCCGACGTAGTGACATGACTCGCAGCGTGAGCAGCCATCGACCTTGCGCAGCGCCAGCGCGCCGCATTCCGGGCATTTGGCGCCGTTCAGGACGGGCAGCGGTTCGGCCGGCGATTCCGCCTGCAATTGCGGACCCGGCGCGGCGTCGTGCGTGCGCCGTTCGAAGCTGCGCGCGAGCGCGTCCACCGGCGCCTGGTTGCCCTGTTCGTCGAGGAAGCCGCGCCTGATCAGGATCCGCTGCAGCATGAAGGCGATCGCCGCGACTTCCGAGTCGTGGTACACCGGCACCTGCACGCCATCGTCGCGCACGATGTGGCCGCAGCGCACCGGTCCCTTTTCCCACACCACCTCGCGCATGTCGGCCAGGGCGCGCGCGATCGGGCCGCCGGCGCGCGCCACCATCGACAAGAGCCGCATCGAGGCCGTGATCCACTGGTGGCCGCCGGTGCGCTGGTTGGCCGGCATGAAGAATTCGAAGGGACGCTCGATCGTGACCCGGCGGCCTTCCCATACGCCTTCGGCGCGCAGGAAGCTCACCGTCAGGTAGACGGTCTTGCGGCCTTCCTGGGTCGAGTACTCGACCTTCGAGGTCACCGACTCCAGCTCGCCCAGCGGACGGTGCTCGAAGCGCTTGCGCAGCGGATCGTCTTCCGGCGATTGCGGGGGCGCATCCGCTGCGCCGTCCGTCGACAGCACGCTGCCCAGCACCGCATTGGGCCGATAGGTCGCCAGTCCCTTCAGCCCGGCGCGCCAGGCTTCCAGGTACAGGTCGCGGAAATCCTCGTAGGGATAATCCTCGGGCACGTTGACGGTCTTCGAGATCGCGGTGTCGATAAAGGGCTGGACCGCCTCCACCATGCGCAGGTGATCCAGCGCGCGCATCTCGAGCGCGGTGACGAAGCCTGGGGGCAAGGGGGCCTCGCCATGCAGCTGGCGGTAGCGGCGCCAGGCGTGGTCGCAGACTTCGTAGCTGCGCGTGCCGCCGTCCGCCGTGCGCTTCCTGCGCCGGTAGGTCCAGGAATAGGGCGGCTCGATGCCGTTCGAGGCATTGTCGGCGAAGGCCAGCGAGATGGTGCCGGTCGGCGCGATCGACAGCAGGTGCGAGTTGCGGATACCGTGCGCGCGGATGGCGTCGCGCAGCGGCTCGGGCAGGCGCCCGATGAACTGCCCGCGCAGGTATTTGTCGGCGTCGAATAGCGGAAAGGCGCCTTTCTCGCGCGCCAGCGCGATCGAGGCGGCATAGGCCGCGTCGCGCAGCACGGTGGCGATGCGCGCCGCCATGGCCCGGCCTTCGTCGGCGTCATAGCGCAGCCCCAGCATCGCCAGCGCGCTGCCCAGGCCCAGGAAGCCGAGGCCGATGCGGCGCTTGGCGCGCGCTTCCACGGCCTGCTGCGGCAGCGGCCACTGGGTGGCGTCCAGCACCAGGTCGAGCATGCGCACCGCGACCGTGGCCACCTCGCGCAGGTGTTCGAAGTCCAGCTGCGCATCAAGGGTGAATGGCGCGTCGACGAAGGCGGTGAGGTTGAGCGAGCCGAGGTCGCAGCAGCCATATGGCGGCAGCGGCTGCTCGCCGCAGGGATTGGTGGCGCGCAGCTGTTCGGCATACCAGAGGTTGTTCTCGGCATTCATGCGGTCGACGAACAGCACGCCCGGTTCGGCATGGTCGTAGGTGGAGAGCATGATGCGTTCCCACAGGTCGCGTGCGCGCACGCTGCGGTACAGCCACAGGCCATCGTCCTGCCGGTGGCCGCCGGCGGCCAGGTCTTCGTCGCCCGGCTCGGCCGGGTGCACCAGCGCGAACGCCTCGTTCGCTTCGACCGCGCGCATGAAGGCGTCGGTCACGCCGACCGAGATATTGAAGTTGGTGAGGCGGCCCGTGTCCTTGGCTGCGATGAAGCGCTCGATGTCGGGATGGTCGATCCGCAGCACGCCCATCTGGGCGCCGCGCCGGGCGCCGGCCGACTCCACCGTGCGGCAGGAGGCGTCGAACACTTCCATGTACGACACCGGCCCGGAAGCGCGCGAGGCGGTGCCGGCCACCTTGCTGCCCAGCGGACGGATCGCGGAAAAATCGTAGCCGACCCCGCCGCCGCGGCGCATGGTCTCGGCGGCTTCGCTGAGCGCGGTATAGATGCCGGGCAGGCCGTCGCTGGCGCCGGAGATCGAGTCGCCGACCGGCTGGACGAAACAGTTGATGAGGGTGGTGGAGAGGCCCAGGCCGGCGCTGGAAGCGATGCGGCCGGCGGGAACGAAGCCCTGTTGCAGGGCCCACAGGAAGCGGCGCTCCCATTCGGCGCGCTGCGGCACCGGTTCGAGGGCGGCCAGGGCGCGCGCGATGCGCCGCTGCACGTCCTCGATCGTGCGCTCGTCGCCGCGCGCGTATTTTTCGCGCAGCACGTCCAGCGACACTTCCTGCGCGGGCAGGGCGCCGACTGGCGATTCTGGTGCATTCATGCTGGTTGCCCGGTCCATGAATGCACCGGGCATCACGGCTTGTTGATCGGCGTGTCGCCCGATTTGTCCAGGTGCGGCGGCAGCACGATGGTCGGATCCTCGGGCTGGGCCGGGAACGGGGCCGTGGCCGACGGCGCCGCGCCTGGCGGCGGGGTGGCCGCTGCGGTCGACGCGCTCGTGGTGCCGGCGGACACGCCCGACGCCAGGCGGGCTTCGAGTTCGATCACGCGCAGCTCGAGCGCCTCCAGCTTGGTGCGGGTCTTGGCCAGCACCTGGGCCTGGATGTCGAATTCCTCGCGCGTGACCAGGTCGAGCTTGGCGAAGCCCGAAGTCATCGCCGCCTTGACGTTGCGCTCGATGTCCTTGGCCGGGCCACTTTCGAGCGCCTGGTTGATCTTGCCCTGCAAATCGCTGAAGAAGTTGCTGTTGTTCATGTCCCTATCCCTTTCTGCCGGGGTTGTATGCACCACGCCGGTGCGAAACAACCTGATTTGGTGCGTCGCGCAGCACGGCGGACGCGGTTCGCGGTCGATTGTATTGAAGCAAGTCGTATCTGGGGCGTGTTTACCAAAAAAACAAGGCCATTTTCACCGCTTTTATGAGCTGGCACACATCCTGCTAAATGAAGGGGGAATAACGCACGAATAAAAGGATTCCAAACGCAGTAACTGTCCAAGGGGGTTTGTCATGAAGTGCAATGCAAAAATCAACGCAATCAGCCTCGCGATCCTGGCTTTCACCAGCATCCCGGCCATCGCACAGGAACAACCCGCCGAACACCAGGTGAGCTACAACGTGGCGCTCGCCAGCGAATACCGCTACCGCGGTCTGTCGCAAACCGATTTCGACCCCGCCCTGTCCGGCGGCGTCGACTACGTACACGGCCCATCCGGCTTCTACGTAGGCACCTGGCTCTCCACCATCAAGTGGACCAAGGATCTGGGTGGCGACGGCAATATTGAATGGGATGTGTATGCCGGCAAGCGTGGCCAGCTGACCGACCAGGTCAGCTACGACGTGGGCGGCCTGTATTACTGGTATCCGGATAACAGCCTGGATCCGAACGCGAATACGTTTGAAGTCTACGGCAAGCTCGGCTTCGGTCCTGCGTATATCAAGTATTCGCACTCGACGACCAATCTGTTCGGCACCGCCGACAGCAAGCAGAGCGGCTATCTGGACGTGGGCGCCGACATCGACGTCGGCAACGGCTTCCTGCTGAACCTGCATGTGGGCCGCCAGCGCGTCAAGAACAACAGCCCGGCGTCGTACACCGACTACCGGGTCGGCGTAACGAAGGACTTCGGGGTCGCTACCGTGGCCCTGGCCTGGCACAAGGCGAATACCGACGCCTACCTGAGTCCGGAAGGCAAGAACCTGGGCAAGTCAGCCGCCGTGCTGTCCGTGTCAAAAACTTTTTGATAGCAAAAGAGGCAATACCATGAAAATGATTACCGCCATCATCAAGCCCTTCAAGCTCGACGAGGTGCGTGAAGCGCTGTCGGAAATCAACGTGCAAGGCATGACGGTGACCGAAGTGAAGGGTTTTGGCCGCCAGAAGGGTCACACCGAGCTGTACCGTGGCGCCGAGTACGTTGTCGACTTCCTGCCCAAGATCAAGATCGAAGCCGCCGTCGACGACGCCATCGTCGACCAGGTGATCGATGCGATCCAGGGCGCCGCCCGCACCGGCAAGATCGGTGACGGCAAGATCTTCGTGGCCGACCTGTCCCAGGTCATCCGTATCCGCACCGGCGAGACCGGCAACGACGCACTGTAAGAAGGAAAGTGTTCATGAAGCATATAACGACAAAAATCCTGTCCGCCATGCTGGGTCTGGGCCTGGCCCTCCCGGCCATGGCGGCGCCCTCCATCAACAAAGGGGATACCGCCTGGATGTTCGTCGCCACCCTTCTGGTCATCATGATGGTGATTCCGGGCCTGGCGCTGTTCTACGGCGGCATGGTGCGCGCCAAGAACATGTTGTCGGTCTTGATGCAGGTCATGATGGTGTTCTCGCTGATCATCGTCCTGTGGTGCCTGTACGGCTACTCCCTCGCATTTACCGCCAATAACGCCTTCATCGGCGGCTTCGACCGCGCCTTCCTGCAAGGCATCTGGGATCCGGTGGCCGGCACCTTCGCCATGGGCGCCACCTTCACCAAAGAGGTGATGATTCCCGAGTTCATCTTCGTCGCCTTCCAGGGCACGTTCGCCGCCATTACCTGCGCGCTGATCGTCGGCTCGTTCGCCGAGCGCGCCAAGTTCGCGGCGGTGCTGGCCTTCATCGTGATCTGGTTCACCTTCGCCTATCTGCCGATGGCCCACATGGTCTGGTTCTGGGCCGGTCCTGACGCGATCTCCGACGCCGCCTCGCTGGCCACCGTCAGCGCCGGCGCCGGCTACCTGTGGCAGCAGGGCGCGCTCGACTTCGCGGGCGGCACCGTGGTGCACATCAACTCGGCGGTTGCCGGCCTGGTCGGCGCCTACGTGATCGGCAAGCGTGTCGGCTACGGCAAGGAATCGATGGCCCCGCACTCGCTGCCAATGACCATGGTCGGCGCCTCGCTGCTGTGGGTCGGCTGGTTCGGCTTCAACGCCGGTTCGGCGCTCGAAGCGGGCGACATCGCGGCGCTGGCCTTCATCAACACCCTGCTGGCGACCGCCGCCGCCACCGTCTCGTGGGCGGCCGGCGAGTGGATCTTCAAGCGCAAGCCATCGATGCTGGGCGCCGCCTCGGGCGCCATCTCGGGCCTGGTGGCGATCACCCCGGGCGCCGGTTTCGTGGGGCCAATGGGCGCCTTGGTCATGGGCCTGCTGGCTGGTATCATCTGCCTGTGGGGCGTGACCGGCCTGAAGCGCATGCTGCGCGCCGACGATTCGCTCGACGTGTTCGGCGTGCACGGCGTGGGCGGCATCCTGGGCGCGCTGCTGACCGGCGTGTTCGCGGCGCCGTCGCTGGGCGGCCAGGGCGTGTGGGACTACACCACCAATGCCATGGCCACCGGCTACTCGATCGGCAGCCAGGTGCTGGTACAGCTGCACGGCGTGGTCGTGACCGTCGTCTGGTCGGCGATCGTGGCCTTCATTGCCTTCAAGCTGGTCGACATCGTGATCGGCCTGCGTGTGCCTGAAGACGAAGAGCGCGAGGGCCTGGACATCACCAGCCACGGCGAATCGGCGTACCGTTACTGATATCTTCCGATGTCGGTCAGAAAAGGCGCCTGCGGGCGCCTTTTTTGCGTTCATGGCAACACCTCTTTAAAAAGGCCAGGTGCACCCCATATGAGCTATCCGAATTAATAAATAACAAACGGCGCCTCACATAGCGCATAACAGGGAAATCCACATACATGGTTCCGCACCTCGCCACTGCCCAGACCGGTCCTCTGCTGGACCTGGAAAAGAAAATCCTCGAAGCGACCCCCGCCATCGAGCGCTGGTTCCGGCTCGAGTGGCAGGAGCATACGCCGCCGTTCTATTGCTCGGTCGACCTGCGCAACGCCGGTTACAAGCTGGCGCCGGTCGACACCAACCTGTTCCCGGGCGGCTTCAACAACCTGCCGACCGAGATGTTGCCGCTGACGGTGCAGGCCGCCATGGCCGCGATCGACAAGTATTGCCCGGACGCGCGCAACCTGATCCTGGTGCCCGAGACCCACACCCGCAATCCGATGTACCTGCAGAACGTGGCGCGCCTGATGCAGATCTTCCGCCAGACCGGCCTCCATGTGCGCCTGGGCTCGTTCTCGCCGGACGTCACCGAACCGACCCCGCTGGCTCTGCCTGACGGCAATATGCTGGTGGTCGAGCCGCTGGTGCGCTCCGCCAACGGGCGCCGCGTCGGCCTGGCCGATTTCGATCCCTGCACCATCCTGCTGAACAACGACCTGTCGGCCGGCATCCCGGCCATCCTCGAGAACGTGCACGAGCAGTCGCTGCTGCCGCCGCTGCATGCCGGCTGGGCGCTGCGCCGCAAGAGCAACCACCTGAAGGCGTTCGACGAGGTGGCCAAGAAGTTCGGCAAGCTGATCGACATCGATCCGTGGCTGGTCAACCCGCTGCACAGCAAGTGCGGCGAAGTCGACCTGCGCGAGAACGTCGGCACCGAGGAACTGGCCGACAACGTCTCGGCGCTGTTCTCGAAGATCAAGAAGAAGTACAAGGAATACGGCATGAAGGAGCGCAAGCCCTTCGTGATCCTGAAGCCCGACGCCGGCACCTACGGCATGGGCGTGATGACGATCAAGGATGCGAGCGAAGTGCGCGACCTGACCCCGGCCCAGCGCGCGCGCATGTCGGTGATCAAGGATGGCGTGGCCGTGACCGACCTGATCATCCAGGAAGGCGTGCCCACTTTCGAATCGATCGACGACGCCGTGGCCGAGCCGGTGGTGTACATGATCGACCGCTACGTGGTGGGCGGCTTCTACCGCGTGCACGCCGAGCGCGGCATCGACCAGAACCTGAATTCGCCGGGCTCGCAATACGTGCCGCTGGCCTTTGCCCAGCAGCATGCGGTGCCTGACCTGAAGGCCAAGCCGGGCACCGCGGCGCCGAACCGCTTCTATGTGTATGGCGTGGTGGCGCGGCTGGGCATGCTGGCGGCGTCGCTGGAAATGGAGCGTACCGATCCGAATCCGGAAGTGTATTGAGCGAGTCGGCGCATTCAACCTGCACATGCGTTGCCACGACGCATTCGTAGGGTGGGCGGCTCTGCCGTCCACGCGTCCAACCAGGGTATGCACCGCCACATCGCGTACGTGATCTGAACGCGTGGACGGGAAACCCGTCCGCCCTACTGGTCCTTGCGCACCACATACATGAAATGCGAGCGCAGCACCGGCGCCAGCGCCGTCAGCAATTCAGACACCATGTACGGCGCCACGGCCAGCAGGCGATGGATCGGCGGCGCCAGCACCAGGCTGCGGTAGTGCTGCTCGACTCCCGGCCACCACTCTTCCAGCTCGGCCCGCGTCACCCTGCGCACATTGGGATTGCGCGGGTTGTCGTAGCGAAAATCGAACACGAGACACCAGCCGCCCGGGCGCAGTGCGCGCCATATCTGGGCCGCCAGCTCGCGCCGCAGGGCCGGATCGAGCACCGAGGAAAACACCGTCTGCGCCGAGACCAGGTCGTAGCCCGCCGCCGGCAACGCGTCCAGCGTGCCCAGGTGCCAGCGCACGCCATGCGCCGTACATCGGCGCGCATTGTCGAGCCGGTCTTTTTGCAGTTCGGTGCCCGTGAGATTGGCCGGAGAGGCGCCCCAGTCGATCATCTGGCGCAGGAAGCCGCCGCTGCCGCAGCCGACGTCCAGCACCTGCACATCGGACAAATCCGGGCCGACCGTGCAGGACAGCAGGTCGGCAAAGCCGCGCGAGCGCGCCGCCACCTGCTGCAGGATCTCGGGCCGGTGCCAGGCATAACGGGCCAGCGCCGCGCCGCCATGCCAGTTGCGGTAGACGTCTTCGATGCGTTCCTGCTCGGCCTGTTGGCTTGGTCGGGTATCCATGCCTTCATGTTCTCGCGCGATCGTATTGACACGATTGAGCTGTCTCAGTCGCCTCGCGGGATGCCGGGCAAATTGCTGCGGTGCATTTTCGAGTGCGAGTGGATGAGGGCCTGGTCCGCGAGTTTCCACGATTCGGGCTAAAATCAGGCATTACCTTGAATGGAAGCCCCATGAAAATCGCCTTTCTCGCCGACCCGCTGTCCGGCTTCAAGATCTACAAGGATTCGACCTTCGCCATGATGCGCGAGGCGGCGCGGCGCGGCCATGCCATCTACCACTTCGAGCAGCGCGACATGGTGCTCGACCAAGGCGTCGTCAGTGCGCGCGTGGCGCGGATCCACCTCACCGGCGACAAGGACGCCTGGTATCGCGCTGACCCGGCCGAGGACGTGAACCTGGGCGAATTCGACGCCATCCTCGAGCGCAAGGATCCGCCGTTCGACATGGAGTATGTGTACGGCACCTATCTGCTGGAACTGGCCGAGCGCCAGGGCGCGTGCGTGATCAACAGCCCGCGCGCGATCCGCGACCACAACGAGAAGCTGGCCATCGGGGGTTTTAGCGACTACACCTCGCCGACCATGGTCACCTCGGATGCGGCGCGCCTGCGCGCCTTCCACGCCAAGCACGGCGACGTGATCTTCAAGCCGCTGGACGGCATGGGCGGCGCCGGCATCTTCCGCGTGAAAAGCGATGGCCTGAACCTGGGCTCGATCATCGAGACCCTGACCGACAACGGCCGCAACACCATCATGGCCCAGAAGTTCAT